>SVFZ01000014.1 GCA_015056585.1 Butyrivibrio sp. | reverse complement strand
ATCCAGTGAAAATGTACCCTTTCCGCCACTATTTTTTATTGCATCATAGATGCCCTTCTTTAAAGGATCATCTGAACCGGCATAATCTTCCCCGATTTCGTTTGAGGATGAGCTGGCAAGCACATAACCCTCTTCATTCATGGCAAGAACTGTCATTGAAGCATCAGCATCCGCAAAGCCCGTTGTCATCTTTTTAAAAGTATCATAGTCAATAGAAAAGCATATAACGCTTTCCCCGTCATCAAGCAGTTTGGTTGCTGTTACACAGTATTCGCTTGCCCTTTGGCTGGGATACGGCCCGACAAAAGTATATCTGCCCTTTTTAGCAAGAGCCTCCGTATACCATATTCGTTCCATCGGCACGTAATCAGCTTTGGGCTTCCATCCCAGTCCGTGTAAAAACTTCCCTTTAAAGACACCAAAAATCCCCCTTGACCCCGTGGCCGAAACCACCCCAAGCTTTTCCGTCTCATAGGTTATATAATCTAATATTTCTTCGTCATCGGCGCCTTTATCCATCATGTATTCCACCATGGAAACTGATGATTTTAAAGCATCATCAATATTGTTCAGATACATGAGGAAATTAACAGAGATGGCGTCTGCAGTGGCATCACCCTTGTACTCTATTTCATCAATATAAAGAGCTACCATGCGATTATACATAATAAAAAAGGCCACCAAAAATAGAAGTGGCCATACGACAAACGGTACTATGTTCCAAACGCGAACCTTACTTAATAATTGAGTTTTCTCGCGCAATATCTCTATCATTCTAAAATTTTTCCGCCTCCACTAACTATTATATCAACACTTTAGTGTTAGTAATTATAAAAAAGCAATAAATCTTATAAATTTTCGTTAACTATTTGACGGATAAATTCTATTTTCTTATCGTATTCCGGGCATCATTCTCTCAAAAAGAATCGAGTAGGCTGACTCCTACTCGATTTCGCACACGAACATTCCGCACTTAGTGCTCCATGTTCTTACGACCGGCAAATGAATTTGTATGCAAGCATCCATTCGCTTGCCGGTCTTGTGCAACAAAAAGCGCGAGGATCTTCATATAAAATCCTCGCGCATCATATCTACAAATATAGATAAAACATCATCAGATTGGCTTAAACCTAATAGTTACCTATCAAGCCTCTTCTTCTGTCTTCTTCTTTCTTGGTGCTCTCTTTGGCTTCTCTTCTGCGTCACCCTCAGCTGCCTTCTTTGTGGTCTTCTTTGCAGCTGTCTTCTTAGCAGGCTTCTCCTCAGCATCAGCTTCGTCAGCCTTCTTAGCAGCTTTCTTGGCAGCCTTCTTAGCGCCTTCCTTTACATTCTCTACAAGGAAGTCAGCAGCCTTCTGAACAGCCATATCCTCACGCATTGTCTTAAGCTCAGACTCAGGCATAAGCTCTTTAAGCTTATCAAGCTCCATCTTGTACTGCTCAGCCATCTTCTTAAGCTCTGCCTCAAAATCTTCATCGCTTACTGTGATGTTCTCTTCCTTGGCAACAGCCTCAAGAACAAGTCTTGCCTGGATTCTCTCAACAGCCTGAGGTCTAACCTGCTCAAGCATCTTGTCTACAGTGTTACCTGTATACTGAAGATACTGATCCATGTTCATGCCCTGCATCTGAAGTCTCTGTGCAAAATCATTAACTATCTGTCTTGCCTGTGTATCGATCATAGCCTCAGGAAGTTCCATCTCTGAATCATCGATAACAGCCTTAACTACAGTATCCTCTCTCTTAGCCTTCTCTTCGTTTGTCTTCTTCTCTACAAGCTTCTTCTTAACGTCTTCCTTGTACTCCTTAAGAGTATCGAACTCGGAAACATCACTTGCGAACTCGTCGTTAAGCTCAGGAAGCTCCTTAGCCTTGATAGCTTTAACTGTGCACTTGAAAGTAGCAGCCTTTCCTGCAAGGTCCTCTGCCTGATAATCCTCAGGGAATGTTACATTAACATCGCCTTCCTTGCCAATTTCAAAGCCAACAAGCTGCTCTTCGAATCCGGGGATGAATGCTCCTGAACCGATTGTAAGAGGATAATCTGTTCCCTTACCGCCCTGGAAAGCCTTGCCATCTACGAATCCCTCAAAATCAAGAGTTACGATATCGTTCATTGCTACGGCTCTGTCAGTTACTTCGATTGTTCTGGCATTTGTATTTCTCTGCTTGTCAATCTCAGCATCAACTTCTTCATCGGTAACATCAACATCCATCTTTGGAACTTCTACACCCTTATATTTTCCAAGCTTAACCGGAGGCTTTAAAGCTACCTCAGCAGTAAAGATGAAATCCTTGCCTGCCTCAAGCTGCTCAACATCGATCTTAGGTGAAGATACAACATCCTCTCCGCACTCATTTACAGCGCCGGGATACTCAGCCTCAATAAGTTCGTTGGCTGCATCCTCATAAAATACTTCCTTTCCATACATCTGCTCAATCATCTTACGAGGAGCCTTTCCCTTACGGAATCCGGGAATCTGGATCTTGCCCTTGTTCTTGTTGTAAGCATTCTGGATAGCCTTCTCAAGCTGCTCAGCAGATACTGTAATCTTAAGCTTAGCCATGCTCTTCTCGAGCTTCTCAACTGTTACGCTCATGTTACTTTGTTTCCTCCTAAACATATAAATCTTTATATAAAATATGAACTGTCTGCCGAACAAACAGTACTATTTATGCCCAATTAGGCACAATCGCTTTCAGATTATATCATAACTTGATTTCTATTTCCATACTTTTTTCGTAATAAGGAAAATGATTCAGAGCCAGACTCGGAAAAAATAAATTTTTTCCGAATCTGGCTCTAAATCATCATACATCATCAATTCTCTCCACATTAAGAATTGTATCGATATAAAGTTTGGCACTTGCGCCGGTTACTTTATTCCAGTCAAATCTGTTGTAGCAGTAGTCCATGATTTCTTCCTGAGTATGGAAAATATCCGGATTTAAAATGATCTCCTGAAGCTTATTGGCAAGGCTTGTAACATCCGACTTCTTGAAGTACTGGGCAAATTCCTTGCAGGCCTCGGTATTTTCAGGAATATCGCTGGCAAGACATCTTCTTCCAAAGCTCATGGCTTCAAGAAGACTGATAGGCATACCCTCAATGTCACTGGGAAGAACATAAAGGAAACAGTTGCTGAAAAGCTCTGTAAGAGTGTTACCCTGAACGAAGCCTGTCATTATAATTCTCTTGTCCTTCTTGGTCTTCTCATTGAGCTGTGTAACAAACTCGTCGGAATGGCTTCCGCCACCGGCAATTACAAGCTTCATATCCGTATCAATAGTAGAAAATGCATCGATAAGATATGTAATGCCCTTCTCGGGAACAAGTCTTCCAAGATAAAGGATGTATTTATCCTTTTCAATTCCAAACTTCCTTGTGATTCTGTCTGCAGGCAAAAACTCAGTCTTATTTACGCCGTTAGGGATATAAATCGTTTCTCTGTTGTACTTGTCCTTGAAATACTGCTGAACATTACGCGAAAGAACAATAACTTCATCCGCATATTTGGCTGCCATCTTCTCCCCAAAGAGAAGAAACTTCGTGGCAAATCCGCCCCACTTGGCTCTCTGCCAGTCAAGACCATGTATTGTTGCAACGGTCCTGATTCCGAAGAAATGCGGAATAACAAGCATTGCACATGGTCCTTCAGCATGATAATGAATTACATCATGGTTGCTAAGGACAGCTATAATCGTTGCAAGAAATGAATACACAATCGCATTCAATGACTTTTTATCAGGTGTCGGAACGTTTACAATTTTGATTCCCTTATATCTTTTAAGCTTATGGGCCTCTTTATCGGCATTTTTATCCGCTACATTCTTGCCCTTACGATTATACACTGTAACGGTGTGTCCCATCTTTACCAAACGGCTTGAGAGTTCTTCCACAACTATTTCAACGCCACCCTCTCTCGATGGGATTCTTTTATGCCCTATCATCGCTATTTTCATATAATCAACCAATCTCCGATCAGTAGGAATTCTTACTCATAAATACTTCAGCAACAGTCTTAAAGATAATCTGAATATCAAGAAGCGGACTCCAGTTATCAATATACTCTACATCTAGTTCCACAACCTCATTGAAATCTTTAATACTGCTTCGGCCATTAGCCTGCCACATGCCTGTGATACCCGGCTTTATACTGATTCTTCTCCACTGGTGTGTAGAATACTTCTCCACCTCATCAATTGTCGGCGGTCTTGTACCGACAACACTCATTGATCCAAAGAGAACATTAAAGAACTGAGGGAGCTCATCAATACTGGTCTTTCTGATAAACTTACCAACCTTTGTGATTCGAGGATCATCCTGCATCTTGAACATCATTCCGTCTTTTACTTCATTGAGTTCAAGAAGCTCATTTTTGCGCTCTTCCGCATCCTGAACCATACTTCTGAACTTCCAGATCTTGAAGTGACGTCCGTTCTTACCCACTCTAACCTGCTTAAAGATAGCAGGGCCCTTGGAATCAAGCTTGATCGCAATAGCTGTAATGATCATTATCGGAGAGGTAAGTACAATTGCGAACAATGAAAAGCATATGTCAAATACTCTCTTAAGAACTTTTTCCCAGTTGTTAAGTGTAACTGTATGATATGTAAGTACAGGGTAAGTTCCGACACTACTGTTGTAGGTGTAACATCTTCTTCTTCTGAAAATATCAACAATTACACGGCAGGTAACACCCATCTCTATGCACAGATCGATGTACTTCTGAATATATGTGATATCCATATCACGCTTCTGCATGATATATACCTGATCGATATTATACTTCCTGATAATCTCCTCCAGATCGGAGAGCTTCCCGATATATTCAATGGAATCGTCGTCATCATAGCTCACATAACCGATCTCGTTTACAATAAGAGGAGTCTTGTTCAGGAAGTAACGGAACTTGTTGTATGAGTCCTTGCTGCCTACATAGACGCATCTCGGAACATGCTTTCTCTTTATGATAATGTCGATAAGTCTCTGGAAAATAAGTATTTCCAGAAGTATCAGTACATAAGTAATAGCAAGAAGTGCCCAGAAAAAAGTTGACCCGAAATTTCTGTCGTTGATGCAGTTAAAATATATGATCTCACCGCATACAACAGCAATAAAAAAAGACAAAGTCTCTCTTCTTATAATTCTGTCAACATAAAAGAACAGGGTATTGTTATAGATCTGCGATGTTCTGTTATTCATAAGGAAAATAACACAACCTACGATATATATGGATGTAATCGCTCTCCACTCGTTGGCATCGACACCACTTCCAAAGAATAGGACCGACAGCAGAAAAGCTATCGCTAAAAAGATAATATCAAGTATTACGTGCACAATATCAAATGATGCAGAAGTATTCGAACGATTCATAAAACATAAACTCCATTCGTAAAAAATTGCGCTGAATATTCCCCCAATAATCAGCATGTTACCGACGTTCTCCCCCACATCGAACTATGCAAAAAACAATTTTATAAAATTTTTATAAACAAATTGTGAATTTTTTTTGCAAGGATAAGTATATTCAATTAGATAATAAAAAGCAATATAAAATAACAAACTTTTTTCCGATTTGAAAATTTTATTACAAAAAAATTAACTTAATCCAACCCAATAATTCTACCATAAATACGCGGAAACTTCAAAAAGAGCCGATATTTCAAGGATTGCTTTACATCCAGATATCGTCTGTATGTGTAGAAAATTTCGCGAAACTTTTTTTGATACGCTGTCGACATTGTAGAATTTTTAAAATATAATTCCGTCAATTTGTATAAAGCGTTTACCAAAGTCACATTGGCAAGGGTTAAATCCCGGTTCTGTACTGAAATACCAATCCGCTCCATATAGGCATCGAAAACATCAAGATGTTTTTTGTTATATTTATTGCTTTCCCCGGTTATCCCTTCAGAGTTATCGCGATATTTGTAAAGCTTTTTGGGAACAAACACCGCTTTTTCAAATTTAAAGATTATCTTATTTATCGCAAACTCATCCTCATGCCACTTGCCTTCATCATAAGCAAAGCCCTCAAGAAGAGCCCTTGAATACAACTTATTCCAGGCAACAACCATAAGGACATATTCTCTTGACCTGGTATCCTTAAGCCAGTCCCTGCACTCAGAAGCTTTTAACGTGCATCTGTCCTTAATATCCAATGAAGGCTCGCAGAGCTTTGCAGATTCCACATCACATATGGCAAGGTCAGCATTTTCCGCCTTTATCGCGTCCATCATCTCCGCTACATAACCCGGGCTTACCATATCATCAGAGTCAACAAAACATATATATTCTCCCCTTGCCTGTGCAAGGCCTGTATTTCTGGCACCGGATAGCCCTCTGTTTTTCTGATGTATGACCTTAAATCTGTCATCCAGATCTTTTAACGAGTCACAAATATCGCCGCTTGAATCTGTAGAGCCATCATCCACCAGGATTGCCTCAAAATCCGTGTAGGTCTGATTCATTATTGAGGCTGCACACTCTTTTAGATAAGCTTCAACATTGTAGACCGGTATTATTATTGAAACCAGTTCCAAGCTCATTCTTTTCTACCCATAATACGATCCTTGAAATCTATGACTTTACTAAAAGCCACATCGCCGTTTTTTTCACCGAGAAGCAGGTTTAAAAATCTCATGAGGTGCATGTATTTCCTGCTGCTCTTTGGATGCCAGCTTGCATCAAAATGATGAATGGATTTGGTGTTTGTCGTGACCTGTACGATTCCTGTCTTGAAATTCTTGGGGCAAAAAACATCTACAGGATAAATCTCCATTCCATCAATTGTCTGCCTGCTGCCGTCTAGCTTAAGCCCATGAGATACGCAAACCTCGGTTCTGAGCTTTGGACTTTCAATGTATTCATCCAGTCCGTCATAGACAGCCATCATCTCTTTAAATAAAGGAAAGCCCTTCTCGCCTCCAAAGCCCTGTCCGTCACCCAAAAGATCTTTTCTCTCAAATCCGATGTACGCGTGATTCTCAAGAAGGTCATCTATATTCTTTATGATCTCCACATCGGTATCCAGATAAATGCCTCCATATTCATAGAGTACGTCAAGCCTTGCGTAGTCTGACACAAAAGCCCACTTCTTATCTTCGTAAGCTTTTATCATGAATGGGTGCTTTTTGTAATCATAATTACTTTCGTTCCATTCAATGATCTCATAATCAGGACAAAACTTCTTCCAGCTTTCTATGCACTTTTTTACCTTGGAACTTTTGACGCCTCCGCCAAACCAAAAATAATGAATTTTCCTGGGGATAAACTTCTCTCCCATAGATCTCCTTTATTGCTATCGCTTCTTTTAACAACTATAATTAAGACATGATGAAGAGTATATCTGTTATTATTCCATTTTTCAATAGCGAAAATTGTATAGGGAGAATGCTGGACAGCATCCTCTCTTCCACTTATATGCCCTACGAAATCCTGCTAATTGACGATGGTTCAACCGACAATTCAGAGCGAGTCATAAAAGAGTACTCTTCCAGATACAGCATTATAAAACATGTTAAAAAAGAACACTCCGGAGTTTCTGCATCCAGAAATCTTGGAATACAGCTTGCCTGTGGTAATTTCATAAGTTTCCTTGACTCCGACGACTATATTGAACCAAATATGTATGAGCTGATGGTGAAAGCTATAAGCGATGAATCCTTTGGCGGCTCAATATGCGGCTATTTTACCCACAAGGACAATGCCATAACTTCATATTATTCCAAAAACATCGATGTACTCTATTCAAAAGACATCCTAAAAGGCATGTTTACTGATGAAAACATAAGAGGTTTCCTGTTTACAAGGCTTTTCAGGACCGAATATTTAAAGGAATTATCCCTTGATGAGGACATTTCCATGTGCGAAGATCTTCTGTTCCAGTCAAAGCTCTTTTCCCAAAAGAGCCTTAAGTTTGCATATGTCCAGGCTCCTCTCTATCACTATATACAAAATTCAGGTTCTGCCACAGTATCGCGCGCGCTCTTTAAGGACGGCACTTTCATTTATGCTCCCGCCTTTGACAGGATAAAAAAGTATGTGAGCATGGATTATGTGCGCGATAGCTATGCTGATATCATCGATTACAATATGTACAACAGCCTTCTGGCGTACAGACACGGCGATAGATCATCTGTCGCGCAAATAAGAAAACTTCAGGCTCTTCTTAAAACGATTCCCATGAAAAAGATGGACCTTCACAGCATCGCTTACCGCTTTGCGCCGCTATTATACAGTCTTAAGCTCCCGAAAAGCTGATCGTAAATTCTATTTTTAGAATATACGCCAACTCCCGGAGCAGACTCTGCTTCAAAAATCTTCCCGACTGATTTCAGACTTTTTCTCTGCTCATCTGTGAGTTGCTGTATCCGGTATCACCGGTCACATCTTCTAAAAACCAGTCTGCCATTTTATAGTGAGCTGCAGCATCTTCACTGGGAAACTCAATCTCCGCCAGAATCCTTCCCTTGAACACACCCTCAAAAACATCCAGTTCTATCTTGACGCTTCCATCTTCAATCGCTTTTTTTAAAGAGGGGTTGTTATCCAGATAATCACTGTCAAACCCGTCCTGATTTATAGGAATTATATATCTCTTTTTCGTGATAATATTTCCATCTACCTTGGTTCTAAGGTGCTCATAGGACTGTCTGTCCAGCTCCATGTTGTACTCAGTTTTGCCGATGCCATCGTAATTCTCTTTGACGGCCTTGTAGGTCATGTAGTAATCATCATCCTCCTTGCGGATTCTCACGGCAGGATGCACATTCAAATATCCCTGCTCTATCTCATGGCAGGGAAAAGAACTCAGATCAAAGGGAATTTCCTTTGTCAAAAACTTTTTTTCTATCTCTATTCCCATATATACCTCACGAATAAATATGATAAAATATGCTCTGTAAGGACTGCGAAAGTGTTTTTTCAAAAAGCAATCCAACGCCATTATTATACTATATATCGAACATTCTTGAACATCTGGTTCCGGGATGTAAATCAAGGAGGAAATTATGCCAAAGACAGCTATTTTTTTAGCAGATGGATTCGAAGAAATTGAGGCACTTACAGTCGTAGACCTTCTGCGCCGCGCCAATATCGAAATCAGCACAGTTTCAATAATGGGGAGAAAAAATGTAACAGGCTCTCACAACATCACTGTTGAAGCCGATTCTTTACTGGAAGAAACCGATTTTGACAGTCTTGATATGCTGATACTCCCGGGAGGAATGCCGGGGACCACTAACCTTGCAGACTGCAAGGCTCTTACAGACAAGATAAAAGAATTTGATGAAAAAGACAAAATGCTTTGCGCCATCTGCGCAGCACCTACTGTTTTCGGCAAACTTGGAATTCTTAAAGGCAAAAAAGCCTGCTGCTTCCCGGGACGCGAAGAAGACCTTTTAGGTGCCGATGTCCAGACATCTTCCGTCACCAAGGACGGCCACTTTATCACCAGCCGCGGCATGGGTACCGCCATCGACTTCGGCCTTGCCATCATCGAGCACTACCAGGGAAGCGACGCCGCCACCTCCATGGCCTCCAAGATCGTGTACAGAGCCTGATGGCAAAGGGTTCCGGCCCGGCTCATATCTATGCCATTTCTATCATGCAGTATAGGATGAAAGACGCTCAAGATGGCTATTATGCAATACAAAAATAGATGCGAATCATTGTGAGAAGCAGTTGAAACAGTTAGACAACAAAAAACAGAAGTCCGATTTCTCTGAATAACATGAAATGAGGACTTCTGTTTTTTATTGTCTTATTGTTTCACTGCGAACGAACAGTGAGCAGATATTTTTTATTGCATCATAGACACCTAAGCGTCCCCCTCATCTTTTGCAGGTTGATTCGGCCTCGATGAGCTGGCCGGGGAAAATGAGGTGCTTGTGGGAGCGCTTTTCTTCGATGAGGTCGAAGAGGAGGCGCATGGTCTCTTCGGAGATGTCGTAAAGCGGCTGCTTTATTGTAGTAAGACGCGGAACGCAGAACTCCGACAGTTCCTGTCCGTCGAACCCTGCCACGCTCACATCCTCCGGTACACGGATTCCGGCATCCGCAAAAGCTCTGAGAGCACCGATTGCGAGTACATCGGAAATACAGTAGAGCGCTGTGAATTCCGCACCGGATTTAATCAGCTCTTTTGTGGTCTCATAGCCGTTCTTCATCGTATAGATCCGCTTATCAACATATTTGATAAGATTCTTGTCCACAGGAATGTTGTGGATCTTCAGCGCATCAAGATATCCCTCAAGACGAAGCTTTACTACTGAAGGTTCTTCATTTCCCTCTGTAAGAATAGCTATTTTTTTATGGCCAAGGCCAATCAGGTACTCAACCATCTTGCGGCTCTCGAGGGCGTCATCCACCGAAACCGTTGAATAAGAGTTCTTGCTGAAATCATCTGAAATATCAGAGCCTATTGTTGCAAAGATTACAGGCACATTGAGCTGCCTCATCTTGTCTGCGGGATGCTTGGAACTTCCGCCAAGGAATATGATTCCGCGGAGTCTCTTTTCTTTTTCCAGTTCAAGTGCTACGTCAACTTCGTTCTCATAAGCTTCGACGTGCCTCAGCACCAGCGCATAACCCTTCTTTTCTGTCTCCTGCTCGATACGCTCTATCATGGGAGCAAAGAACGGATTGGTAATACCTCTTACAAGTACCCCGATGCACTTTGCATCTATTCTCTTAAGGTTTCTTGCACTGTTGTTGGGGATATACCCGGTCTCCCGGATAACCTCCATTATACGTTTCTTGGTCTCGGGATTTATGTCCGAGTGATCGTTTATCGCTCTTGAAACTGTACTGACTCCGACGCCGCATCTTTTCGCAATTTCTTTAATAGTAATCTCTGCCATTTTTACTTAAGTCTTCCGTAGATCCTCGCATAATCTCTCATCTTCATGCAAAGGTCATCGGAAAGCGCATCCTTCTTCATTCTCCAAACCCAGTTTCCGCCAAGTGTTGACGGAGTATTAATTCTAGCATATTTATCGAGTTCAAGATAGTCCTGCATGGGAATAATTGCAGTATCCGAAACACTTGCGAAGGCAGATCTTATGCAAGCCCATACAGCATCCTTTGTATAGCGGATTCCCAGATACTCTTTTGCAAACTTCTTGTCATCCTTAGGGAGCTGTTTGAACCATCCAAGAGTCGTATCATTGTCGTGAGTTCCGGTATAAACTATACAGTTTTTGGTGTAGTTGTGCGGCAGATAATCGCTCTCTTCTCTTGAATCAAAAGCAAACTGCAAAATCTTCATTCCAGGGAAGCCAGTCTTCTGAACCAGCTTTATAACCGATGGTGTAAGGAATCCCAGATCCTCAGCGATAACTCTCTTTTCTCCGAGTTCCTTCTTCATCGTATTGAAAAGATCTATTCCCGGACCCTTTCTCCACTCTCCAATCTCAGCTGTGGGATTTCCGTAAGGAATCGCATAGTACTCATCAAAACCTCTGAAGTGATCGATCCTGACAACATCGTAAAGCTTATAGCACTGGCTGATTCTCTTCATCCACCACTTATAGCCGGTTTTCTTGTGATAATCCCATCTGTAGAGAGGATTGCCCCAAAGCTGACCGGTTGCGCTGAATGCATCCGGTGGGCATCCTGCCACATCTATAGGCACATTGTCCTTGTCGAGCTGGAACAGTTCAGGATTGGCCCAGGTATCAGCACTGTCAAAAGCAACATAAATCGGAATGTCTCCGATGATATCAATGCCCTTGCTGTTAGCGTATGCCTTGAGCTTGGTCCACTGTTTCTGGAAAATAAACTGTAAAAAGCTGTAGAACTCCACCTCATCAGCATACTTTTCAAAGGCTTCCTTCAAAGCCTTGGGCTTTCTGAGCCTCACACCTTCTTCCCAGGTATTCCATGCTCTTCCGCCATTGGCATTTTTAAGCGCCATGAAAAGAGCATAATCCTTAAGCCAGTCATTCTCGCGCTTTTTCTTGAAGGCATCAAACTCCTTCACTATATCTTTGGCTGTTTTTGACTTATATACATTCTCAAAGGCTGTTTTTAAGAGCTTAAACCTTGAGCGATACTGCTTCTCATAGTCAATATATTCCTCTGAGCCGCCAAAGTCATATTGGCCTGCCTCTTCCCTTGTCAAAAGACCTTCTTCTATCAGTTCACTTATGTCGATATAATAAGGGTTTCCGGCAAAAGTTGAAAAAGACTGATACGGTGAATCTCCGTAACTGGTAGGTCCAAGTGGCAGTATCTGCCAATACCTCTGGCCTGCCTTGTCCAAAAAATCCACAAATTCATAAGCTTCCTTTGAGAATGTTCCAATTCCGTATTCCGATGCCAATGAAAAAATCGGAAGTAAAACACCGCATGCTCTGGTCTGTTTCTTTTTACTGTTTGCCATCACAAAGTCCTCTCCACATCCATATAATTCAAAAATCACAGAATATCGAGTTTCTGAAAAATTCAATATTCTACAGATCACCGGAAATCATGAACACGTTTCCGGTAACGTTTCCGATGTTTTTACTCTATCACAATTAACCGACATGCACAAGTCAATTTCCGGAAAGCTCATCAAACTCACTCTTCTTGATGCCCCAGATAAGATTTCGCCACTGATCAAGCTGATCTGTTGTCATAAATCCGTTGGAAGTTCCCATGTATCCTATCTTGTATGACGCGAACAAAAGCGCATTCTTGATTGCATTTACGCTGTCTCCCGTCTCCATGTAGTAATGAAGGAAACATGCAAAGAGCGCATTACCTGCACCGATAGTGTTGACAACCTCATTGGTCTTTACGGTGTTGTAGTGGGCTCTTAAGTTCTTGCTCTTATCAAACAGTATCAGGCCTTCGCTTCCCTGTCCGAGAATGATTATCTCTGTTCCGTATGTATTTGCAATTCTGTCGATGAAATCATACGGATCCTCAGTCAGAGTATCGTCGCTAAAATAAAGTACCTTGGCGGGTTCAAGGAAATCAGTATTATATTTTTCTTTTTCCGCCTTATAACTTCTTATGTTGACTGCAATAGGTTTATCAAACTGTTTGGCCGCTTTTGCGAAAGGTCTGCAGAAATTGGCATTGGCAAGTACCATCATGTCGCAGGCATCCGCAATCGGGGCAACCATGGACATGTCATATACGTTGTCCCTAAGATCCTTAATATCCTCAAAGATCTGCTGTTTTCTGTTCTTATCATACAGAACAACCGCTGTGGGCGTCGCGTTCATCTGCGGAATTATATACTCGGTAGAAAGAGTGATCTTCCTGTCGGGAGGATTGATAAGTCCAAGGTCCTGATTTCTTCCGACAATAGACATAAAAGTAACATCATCCCCAAGCCAGGCCAAAGCAAGAGATTCATTGTATGCATCTCCGCCCATACCGGTAAATATGGTATCAATCTCGCTTGTCAGCGGAGCAAAACTTACCGGAATCTTATCGACTCTGACAATAGTCTCAATCTGTGTTACACCTGCTACTAAGAATCTGCTCATTTGACGCCTCCTGTTTTTTTGACATAGAAAAAAATCAAATCATTATATTTTAAAGCCGACTGTGGACATATCCTTTATCATGCCTGTAAATTCCTTTGCTTCCTCCAAAAACAGGTCAGCTCTGAAATTTCCGTTTTTCAGATGTTTTACCAAAAGACCGTCCGTTGTGTAGTCAAGAATTTCGCCAATCTTTTCATAGTCAATACCCTGCGCAAAGTTTGTGATATCTGCCCTCTCCCGCAAAGCCTCCATTATCCTCTGGTATTTCTCCCTTCTTTCGCTGATCTCCGCCACTGCCTCGGGCTGACTTTCAACATCAGCCTTTTTCAGGAAAAGAAATATGTAGGGATACTGAGCCATTGACGCAGCCATCGCTGACAATATCTCATTGTACAGTTCAAAATAATCTGTCTCGTTTTTTTCCACATTAGCCGTAAGTTCCAGTGTCACAAACCTGGTGGCATAATCATACAAAAAAGCGTACATTCCGATCTTGCTGCCAAAATAGTGGAATAAGAGACCTTTACTGATATTGGCCTCTTTTACGATTTCATCTGTACTGGCATGATAATAACCATATTTTGAAAAAACAAGGAGCGCAGCATTTATCATGCGATCCTGCTTTTCTTTTTTTAATTCAAAAAATTTTTCATTCATCTTTCAAGTCTTCCTGTTATGTGCAATTGACCACACCGGTCTATTCAAATATATCATTTTTAAGCCTATACTTCAAACGATTTACCGTTATTTATAAACTTTTAATACAGTAAATTGCATAAAAAATAATCATTTATAAACATTTCATGCTCCTATATACTTTAAAATGCACTTTATTTGTATTAAAATAAAGGTTGTATATTTGCATTGCATAAAAAATTGTGTTCAAAATGGGGAGGCAATTTATGTCCAAAAGAAATGGATTCGGAAAATTTTTATTATTCTGCGCTACTGTTGCCGCTGCTGCAGCAGGCGTTTACTATTATCTGTCTAAAAGAGATGCGGCCATCGCAGATGAATTTGACGATGATGATTTCGATGATTTTGAAGACTTTGAGGATGACGATGAAGAGACTCCTGAGATTAAATTCGGATCCCGCAAGTATGTAGACATCAAATCTGCAGACGCCGAAAACGCATCAAAAGAAGCATCAGATTCTAAAGACTCCGCTTCCAAAGAAGAAACCAAAGACCTTGACGAAGAGGACACTTCTTCCAAAGAACCCTCCGCATCCAAGTCAGAAGAATTCTTCAACGACGAAAAATAAGTCTCTGATCCTGAGTCATCAGTTATATGGGTGTTCCGAAGCAAAATATATATGCAAGTCATTGTGATGCGCGGATGAACCATTTAGGCAAAAGAAAACAGAAGTCCAATTGTTTTGAATAACATAAAATGAGGACTTCTGTTTTATTTTGTCTTAATGTATCACCGCGAAAGAACAGCAAGCAGATATTTTTGTTTCCGGAAAACACTATTGCTGTGCGGCCAAAATCAGCCTTTTTTCTCGGCAATTATGTCTTTAAGATTGCGAGCCTTATCCTTGATACGGCTGTTGGCCACTCTTGAAGTCAAAAGCTCCGATACCATCTTGCTGGCGGTATCAAAATCATCTGTCTCCACAGCCAGTGCTGCTATCAAATAATCCAAAGTGGATGAATCCATTCCTGCAATTGGGAATTCCTCGGACTGTCTCGCCATTACAAAACCGTTAAGGGCATTTGTCAAAAGCTCTTTTTCCTGAGCATCGTTGGCAGCCTTCTTCTGGTCATAGGTATCCTCATTGGGATCAAGTCTTTGTGTCTCACCGCGGATGACCCATGCTGTTTTGAGGCAGATATAAGCTTTCTCGCTGTTCTTAGCCTTTTTTACTACAGCATTGGCCAGCGCCAGCTGATAAAGACTCTTGGCATAATCATAGCTGTAAGTTGGTCCGTCCTGTTCCAGCTTTTTATAATTCATGCTGATCTTTACTCTGATCTCATCAATCTGTCGCTTGTTAAGTGTGGGGAAATACCTTCCCAGAGCTGCATATCCACAATGCGGACAGGCAATTACATCATATTTATTCTGATCCAGTTCATCATAGTCGGGGCGAAGATCTATATCAACGTTTTTCATTCGCACCTTACCGGTTCTTACCGTCTTTACCTCGAAATCATCCTCACAAACAGGGCACTTGTACTTCTTATCAAAAAGGTAGTCTTCCTCATTAACGAGAGAGAGCTTCTTTTGAGGTACTTCCTGCTTTACAACCCCCTCTTTTTTATTAGGATCTTCAAAAAGGCTTCCTCCACCAATATTTCCAAGTCCAAGTTTCTCAAGTCCAGAAAAAATACCAGCCATAAATCACACCTCATTCAAGCTTTAAAATCAGATCCGGTTAACAGTTACATAACAAACCATATTTTATAAGTTGTAATAATAGTATACCACACACCATACATTAAGAAAAAAATGTGTGCCCGTCACTTGTCAAAAGCATCGTTGTATACATATTTTTCTTCGAAAGCAGCTCTGCGCAAAGGCTTGTCATAATAGTAGCCCTGCACAAACTTTACTTCCATGCCATCAAGGGCTGATAGCTGCTCTTTTGTTTCAATACCCTCAACGCAGATATCCGCGCCGATGGTTTTGCCCAGCTGAACCATTGTCCTTACAAAAGCCTGTGAATAGTCGCTGGTTTCGATATCACTTACAAAATCTTTATCAATCTTGATGATATCAAAAGGAAGAGCCCTGATACTGCTTATAGCTGTATATCCGGTACCAAAGTCATCCAGTGCCAGCCTTACTCCCAGCGCCTTTATGTCCAAAAGAGTCTGCTTGGTCCTTGCCAGATCGTTAATAGCAAGTCTTTCCGTAAGCTCTAGTATCAGCCACTCCGGCTTAATATGGTTCTCCTCAATGTTTTGCTTTACCACATCCACTATATCATTCTGCATGATCTGCACCACAGAGAAGTTAACACTCACGCAGAACTCACCGATGCCGGATTCATTCCACTGTCTTACACATTCACAGGCTTTCTTTAGTACATGATTGCCTATAGGAGTAATAAGTCCCAGATACTCAGCAAGCGGTACAAACTCATCCGGGCTAAGGAAACCTAGATTCCCGCTGTTCCACCGCACAAGTGCTTCAGCTCCCACATGACGGACTTTTTTCTTCGATCCTTTTTTACCCTTAATTTCCTGAGTAATGACAGGCTGGAAGTATACTTCAAATTCCTCGCAGCTCTTTCCGATGGCATCGTACATATTTTTCTCAAGGTCCAGTCTATGGATCGAGGAAGCATCGATATTGTCGGAGTACTCGGCAATCCTGTTCTTTCCGGATTTCTTTGCCTCGTACATAGCCACGTCTGATTTTCTGATAAGTTCTGAAACATTGTCGCCGTTATCCGGAAACTTTACCACACCCATACTCATGGTGCAGTAGTAATCGCTGTCCTTTAAATACCATGGCGTTGCAAAAGCATTTTTTATCTCTTCAACTATTCTGTCGTACTTATCAAAACTGTCCGGCGGGATGATTATAACAAATTCATCACCTCCCATTCTGTAGCACGAATTGTTGATACCCTCAATCTGGCTCATAGCCTTTGAGATATCCTGCAAAAGTATATCGCCGTACTGATGGCCCAAACTGTCATTGATATGTTTGAAGTCATCCAGGTCAAGGTACATAAGTGCTCCGGTGCGTCCGGAAGTTCTGGCTTCATCCACGTATTTTGCAAGGTCTTTTTCACAGCACATTCTGTTATAAAGACCTGTCAGGAAGTCGGTATATGCCTGCTGCTCAATCCTCTTCTGGTAGAGCTTTTTCTCGGTGACATCATATATGGCGCATAAAGAAACAGGCCTTCCGTCCACCCATTTTATCCTTGTATAGTAGACGTCGTACCACTTTCCTCTGGCTTTGTGGTTCACTTCATAGTTGCCCGAATGGCTTCTCGAAGGAATATTGGACTCAAACAGCTCTATAAGCTTATTTTCCTGGAGTTCTTTGGTAAAGTTTTTCTTAAAGCTTCTGTTTGCGAACAAAAGCACCCCTGTTCCTATATCTCTTACATAGATAGAACTTCCCACATTATCAAGCACTGCTTCCAGAGAGGCAAAAGAGCTGGCGAGGGAGTTATTCTGTATTCTCTTTGTGATGATACTCTGCAGGATCCTTATGGCATCGCTTATGAACTTGATGTCATCTATGGACCATATCCTGTTTTCCCTGTTTTCAGTAAGGCAGGCGTAAAACCTTGGGGCATTGTTTATGACGATAGGCAGCGCCACAAGGGCTTTTATGCCCAGCATGTCAAGCTGCTCTCTTTCTCCGGCATTCATCTGCGTATCACTGGATACTACAATGGCCTTTTCCGCCCCAAGAAACCAGCATACATCCTGATCCGTTGTCTCATAGAACATCTTGCTGATGCCGGGAGTAGTCCACTGCACAATAATATCCATCAGTGTATTGTTATGTATTCTGCAGGTAAATCCGTTGCTGATCTGAAGATAAGTGCAGAGCTTGGAGAGAATTTCAACCATTATCCCCTCTATACCGTCATCACTGTCAAGAAGTGATACGATCTCAGTCATGGTCTCAGCTCTGTGAAAAGAAGTAGTCATCTCCAATTCCTGTTGCTTTGACTCCTCACTTCTTGCAACAGCTTTAGATCTGGATCTCTCTACCTTTAGGATAATATTAAGGGTCTCCCTTAGAAGATCCATGGTCTTGTAAAATCTTTCTTCAGTTATTTCATACTGGAAATTACTGATCGGAGGAATGTGAAAAAATTCCTCTTCATAATGAGCATCGGTAAATATACCGCAGACGATCCACACTGCCGCGGATTCTTTACCATGTTTGACTGCAACAGCTCCAAGCTTAAGATTAGGCACTTCAGTGATCTCCACTGCCTGATCCTCAAGCTCGCTCTCGGATACTCTCTTAAAAATATTTCGTATCCTGATATCTGTCACATATTTTTTGATGATTTCAATTTCATGAGGGTTACCGGAAAATGAACTTAAAGGATTTCCGTTTGTGTCAAGGCATAATGCATACACCTTCGACATCTCACAGAACTTGTCCTGCCAGGATTGAATTTCTTTGTCGTTTTTAAGCGCAAAATGACCAAGAGCTCCTTTATTGTCTTCCGGAGAGCCCATGGTCATCTTCTTTTCAAGTTCTGCCTGCGTAATCGTATCCTGCATCTTCCCCCCTCAAGAAAGATCCTAAGTCGCTTACTACAAGTTAAAATTTACAAATCAGCCGTTGTCTACGCTGTAGTTCGGAGCTTCTTTTGTAATCTGAATATCATGAGGATGAGACTCACGAAGTGCTGCTGAAGTCATCTTGATAAAGCGACCGTTCTCCTTGAGCTCTTCGATTGTAGCGCATCCACAATATCCCATACCTGAACGAAGTCCGCCCATAAGCTGGAATACAGTATCTTCTACTGTTCCCTTGTATGCAACACGTCCTTCAACGCCCTCAGGAACAAGCTTCTTGGCATCTTCCTGGAAATAACGGTCCTTGGATCCGTTCTCCATTGCTGAAATAGAGCCCATTCCACGATATACCTTATATTTTCTGCCCTGGAAGAGTTCGAATTCGCCCGGAGCCTCGTCGCAGCCTGCAAACATTGAACCCATCATTACGATGCTTCCACCGGCAGCTATTGCCTTTGTAATATCTCCTGAGTATTTGATACCACCATCGGCGATGATCGGAATACCATACTCCTTAGCAACTGCATAGCAGTCCATGATTGCTGTGATCTGAGGAACGCCGATACCTGCCACAACTCGTGTTGTACAGATAGATCCGGGTCCGATACCAACCTTTACAGCATCTGCTCCGGCCTCAATAAGAGCCTTTGTAGCTGCTCCTGTTGCCACATTTCCTGCTATAACCTGAAGATCAGGGAACTTCTCTTTTATCATTCTAAGGCACTTAAGAACGTTCTCTGAATGTCCGTGTGCTGAGTCAAGTACGATAACATCAACCTTAGCATCCACAAGAGCTGCAACTCTCTCGAGGCAGTTAGCGGAAATTCCTACTCCAGCTCCGCAGAGAAGTCTTCCCTGCTCGTCTTTTGCTGAAAGAGGATACTTAATGGTCTTCTCAATATCCTTTATTGTGATAAGTCCAACGAGATTATAGTCATCATCTACGATAGGAAGCTTTTCCTTCTTTGATTTGGCAAGAATGCTCTTTGCCTCCTCAAGAGTGATTCCCTCTTTAGCTGTGATGAGGTTCTCACTTGTCATAGCATCCTTGATCTTTTTTGAATAATCCTTCTCAAATTTCAGGTCACGGTTTGTTATGATACCTACAAGCTTCCTGCCCTCTGTGATCGGCACGCCTGAAATTCTGAATTTAGCCATCAGAGAATCCGCATCAGCCAGTGTATGCTCCGGAGAAAGTGAAAATGGGTCAGTGATAACACCGTTCTCTGATCTCTTAACCTTGTCAACCTCTTCAGCCTGCGCTTCAATTGACATATTCTTGTGGATGATACCGATACCACCCTGTCTTGCCATGGCAATTGCCATTCTGTGCTCTGTAACTGTATCCATTCCTGCACTCATCATAGGAATGTTGAGCTTGATCTTCTTTGTAAGATAAGTACTTACATCCACCTGATTAGGTATAACCTGTGAATAAGCAGGTACTAACAGTACGTCGTCAAAAGTAATTCCTTCACCAATAATCTGTCCCATTTTTCTCTCCAATCAAAAATCTCGTCAGCCATCCTCTTATTATAGTTTATGATGGCCTCACACCGGTTTCTCGTAATCCCCAAACACTACTCCCCAATAGTCATTTCAGTCCAAGAATACTTTACGGGGAGCCACATTCTTGATAGCCTCAACAAACTCCTTGGTAGGCTCTAAGATTATCTTCTCCTTGCCATCATAATATATTGTATAAGTAGGGTCCGGCTGAGGATCCTTCTCTCTTGCAGAGAAATCCAAAACCTTGTAAGTCTTGTTCTTGTACTCATCAAGATGGTATGACTTACTGGGTGCCATTGCCTCAATGCGGCCAACATCATACTTGCCGATATTCTTACGTCTGCTCTTGTTCAGAACCTTGTCCACAGTAATCTCGCGGTCACAGTACTGATACTCAAACTCTATACTGGCATTAAGTGATACAAAATAGTATGCAACGCCTGATGCGATCATAAGAATCATACCAACAAGTCCAAAGCCCAATAAAAATGCGGAAATAAAGAACACGATAGTAAGCGCAAGGGTGATTCCCTTAAGAACAACCATAAGAGGCGACGCTTTACTAGATACAAGACATTCTACATAACTGTTATCGCTAACCATGTATAACAATTACCTCCTTGCTTTAAGCAATTATTTACGGCATCAATCGAATATTTCAAAGTGCCATTTTTACGGACTATTTTATATTGCTTTCAGCAATCTTTCAAGGTGTTTTTTAATACATTTTTTAGAAATGGCGATTGACACTTTGGGCTCATTATTTATAATATGATAATTATGTTTTTGATACAGAAAGCACCTATTCTTATTATATATGTTTTATCATCAAATAAATATTATTTTTCTGTTAACTTGGAGGAAAAATGTCAGTAAACGAAGATATCAGAGAACAAAGAAAAAAGCTAAAGGGCCAGGGATTTAAAGCCAAATGGGATTATTTCTGGGAATATTACAAGATTCATACTCTTGTTGGTGTCTGCGCGTTAATACTTCTTGTAATGCTCATACACGACATCAGTAACAACAAGCCATACGGATTTTATGCAGCAGCCATTAACTCAGCAGCATCCGGTGCACAGGATATTCTGGAAAAAGAATTTACAGATTATTCCGGTATCGATACAACAAATCAGTTATGCTATATTGATACCACATTAGTTTACAATCTGGATCTCATCGACGAGGTTACGATTGCCACAAGCCAGAAGATAATGGCCACCATGGCTGCCTCCGACCTTGACGTTATGATAGCTGACGATAAGCTTTTTACACACTACGCCAATCAGGAATCCTTCCTTGATCTTAGAACCGTCCTTTCCGAGGATGAGCTTAAAGGTCTTGAGGACAGGCTGTTTTACGTGGATCAAGGCTACCTTGACTATTTAAATTCCGATGAATATCAGAATTATGTGAGCACCGGTGAATTTGATCCGGCCAATGAATATGCTGTAATGGCTGATAAGTACAACAAAGACTTCACTATGCCAAACACCGATCCCGCCAAAATGCAGTCTCCTGTTCCTGTCGGTATCAGGGTTGATGATTCAAAAGCTCTTTCGGAATCAGGCGCATATGCAAATGCAACTCCTTTCGCAGGTATCATTATCAACACCACACGTCCGGATATTTCGGTAAGTTTCCTTCACTTTTTGCTCGGAGAATAAAAACAAAGGACCCATTTTTCACATTTTCTGTGGATTATGGGTCCTTTTTATTCTATCTTACATCTGTGTAGTTACGAAAATATCATAGATTGCGCGGATAGCCTTCTCGAAATCCCTGGTCTCAACACCGATGATGATATTAAGCTCACTGGATCCCTGATCGATCATTCTTACGTTAACGCTGGCATGTGCAAGCGCGGAGAAGATTCTTCCTGCAGTACCGCGTGTTGACTTCATGCCTCGACCAACAACTGCGATTAGAGCCAGGTCTGATTCGATCTCAAGCATATCAGGATGGGCAAGCCTGTGGATTTCTGAAACTACAGCCTGCTCTTTCTCAATAAACTCGTCCTGCTGCACAAATACAGTCATGGTGTCGATTCCTGAAGGAACATGCTCAATGGAGATATTCTGATCCTCGAAAGCCTGAAGGATCTTTCTGACAAATCCAATCTCGGAATTCATCTGATCCTTAAGCACATTCACACAGCAAAATCCTTTTTTTCCGGCAATTCCTGTGATAACATACTTAGACTTCTTGGCTGTGGATTCAACAATCCATGTGCCCGGATCATCAGGCTTGTTGGTGTTCCTGATATTGATCGGTATTCCCTCTTTTCTTACAGGGAAGATAGCGTCCTCGTGAAGAACTCCCGCTCCCATGTATGCAAGCTCTCGAAGTTCTGTATAGGTAATGGTCTCGATGTGCGGTGGCTTGTCGATAATTCTTGGATCTGCCACAAGGAATCCGGAAACATCCGTCCAGTTCTCATATACATCTGCCTTAATAGCTCTTGAAACGATTGATCCTGTTATATCAGAACCGCCTCTTGAAAATGTCTTGATCCTTCCATCAGGATATGCACCGTAGAATCCCGGTACAACCGCCTTTGGAGTCTTTTCAAGTTTCCTGGCCATATATTTATTGGTCTTCTCAGCATCAAAATCGCCGTTCTTGTCAAAAAATACAACGGTAGCCGAATCGATGAACTCAAACCCCAGATATGCAGCCATAATGATTCCGTTAAGGTATTCTCCACGGCTTGCAGCATAATCTGTTCCGGCCTTTGCCTTGAAGTTCTTCTCAATTTCCTTGAACTCATCGGCAAGTGAAAGCTTGAGTTTAAGTCCCTTTATTATCTCATCGTAGCGGGCCTTAATATCGCTAAGCTGCTTGGAAAAATCTTTTCCCGCTTCAGCCAGGGCATAGGTCTTGTAGAGCATATCCGTAACCTTTGTGTCCTTGGAATTTCTTTTTCCGGGTGCAGATGGCACTACATAGCTTCTGTCCGGATCCTGCCTGATGATCTCGCCGACCTTTTTGAACTGTTCTGCGCTGGCAAGGGAACTGCCACCGAATTTGACTACCTTTTTCATGATACTTTCCTTCCTGATAATTATGATATTTTAATGCTCATGCCATTACTACCTGACAAGCATAAAATCTTCAAATGCTTAGTCCATACCCCTGTCTTAATAAAGACGGATATAGCCTTTTACACAATCCAGTTTCCGGAGACGTTCTTCAAAGTCTTTTTCGGAGATCATATCTGTAACAAAAGCGAACTCATGATTTTCCTCGCCCCCGTCTACCATCTCGATCTTGCTGCCGAATATCTCTTTTGCCTTATCAGTCTGATCCTTGGGAACTCGTACAAAAAAGCTTCTTACAGCATTATCTTTAGGTGAAAGCTCAGCCTTTTCGGACTTCATATTTACATCTATATGTTTACCTTTGTGTTTCACAATATCGATGACATCAGCAACAACTGCGCTTGCTGTAGCATTCTTGCCGGCACCTTTTCCGTAGAACATTACATCGCCGAGCATATTTCCGTGAATGTTGATTGCGTTAAACACTCCGTTTACGTTGGCAAGAGGATTTTCCAAAGGAATCATGAACGGTGAAACCATTGTAAAGAATCCGTTCTGATTTCTCTTGCACATGCCAAGGAGCTTGATTGCCATGCCCATTTTTCTGGCATAAGCAAAGTCCTCAATACTGATTTTGGAAATACCTTCCGTATAGATATCCTCATAATTTACATGCTTGCCACTCATAAGGCTTGCAAGGATTGCGATCTTACGGCAGGCATCATACCCTTCTACATCAGCCTCAGGATTTCGCTCAGCATAGCCCTTTTCCTGCGCTTTTTTAAGAACAGTGGCAAATCCCAGGCCCTCTTTGTCCATCTTCGTCAAAATATAGTTTGTAGTGCCATTTAAGATACCTGTAATGGAATCTACCTTCTCATGCTTAAGAGAATCATTCAGTGAACGAAGAACAGGAATTCCACCGCCGACACTTGCTTCAAAAAGGTAGCTTACTCCGTTCTGCTTTGCAAGCTCCACAAGTTCAGGTCCATGAGCCGCTACCAGCTCCTTGTTGGAGGTACATACACTCTTTCCCCTTTCAAGGGCGCTCTTTTCAAAAGAAAAAGCAGGCTCAATTCCGCCCATTGTCTCGCAGATAACTTCGACTTCCGGGTCATCAAGGATCACATTGATGTCATGAACAACCTGCGCCTCATGCTTGTCTCCGGGGAAATCACGAAGATCGAGAATGTATTTGACTTCCAGCGCCTCTCCTGCGCTGTTTGTAACTTCCTGTGCGTTTGTATCAAGAACTTCCACAACGCCGCTTCCAACTGTACCATATCCCAAAACTGCTACCTTTGCCATTTTATCCTCCGATTCGCGCTCTTTTTGACCGCTCTTATATTTTCAGGGCTGTTTATAATCTCTTATTTATATATCAGGTCAGCGTTGCGCTGCGTCCTGTAATATGAACCTTGTGCACGCCTTCAACTTTCTCCATCCTGGAGATCATCTCCATGATATCTCTTGTTGTCGGCAGAACCTGAATGGTAATTGATAAAGATGCCACTCCGTTCAGCGGAATGGACTGATGAATAGTAAGAATATTCGCTCCAAAGTCTGCTATAAGATTAAGGACGTAGGACAAAAGCCCAACCTCATCATTCATCTGGAAAGTCAGCGTAAGGGTCGTCCCCTGCAAACTGTCGTGGAATTCGTATATATCTTCCTTGTATTTATAAAAAGAACTGCGGCTGATGCCAAGCCTGGCTGCTGCCTCTGCTGCCGTCTTGACCCTGCCTGATTCCAAAAGCTTCTTGGCTTCTACAACCTTTAGAAGTACCTCAGGCACCGCTTGCTTTTTTATAACATAATATCCTGTATCCTGATCCATGTTTTTCTCACCAAGTCCTCTTAGTGCGGACATTTGTACTTATATGGCGTAAAATCGCGGCATCATCACGTTTGTTGTGTCCGCGATGCACAGACATTTGTGCTCGATGGAAAGATTTTAGCACAGTAAAGTTATAAAGGCAATCATAAAAGTGCATAAAATACATGTAATATTCACAAATTATTTGTAACTTTTTTGCCTGTAATATTTCCCGGAAGATACTGTTTACGCACGAAAGCCATGGCATCGGGGAATGCCATGGCTTCCATAACGCTTATAAAAGGAAAGAGTAACCTTTATCCTGGAGGTATGGCCAGAATAAAGAAAGGAGGATAACTAATTAAATAGTTCCAATACTTCTGATCCGATTATAATTCGATATTAACTTATAGAATTACTTGCTTGCCTTCCAATCATCATACTGCTTCTGGAACTCAGCAAGAACTTCCTGGTATCCGGCACCGTCAAGAGCTGCCTGATATGCTTCGATTGTAGACTCAACGTCTGCAGAAGCAACACCGCCGTTCTCAAGAGCGAATCCATACTCACCTGCAACGTTAGCGCAAGCTGTGTACTGAGCCTCAACAGGAGTCTTATCAAATCTGAAGCCTGCAGCTGAAGATGTGTTAGCTCCGCTGTTGAATGCATCGTAAAGTTCAGCCTTGTTAGCCGGCTCGTTTGAAAGAGGAGTTACGATTGTAGCGTTAGCTGACTCCCACATTGAGTGGTTGTACTTATCAGAATTCTGTACTACCTGGTGATTCTCATCATATGTGAAGTCCTCACCCTCGATACCGAATGTATAGATATCAGCAAGTGTTGAATCTGTGTAAAGAAGTCCAAGGAAATCTACACAAGCCTGAGCCTGCTCAGGTGTTGAGTTTGCTGTTACGCAGTAGCAAGAACCAAGAGCTGATGTTGAGTGAGCCCATCTGCTTGTTGCAGGCTGCATTACAACATCCTGACCATAACGAGCATTAGCTTCATCGTTAACAGGGATATCTGTCCACCATGTTACAGCCCAATCCTGTGTCTGTGTTGTCTGATCGTTAGTTGTCTTTGTAGCATCATCCTCTGAGATGTATCCTTTTTCAGCCCAGTCAGCCATAAGCTTAGCGAACTCAAGGTACTCAGGTGTAAGGATTGTATCTACAACTTCGTCTGTCTTTCTGTCAACTGCTACAAAGTTTGCACCGGCATCAGCTGTGAAGAAATCAAAGCTGTCGATGTACCATCTGTAGAACATAGCTGTCTTCTGTGTAAGGAAAGGATACTTAAGTCCATCAGCCTTAGCATCAGCAAGCATTGGCTCAAGATCAGCAAGCTTCTTAACAGATGTGATGTCCCAACCATGAGCATCAACTACATCTTTACGGAACATGAAGTCATAGCCTTCTACGTTGTCCTTATATACAGGTACGAAGTAGATCTTGCCGTCATATTTAGCTGCTTCCCACTGGCCTTCTGCCATTGAGCCATAAAGTGTTGATCCCTCAACGAGGTCTGTAAGGTCATATACAGCCTTCTGAGGATAAAGATCATTAGTTCCGATTGTGCCTTCCCATGAAGCTGTCCAAAGAAGGTTGATCTCATTGTTTGCAAGTGCAAGGTTAGCCTTCTCTGTGTACTCACCGGATCCGATATCTGTAAGGTTGATCTGAACGTTGATCTTGTCCTTGATGTATTCGTTGATTGCATCCTGAACCTTCTTAACCTGAGCTGAATCAGGGTTAGCAACGTTGAATGAGCATCTGTAAAGGTTGATTGTTACAGCGTCACCTGCTGCAGCTGTATCTGTTGATGCAGCTGTGTCTGCTGCTGTGTCTGTTGATGCAGGAGCTGCATCAGTTGTTGTAGCAGGCTCTGTTGCGCTGCTGTCAGTAGTTGTTGTTGCAGGAGCGCTTGAGCTTCCACAACCGGCGAGCAATGAAAGAGTCATTGCTGTTGCCATAAGCGTAGAAATAACTTTTTTCTTCATTTTTTGCCTCCCTTTTAAAAAGTGTTTGATTTTTTATATTCATGCCCCTATTGGCTGAATATCAAATGATATAGGTGTCATAAGTCAGAAATGCGTACATGCTCGCATGTTAAGCATTTTGACTTTATGACCCGAACAAATATGAGGAATTAGCAATTTACGTAGTAAATTTGCGGTTTCCGAATGTTTGTAGAATTGCGAAAATGACGTAGTCATGGAGCAATTCGTATATCATCATAAAATGATGCTTCTCAGCCTTTTACCGAACCAACTGTAAGACCTTTAATAAAGTACTTCTGGAAGAATGGGTACACTACCATGATAGGTCCGATAACTACAAGCACGGTTGCCATTGTTGCTGAGTACTGCGGAATAGTTCCACCCATGGCTGCTCTTGCAGCTGCAGGTACGTTTACATTATTAAGAAGGAACTCAATACTCTTCTGGATGTTGATAAGAAGAAGCTGCAAAGGTTTCTTTGCATCTGTATCAATGTACAAAAGAGCGTTCTGCCAGTCATTCCAGTATGCTGTAGCCATCATGAAGCCTACGGCTGCCAGTGAAGGCTTAAGAAGAGGAAGTGTGATCTGGAAGAAGGTTCTGTACTCACCTGCTCCGTCGATCTTGGCTGCTTCCATAAGCTCTCCTGGAATACTGTTAACAATGTAAGTTCTCAAAATAATTACATTCATGGTTGAAACGCAAAGTGGAAGGATAAGGAGCCACAAGCTGTCCTTTAAGTGATAGTAACTTGTGAATACGATATATCCTGAAAGTGTTCCACCCTTGAAAAACATAGGAATCAAAAGGTAAATTGATAAAAATCTTGAAAGGCGGAAGTCCCTTCTGCTGATTGAATATGCGAACATACTCATGAACAGAAGTCCCATAAAGGTTCCCGCTACAGTAACAAAAATTGTTACCAGGTATGACTGTGCAAGCTGCTTACCATATTTAAGAACTGCTGCCATACCGTTAAGTGACCATGCTCTGGGCCAAAATCTGAAACCATCTGTTGCGATTGCCTTCTCATCTGTAAAAGCAGCTACGAATGTAAGCTCTACAGGTAGGAATGCAAACAATGTGCAAGCCAGAAGGATTATTGCAAGTATTACCTGTCCGACGGTAACTTTTTCCTCTTTAGAAGGTGCTATATCTAAATTCTTATTTCTTTTTAACTTAGCCATCTCTTTTCTCCTTTCCTTATCAATAATTTAGAACAATGCATTTTCAGGTGCGATCTTACGAACAGTAAAGTTCGCAAACAGCATCAGCAAAAGTCCCACTACTGACTGGAAGAAAGATGTGGCGGCTACAAATCCAAAGTTGGAGCTGCTAAAGATAGCATTAAGAACATAAGAATCAATAACCTGTGTTGTTGAATAAAGCATACCGTTATTACGTGTTACCTGATAGAAAAGACCTGTATCAGAGTGCATTACCGATCCGACTGAAAGAAGGAGCATAACCGTTACCATAGGGATCAGTGAAGGAATTGTGATATTCCATATTTTCTGCCAGGAGTTTGCGCCATCGATATCAGCTGCCTCATAGAGTTCAGAATCGATTCCCGCAAGTACTGACATATAAAGAACTGAACCGTAACCTGTGTCCTTCCAGATCTTAACTATAAGAAGGATCCAGGGCCAAAGCTTGGGAGCTGAGTAAAATCTTGTGCTGGTTCCAAGCATGTGGTTGATGATACCTGTATCTGAGCTGATGAAAGCATATACAATGAACTGAACAGCTGCATATGAAATAAATACAGGGATGATCATAAGTGTCTGCATTGTCTTGGCCATCTTTTTAAAGACAAGTTTGTCGATCATAATGGCAAGAGTTACATTTAACAAGGTTCCTATTGCTGTGAAAAGCAGATAGTAGAGAATTGTATTTTTTGTGATTGAAATGAATGTTGCCTTTGATGCAAGAAGGAATTTGAAGTTCTCAATTCCATTCCACGGACTCTTCCAAATACCGTCCGCATAGTTGAAATTCTTGAAGGCCATTACAAGACCTGCCATAGGCACGTACATGATGAAAAACAGAATAAGAAATACTGGCAATGCCATGACCACATGTGCCCTATGTTTCCATGTGTTTTTTAAAAAATCTTTCATACCGTTTACCTTTCTCTCTCCTATATAAATTTAAAGGTTACATTTCAGCCAAAAATCTATAGTCGGCTCGGATCCGACTCATTACGGCTGAATTTTTGCGACTGACTCGCCCTTTTCAAGTCTTCCTTCAACAACAATCTGTTCTATCAAAGTTCCCTTTGGATTGTTGATCAGGTCGATAAGCTTGGAAGCAGCAAGCGATCCAATCTTTACTGTATCCTGGACAATAGTGGTAAGGACCGGGCTGATCCTCCTTGCAATCTCAATTCCATCGTAGCCCACAACTGAAACATCCTCCGGAATTCTAAGCCCCCTTTGTCTGATTGCATTTATCCCTCCGAACGCCGCAAAATCATCCGGATAAAAGATACATGTTGGTGGATCTGGAAGATCCAGTAACCGATTGGTTGTTGCAAAAGCAGCATCTGTATCGCGGTAAGGAGAAGCAACTACATACTCATCAGGTACTGTCACTCCGTATCCCTGTAACGTTCTGTAAAAAGAAGAAAGTCTGCTCTGTGTTACAGCTGATTCCAAGCCGTGAATGTATGCTATCTTTCTGTGTCCCTGCTCATAAACATAAGATGTAAGTTCCCTCATGCCCTTAACGTTGTCAGACACTATCGTGATCCTGTTATTAAAAAGATGATCGATAGTAACAACAGGTATGCTGCTGGCTATAAGTTCGCCAACCTGTGGATCTGAAAAATCCACACAAGCAATCATTACTCCGTCAAAGCCTCTGTAGATTGCATGAGACAGGTAAGACATATTGTTAAGTCTGTTCTTGGCCCCATTTATAAAAGTGATATCAAAGCCGCTGTCCTCTGCCTTCCTCTTGAAGCTGTCCAAAACATGATTGAAGTAGTCATGTGTAAGACCACTGTTTGCTTCGTCTACGAAAAGCACGCCGATATTATTGGTTCTGTTAGTCTTAAGAGCCTGCGCAGCTGCATTGGGTCTATATCCAAGTCTTTCTGCAACTTCTCTGACATGCTTTTTGGTTTCCTGGCTGATATCACTGTGATCATTAAGTGCTTTTGACACAGTTGCTACTGAAACGCCGCAAGCTTTTGAAATGTCCTTTAGTGATACCATTTTTTACCATTAACTCCTCGTTATTGCTTACTAAATCGTTTTCGTAACTTAAGCGTACATCATTTTGACATCAAAATCAATAGTTGTTTCTATTTTTTTGTGCAATTTTATAGATTTTAGTAATATTAGATAAATATGTTATTTGTATTTCGTATATTTTTCCATATCTGTTCACAGTTAGTTCACATAGTCAGCAAACGTTTTCGTAAATCGTTAAGTAACCTTTTTGAAACCGGTTGTAAAAAAATCCGTTTTGTTTCATTGCCAAAATAGCTAGTAATTATGCGCATTTTTTGGTAATAATTTCTTGTTGCAATATGATAGGCAACCATATATAATGTGTCTAGAAAAACTTCGAAAACGTTTAAGTATTTGTGCAACTAAATCGCTATCATCAACCACTATTATTAGGAGGAAAAAATGAAATACGGTTATTTCGACGACAATGCGCTTGAGTATGTCATTACCACCCCCAAGACTCCGCTTCCATGGATCAACTATCTGGGCAACAAGGAGTTCTTTTCACTGATATCCAACACCTGCGGAGGTTATACCTTTTATAAGGATGCTAAGCTTTTAAGACTTACAAGATACCGCTACAACAACGTTCCTTATGACAACAACGGCAAATACTTCTATATTAAAGACAATACAGATTCTGTAGTTTGGAATCCCGGATGGCAGCCCGTCAAGACAACTCTTGATTCTTATGAGTGCCGTCACGGCCTGGGCTACAGCACATTTACATCAACCAAGAACAATGTAGAGGCTAAAGTTCTCACATTTGTTCCTATGGATGACAACTGCGAAGTATCTCAGATCACTATTACCAATAATAAGGATAAAGAGGCTGATCTTTCTCTTTTCTCATATGTTGAATGGTGTCTTTGGAATGCCGACGATGATATGAAGAACTTCCAGAGAAACTTAAGCACCGGTGAAGTTGAGATCACAGATGGCGGATCCACAATCTATCACAAGACCGAGTACAGAGAGAGACGTAATCACTACGCAATTTACAGTGTAAATGCTCCTGTTGATGGATTTGACACCAGCAGAGATGCTTTCCTTGGCGCGTATAACGGACCTGATTCACCTGATGTTGTTTCAGACGGCAAGTGCACAAACTCTGTTGCCAGCGGATGGTCTCCAATTGCTTCACAGCAGATTAACTTAAAGTTAAAGGCAGGCGAATCCAAGACTTTCATCTTCGTTCTTGCATATGTAGAGAATCCTGAAGATGACAAATGGGAAGCTCCTTCTGTAATCAACAAGAAGCCTGCAATCAGTCTTCTTTCAAGATACAAGACTGAAGAGGCTGTTGAGAAGGCACTTACAGAGCTCAAGAATTATTGGAAGGATCTTCTTTCCAACTATCATATTTCATCCAAGAATGAAAAAGTTGATCGTATGGTCAACATTTGGAACCAGTATCAGTGCATGGTTACATTCAACATGTCACGTTCTGCTTCCTATTATGAATCAGGAATCGGCCGTGGAATGGGCTTTAGAGATTCCTGTCAAGATCTTCTTGGATTTGTACACCTTATTCCGGACAGAGCAAGACAGCGTATCATCGATATCGCATCCACCCAGTTCCAGGACGGAAGTGCTTATCACCAGTACCAGCCACTTACCAAGAAGGGTAACTCCGACATCGGTTCAGGCTTTAACGACGATCCGCTCTGGCTTATCGCAGGTACAAGCGCATATGTAAGAGAGACCGGTGATCTTTCTATATTAAAAGAAATGGTTCCTTTCGATAATGATATGAGTGTTGCCAAGACTCTTATGGGACACCTTAAGTGCTCATTTGATTTCACAGCTACTCACAAGGGACCTCACGGACTTCCTCTTATCGGACGCGCTGACTGGAACGACTGTCTTAACCTTAACTGTTTCTCAGAGCATCCGGGTGAATCCTTCCAGACCTTCGGTCCTTCAGAAGGCCCTGTTGCAGAGTCAGTATTCATCGCCGGTATGTTTGTTAAGTACGGTGAGGAATATGCTCAGCTTTGCGAGCTCCTTGGAGATCAGGCAGAGGCTGACAGAGCAAGAAAAGAAATTGAGCAGGTTTACCAGGCTGCCATTACAGCAGGTTGGGACGGAGAATGGTTTGTTCGTGCCTATGATGCGTACAGCCACAAGGTTGGATCAAAAGAGTGTGAAGAAGGCCAGATTTACATCGAGCCTCAGGGCTTCTGCGTACTTGCAGGAATCGGTGTCAAGGAAGGTCTTGCAGAGAAGGCTCTTAAGAGCGTTGAAAAGAGACTCGATACAAAGTATGGTGTTATGATTCTTCAGCCTGCATACACCAAGTACCATGTAGAACTCGGCGAAGTTTCATCTTATCCGCCGGGATACAAAGAGAATGCAGGAATTTTCTGTCACAATAACCCATGGGTTTCAATCGCTGAGACAGTGCTTGGTCATGGAGACAGAGCTTTCGAGATTTATAAGAAGACATGTCCTGCTTATATTGAAGATATCAGTGATGTTCATTGCACTGAACCTTACGTATATTCACAGATGGTTGCCGGCCGTGATGCCAAGTTCTTTGGCCAGGGCAAGAACAGCTGGCTCACAGGTACTGCTGCCTGGACCTTTGTAAATATCTCACAGTACATCCTGGGAGTATATCCTACACATAAGGGTCTTTCAATTGATCCTTGTGTACCTGCTGATTTCGGTGATTTCGAGATTACAAGAAAGTATCGCGGCGCCGTATACAATATCAGCGTTAAGCAGAACGGTGCTCAGAAGGGCATCAAGAAGCTCATCGTAAACGGCAAGGAAGTTGCCGGAAACGTAATTCCTTACGAAGATGGTGTTAAGGAATACAATGTTGTTGCAGAAATGGGTTAATTATAATCTATTTTTCACCGCACTGCGGTTATATGAGGGGAAAAGAGCTGCGAGTAAAATTGCAGCTCTTTTTGCATTTTATATAAATTTTTGTCTGCACAGTAATGCAAAACTTACAAATAACAACCGGTTTAGGCTGGTTTTTCTTGCATAAATGACGGTTGTTATGGTATAATGTGGCGTTAGTCGGAGGACATTATGATCAAAGATAATAAGCCTAGAAAGCACAGGCATAAAAGGCATTATACCTTTATGATAATTTCAGGTGATTCTGACGGTAGCACAAAACGTCTCCACCTGAATCATTTCAAAACACAGTTGCTTGCATATACATGTTTTGCTGTGGCAGTGGCGATCATCTGCTACCTCATTTATACATCTATCAGGATCAACACACTTAAGGACATTCAGGCTCAGCAAAAAGAAACCATCGAAACTCTCACAGATGACAACAGTGTACTGCAGGCATCTAACGACAAATACGAAACAGAAATAGAACAGCTCAAGGCCGCCATCAACAAGCGCATTGAGGAAGAGCAGCTTTCACAGGAAGAAGCCGAGACTCTGGCTATGCCAACCGGATTCCCGCTTACCGGAACCGCCTCAATGACAAGCGCTTTGGATGATACAACTTCCACTACCATCACCGAGCTTACTGATGACAACAAGGACGAGGCAACAGGTAACCCTCTGGTTGTATTTACCACTTCGGAAGGCAGTAGCGTTATTGCATCAGGTACAGGTACCGTTCTTACCGTTACTACCGATGCAAAATTTGGAAATTCAGTATCTATCGACCATGGCAATGGCTACATCTCCATTTACAGAAATGCCGGAGACCCACTGGTAACTGAGGGAAGTCAAATAGACAAAGGCGATATCATCTACGTTATCACCAAGGACAACACTTCTTTAGGTTATCAAATTCAGCAGGATGAAGAATTTATTGATCCAGAGGATTTAATAGAGATCAACGGATAAACGGAGGAAATACAAAATGTTTGGAAGCAAAAAAAATGAGTCCGCTATTGATACTACTCTTGAACAGGTAGGAACAATTATCGGACCCGGCGCAGTTTTGGATGGCCCTCTCACAACTAAGGATTCCACCAGAATTGACGGCACCGTTAAGGGGAACGTAACTGTAAGCGGTGCACTTATTGTTGGACAGGCCGGAAAAATAACGGGAACTGTATCTTGTCTTAACGCATACATTGCCGGCGAAGTCGAAGGAAACGTTTCAGCCCCTCAGGGTAAAGTTGAGATCAGCGATTCAGGGAAGGTTATCGGCGATGTTTCCTGTAAGGGTATCATCATTGATGAAAATGCTGTATTCCATGGCCAGTGCAATATGACCGGTATAGATAAGAGTTCTGCAGCAATTGCAAAAGAGCGCGCTGCTGCCGACAAGTCTTCGGAAGAAACCGGAAATGCCACTGAGAACGGCAAGAACGAATCAGATGCCACAGAAAGTGATAAGAAAGCAGAAGATTCTTCTGATACTGAAAACAAGGATTCAAAGGATAATTCAGAAGATAAAAACGAGAGCAATAAAAACAAATAAAAATACTGCCTCGTTGATATGGCCTGACATAATATAACAAAAAATAACAGAGAATACCGTTTTTGTAACTATACAAGTAAGGTATTCTCTGTTTTTCTTTTTTATTGAAGTACTATAAGCTGTCAATCAACAAACAACTAAAAAGTTTACACGTAGCGTAGTAGTATCACTCTACCAGGCGGTTGAATACAAGTTCATATCCATCATCGCCATAGTTAAGAGATCTGTTAACTCTACTGATTGTAGCGGTAGAAGCCCCGGTCTTCTCTGCAATCTCAAGATAAGTCTTGTGATCTCTAAGCATTGATGCCACTTCAAATCTCTGAGAAAGTGACAATAATTCGTTAACTGTGCACAGGTCTTCAAAAAAGCTATAGCATTCTTCCTTATTCTGAAGGCAAAGAATAGCATCAAACAGGTGATCCACCGCATCTGTTCTTATTTTTTTGTTCATGAAAAGTCTCCTTTATAATAATTTGAACATAATATTTTTGTATTCCGTAAAAAACACTTTTATGCTTAAATATTTTATCACTCTGAACTGATAAAGTAAAGTACCTTAGAATAATTGCAATTCGGCTTTACTTTTGAATTTATATGTTGTAAGATTAATATGTTGTGGTGGATTATATTCTCGCAACGTAACATTTTATTTTTTTATTTTTAGTGGAGGTATTACGATGAACAAAGGTACTGTTAAGTGGTTCAACAACCAGAAGGGTTACGGCTTCATTTCTGACGAGGCTGGAAATGATGTATTCGTACATTATTCAGGACTCAACATGGAAGGTTTCAAGTCTCTCGAAGAGGGCGCTTCTGTAGAGTATGATGTAATCCAGGGCGAAAAGGGACCTCAGGCCGTAAACGTAAACAAGCT
>SVFZ01000013.1 GCA_015056585.1 Butyrivibrio sp. | reverse complement strand
CTTACATTCTTTACAGTGGATATGGATAAGGGCACTATGGTAATGAATGGTCCGGAACTTCCGGTTTCAAGACCTAACTGCATTATCTTCCATAAGCTTGAGGGTTGATACTGCTAAAAAGAATTTGACGGACATACTAAATTTGCAATTAGTATGCGCCGAAAAATTGAATCGATAATAAAAGCTCACCTTTCTTTATATTGATAGAAGGGTGAGCTTTTATATTATGCCTTTAAATATCAGTATTATGATATGAATTACTTTTTATTGTAAAAAGATGTAATGTAGTCCGCACGGGATGACATGTTTGAGATCATTAAATCCAGCAGTGTCATGGCACACATGGACTCTATGACTACAACTGCACGGGGAACAACAACCGGATCATGGCGACCTTTGATGTTTATGGAAATATTCTCGCCGGATTTATTAACTGTTGCCTGAGTCCTTGCAATACTGGGAGTAGGCTTTACATAGGCTCTTACAATGATTTCGCTGCCATCGCTCATTCCACCGAGAACTCCGCCGGAGTGGTTTGTTTTTTTGCTTACAGCGCCGCCTGATAAAATCTTAAATTCGTCATTGTTCTCAGATCCTCTGTGGCGGGAAACTAAAGTTCCGTCGCCGAATTCAACAGCTTTTACAGCACCAACAGACATTATGGCCTGTGAAAGGCGGGCGTCAAGCTTGTCAAAAACAGGTTCGCCGATTCCTGCAGGTACGCCTTTTATTCTACATTCTATTATGCCTCCTATGGAATCTGTTTCTTCTTTGCATTTCTGAATCAGTTCCATAGCTCTTTTGTCTGCATCTATATCAGGCATGGCAGTAGGTGTGGACAGTATGGCATTTTTATCAAATTTTGAAGGATCGATTTCAACGTCTCCGATAGCTTTGGTATAGGCGCATACTTCAATTCCCATCTGAGAAAGAAGCTTTGAGCAGATGGCACCTGACGCTACACGGCCTATTGTTTCACGGCCTGAGGATCTGCCACCGCCTCTGTAATCTCTGAATCCGTATTTTTCATCAAAACCGTAATCGGCGTGACCCGGGCGATAGTAGGAGGCAATTTCGCTGTAATCAGATGATCTTTGTGATGTGTTTTTTACCATTAGAGATATCGGAGTTCCTGTGGTCTTTCCTTCAAAAACACCGGACAAAATCTCAACCAGGTCATCTTCCTTACGGGATGTGGTAGCCGAGCTGGTACCGGGTTTCCTGCGGTCGAGGAATTTTTGAATGTCTTTTTCATCAAGCTCCATTCCTGCCGGGAAACCGTCTATAACAACGCCAAGAGCTTTTCCGTGGGATTCGCCCCAGGTGGAGATTACAATATTTTTTCCAAATGTTGATCCTGCCATATATGTACCGCCTTCTTTGGGCATAGATTATGAAACCCCCATCTAAAGCCCTTTTTATCAATATTTTCAAATAGTATATCACAAGAAAGGCTGTTTTATTCAAGTATTTGTTGACTAATTTATTACAAATGCAGTAAATTTGTAGTGAAATTTTTATTAAAACGTTATATAATAAGCTGTAATTTTGTACCGGTTTATGCTAAACGGTAGTGAGGGACAGAGGGGATAGTTCTTATATGAACGCAAGTAACAGCGTTAAAAAGTTTTCTTATAAGGAAAAAGTTATATCAAAAGTCTGTAGTTTTAATCGCAGACATAAGGCTTTTAAGCTCTTTGGTATTCTTTATGCGATCATAGCAATCAGTGTTTATAATTTTCTGTTTTATTTTTACAGAAATTCCAAAAGATTTACCTGTCTTGCTTGTATTTTACTGTTTTTTGTTGCAAGCAGCAGTTTTTCCTATCCGGGAATGGCACTTACAATAAGTTTTGCTTCTGATTTTGAAACAGTTGAAAGCCAGACTTCTGAAAGCAGTGCTGTAGCAGATACAACTGTAGAGGAGTCCGATGCAGAGCTGGCTTTAATAGAAGATGTAGACTCTGAAGTTATAAAAGAGGCCATGTCAAGTGAAAATCCCGATGTTGCTGAGGCTGAGCATCTAAATCCTGAGAGACAGGCTACGCTCAATGATATTCTAAATGCAGGTCAGGTAATAGAAGTCAACGGAAGTGATGACGGCGCCCTGGAAAGTGATACATACACATACTCAAACTCTTCAAATACAGATGAAAAAGCTGAGGAATATCCCGAGTTTAACTCAGACGACTGGAAGATTATGCTGGTAAATAAGCAGCATCCGATTCCCGACGATTATAGTTTTCCTCTTGGAACCATTACAGGGACCATGAGATGTGATGAGAGAATCATTGCGCCGCTTCTTGATATGATGAAGGCTGCCAATGCAGAAGGGGTATCTCTTATTATCTGTTCTCCGTATAGAGATATGGACAGGCAGACCATGCTGTTTGATAACAAGATCAACAGATATATGCAGGCCGGAATGTCCTACATGGATGCCTATAATCTTGCAAGCCAGGCAGTTACCGTACCCGGATCATCCGAGCATCAGGTGGGTCTTGCTATTGATATCATTACCGATGGCTATTCAAGCCTTGATGAGGGCTTTGGCAATACTGCGGCAGGTAAGTGGCTTTCCGCAAACAGCTACAAGTATGGCTTTGTGCTTAGATATCCTGCGGGAAAAGAGGATATTACAAGTATTGAATTTGAACCCTGGCACTTTAGATACGTAGGTGTTGACGCGGCTACTTTCATGGTTCAAAATGATATATGCTTAGAGGAACTGTGGAGCACATATGTCAATTAAGAAGCCTCATTTTTTCTGACTTTACAGAGCGGCAAAAAGGTGGCTTATACAGAGGTTTTTATGTACAAGATAATTAAAAAAGATGGTGCTGCAAAAAGAGCGGAGTTTGAAACTGTCCACGGGAAGATTCAGACTCCCGTTTTTATGAATGTGGCAACTGTTGCTGCAATAAAGGGCGGCGTTTCAACTGAAGATCTGGAAGGAATCGGCACACAGGTTGTTCTTTCGAACACCTATCACCTGCATCTTCGCCCCGGTGATGAAACTGTCTACAGAATGGGCGGACTTCATAAATTTATGTCATGCAATAAGCCTATATTAACAGATTCGGGCGGATTTCAGGTCTTTTCCCTGGCCAAAACAAGGCGCATCAAGGAAGAGGGAGTTTACTTTCATTCACATATAGACGGTCACAAACTGTTCATGGGGCCGGAAGAGAGCATGCGTATTCAGTCGCATTTGGGCTCCACCATAGCAATGGCTTTTGATGAATGCCCTTCTGCCAAGGCAGAGCATGAGTATGTTCAGATGTCTGTGGACAGGACTACGAGATGGCTTCTTCGCTGCAAAAATGAGATGAACAGGTTAAATGGCCTTGAATATACGGTGAATCCTCATCAGATGCTCTTTGGAATCAATCAGGGAGCCATATTTGATGATATCAGGATTGAGCATGCCAAGAGAATTTCCGATATGGATCTGGATGGCTATGCTGTAGGAGGTCTGGCTGTAGGAGAGAGCCATGAGGAGATGTATCATGTTCTTGAAACGGTTGTACCTTACCTTCCTCAGGATAAGCCCACATATCTGATGGGGGTGGGAACACCTGCCAATATTCTTGAAGCTGTTGAGCGAGGCGTTGATTTCTTTGATTGTGTATATCCCAGCAGAAACGGTCGCCACGGGCACTTGTATACAAACAGAGGCCATATCAATATCCTAAATGCCCGCTATGAACTGGATGATACCCCAATCGAGGAAGGCTGTCAGTGTCCGGCCTGTCGCAGATATTCCAAGGCTTACATCAGGCACCTTCTTAAGGCAAACGAGATGCTTGGACTTAGGCTCTGTGTTCTGCACAACCTCTATTTCTATAATCATATGATGGAAGAAATAAGAGATGCCATCGAGCAGGGTAATTTTGCGCAGTACAAGAAAAATAAGCTCTATGGAATGCAGGAATTTGACTCTGCTGATAATAAAGAGTACGCCAATATCGACAAGAACTGGCGTAAGGGGTAAAGTAATTTTTTAAACTAAATATCTTTTGAGATTTGTAAATCAAATCTTGAATTTCATTTAGGTTTTTAGTAATATGAATTGGTATATTTATTTAAAATAGTTTTTGGGAGGAATTTATGGGTTTATTTTTAACAGCAAGTGCTGACTCTACTGCAGCATCAGCTAATACTTTTATTATTATTTTGATTTATGTTGTTCTTTTTGGATTTTTGTATTTCGTTATGATCCGTCCTCAGAGGAAAGAGCAGAAAAAGAAGGCTCAGACTCTTGCATCTTTGGCTATAGGTGATAGCGTACGTACAACAGGTGGTTTTGTAGGAGTTATCCTGGATATCTCTGATGATATGGTTATCGTAGAGTTTGGTAACAACAAGAACTGCCGTATCCCTATGTACAAGGAAGCAATCGTAGAGGTTGAGAAACCTGAGGATGCAATTGTTTCTACTTCAAGTTCAAATAATGATTCAAATGATTCCAAGAAGAAATAATTGACTTAAGCTTATTGATTGTTTATGTAGCCCGGTTGGGAAGACCAATCGGGCTTTGTTATAAAATCACCACTGTAGCGCTTTAAATTGATGCATTAAGTTGAAATTACTTTAATATGAGTATTAAAATAGAAATGTTGGAGGAAGCAAGATGAAACTTAAGATTACATGTATTCCCGGAGATGGAATCGGTCCGGAAATAGTTACCGAAGCCAAAAAAGTTCTTAATAAGGTGGCCGAGGTCTACGGACATGAGATGGAATTTAAAGATATTCTCATGGGAGGGTGTTCTATTGACGCCTATGGTGTTCCGCTTACAGATGAAGCTATAGCTGATGCTAAAGCTGCTGATGCTGTACTTATGGGATCAATCGGAGGAAATACTTCAACTTCACCCTGGTATAAGCTTGAACCTTCCAAAAGGCCTGAAGCCGGGCTTTTAAAGATCCGTAAGGAACTGAATCTTTTTGCAAATCTTCGTCCTGCGTATCTTTATCCTGAACTTAAAAGTGCTTGCCCGTTAAAAGAAGCTACTTCCGATAAGGGCTTTGATATGCTTATAATGAGAGAACTTACAGGCGGTCTATACTTTGGAGATCGTTTTACAAAGGAAGTAAACGGTGAGATGGTGGCTACCGACACTCTTGTGTATAAGGAAAGTGAGATAAGACGTATTGCCATCAGAGCTTTTGAGGTTGCAAGAAAGCGCAGAAAGAGCGTTATCAGCGTGGATAAAGCAAATGTCCTTGATTCTTCAAGACTTTGGAGAAAAGTCGTTGAAGAGGTGGCAAAGGATTATCCCGATGTTTCTCTTGAACATATGCTTGTTGACAACTGCGCGATGCAGCTGGTAAAAGATCCTTCACAGTTCGATGTTGTACTGACAGAGAATATGTTTGGCGACATTTTATCTGATGAAGCAAGTATGATCACAGGCTCAATAGGTATGCTTTCATCTGCATCCTTAAATGATACAAGTTTTGGCCTGTACGAGCCAAGTCACGGAAGTGCTCCTGATATTGCAGGTCAGAATAAGGCAAATCCTATCGCTACAATTCTTTCGGCAGCAATGATGCTCAGATATACATTCAATCTGGATAAAGAGGCTGATGCAATTGAGAATGCTGTTCGCGAAGTTTTAAGAGACGGATTCAGGACAGTTGATATCATGCCGGTGGATGGATCTGACAAACTTAAGCTTTGCAGCTGTACTGACATGGGAGATACAATTACAAGCTACATTAAGTGATATCCGTTTCTTTGGTAATTGCAATGATAGTAAAATCAAATCTTCATGAATTAATTACGTTAAATAATGATCAATATTTATTAAAGGAGATATGGCTATGAACAGTGACAGAGTAATGAATGGAATCCAGCAGGCTCCACACAGAAGTCTGTTTAATGCTTTAGGCTTTACGGAAGAAGAGAGGAGAAAACCTCTTATAGGAATTGTCAGCTCGTATAATGAGATCGTTCCGGGACACATGAACCTTGATAAGATTACAGAGGCTGTAAAGCTTGCTGTTGCAGAGGCAGGTGGAATGCCTGTAGTTGTTCCTGCTATTGCCGTTTGTGACGGTATTGCCATGGGACATATCGGTATGAAGTATTCTCTTGTAACAAGAGATTTGATTGCCGATTCCACAGAGTGTCTTGCAAAGGCCCATGCTTTTGACGGTATGGTTTGTATTCCAAACTGTGATAAGAACGTACCCGGACTTTTAATGGCTGCTGCCAGAGTAAATATACCAACAGTTTTCGTTTCCGGTGGACCTATGATGGCAGGCCGTGTTGATGGACACAAGACATCACTTTCATCTATGTTTGAAGCTGTGGGAACTGTATCTGCAGGTAAAATGTCACAGGAAAAGCTCTGCGAATATGAAGAGAAAGCATGCCCTACATGCGGATCCTGCTCAGGTATGTACACAGCAAATTCAATGAACTGTCTGACTGAAGCAATCGGTATGGGACTTCCGGGCAACGGAACAATTCCTGCTGTATATTCAGCACGTATCAGACTTGCCAAAAAGGCCGGCTATGCTGTAATGAATCTTATAGAAAAGAATATCTGTCCAAGAGATATCATGACAAAAGAGGCTTTCATGAATGCTATGGCTATGGACATGGCTCTTGGCTGTTCCACAAATACAATGCTCCATCTTCCTGCCATTGCGCATGAAGCAGGTGTAGATCTTAATATGGAGGTTGCAAACGAAGTTTCATCAAAGACACCTAATCTTTGTCACCTTGCACCTGCAGGTCCTACTTATATGGAGGATCTCAACGAGGCGGGCGGTGTTCTTGCTGTTATGTCGGAGCTTGTTAAGAAAAATCTTATAAATACAGATCTTATCACTGTAACAGGAAAGACAATTAAAGAAAATCTTGAAGGCGTTAGAAACTTAAATCCTGAAGTTATCAGACCTATTGAGAATCCTTACATGCAGTCCGGCGGAATTGCGGTCCTTAAGGGCAATATTGCTCCAGATACAGGTGTTGTCAAGAAGTCTGCTGTTGTTCCTGAGATGATGGTTCATGAGGGACCTGCAAGAGTATTTGACTGTGAAGAAGATGCTATTGAAGCAATCCTTGGCGGAAAGATTGTTGCCGGTGACGTTGTAGTTATCAGATATGAAGGACCTAAAGGCGGCCCCGGAATGAGAGAGATGCTCAATCCTACATCTGCAATTGCAGGAATGGGACTGGGTTCAACCGTTGCACTTATTACTGACGGAAGATTCTCCGGAGCAAGCAGAGGTGCTTCGATCGGTCATGTTTCTCCTGAGGCAGCTGTAGGCGGACCTATTGCGCTTATTGAAGAAGGAGATATCATCAGCATTGATATTCCAAATAATTCTCTCAATGTAAAGGTGTCCGATGAAGAACTTGCAAAGAGAAGAGAGAAATGGCAGCCAAGAGAGCCGAAGGTAAATACCGGATATCTTGCAAGATACAGAGAACTTGTTACCAGCGGTAACAGAGGCGCTATTCTTGAAATTCCCAGGTAAGATGCAATAACTATGAGTAGCGATATTTGAAAGTAAGGAGTATGAAAAAATGCAGTTAACTGGTGCACAAATTGTGCTTGAATGTCTGAAAGAACAGGGAGTAGACACAATCTTTGGTTATCCCGGTGGTACTATCTTAAATATCTATGATGAGCTATATAAGCAGAGCGACAACTTTTTACATATACTGACCAGCCATGAGCAGGGTGCTTCACATGCAGCTGACGGCTATGCCAGAAGTACCGGAAAAGTAGGAGTATGCTTTGCAACCAGCGGCCCCGGTTCAACTAACCTTGTTACCGGAATTGCAACAGCTTATATGGACTCAGTGCCAATGGTTGCCATTACCTGTAATGTAAATCTGCCTCTTCTTGGTAAGGATACCTTCCAGGAGGTTGATATTGCAGGCATTACAATGCCTATAACCAAGCATGGTTATATCGTAAAAGATGTTAAAAATCTTGCTGATACAATAAGAAAAGCCTTTAAGATAGCAAAAAGCGGAAGACCCGGCCCTGTTATTGTAGATATTACCAAGGATGTAACTGCCAAGACCTGTGACTACAGACCGGTTACAATTACCGATGAAGAGGCTCCCAAGAAATACCACTTGGAGGATATAAATACTGCTATCAAGATGCTGAAGGCATCTAAGAGACCTTTTATCTATGTGGGTGGCGGCGCAATCATATCTGGCGCTTCTGATGAACTTAGAGAATTTGCCAAAAAGGTAGATTGTCCTGTTTGCGATACTCTTATGGGAAAAGGAGCTTTTGACGGCAGTGACGAGCTCTATACCGGAATGATTGGAATGCATGGAACCAAGGCTTCAAACTATGGCGTAAGTGAATGTGACCTTCTTATCACTTTAGGAGCGAGATTCTCTGACAGAGTAACCGGAAACGCCAAGACATTTGCACCGAAAGCCAAGATTTTTCAGATTGATGTGGATGCTGCAGAAATCAATAAAAATGTACGCGTTAATTTTGCAATTGTCGGAGATCTGAAAAAGGTTCTTAAAGACATCAATGAGAATCTTGAGCAGCTTGACCACAGTGAGTGGAAAAAGAAGATTTTTGATTACAAGAAGAAGTTCCCACTTTCCTATGACAGCAATAAATTAACCTGCCCTTACATCATTGAGCAGATTGATAAGCTCACAAAAGGAGATGCTATTATTTCAACAGACGTTGGACAGCATCAGATGTGGGCTGCCCAGTATTACAAATACAGAAAACCAAGAACTTTCCTCACATCAGGTGGTCTTGGAACTATGGGATACGGTCTTGGCGCCTGCATCGGAGCCAAGGTTGGCAATCCTGATAAGATATGCATCAATATTGCCGGTGACGGATGCTTTAGAATGAATATGAATGAGCTTGCCACAGCTTCCAGATATGAACTTCCTATCGTTGAAATTGTGATAAACAACAGCGTTCTTGGTATGGTTCGTCAGTGGCAGACTCTGTTTTACGAGAAGCACTATTCTCAGACCATATTCCATGACAAGGTGGACTACTGCAAAGTTGCAGAAGGGCTTGGATGCACTGCCATAAGGATCACCAAGAAGTCGGAAGTTGTTCCTGCTCTAAAAAAAGCTTTTGCTTCAAAGACACCGGTGCTGATTGATTGTATAATAGAAGAAGATGATAAGGTATTCCCGATGGTTTCTCCGGGAGCATCTTTGAGTGAAACCTTTGATGAAAAGGATTTTTTGGAAAAAAATAACTGATTTTTGCTATTTAAGTTTTTTACAGTCGGGGGAGTATGAAAAAAGCTTTTTCAGCAATTTGTTTGGCATTTGTGTTTATCTTTATTTCCCTTGCAGCAGTTTATCTGCTGCTGGGGAAATATTACAGTGAAGGATTTTCCTGTTCCACCTGGATAAACGGCGTGTATTGCACCGGCAAAACAGTGGAACAAGTCAATAAAGAACTTGTCTCTAAAAATGTCTATCCCGGAATCAGCTTGCATGGTCCTGATGATGAACAGCTGTTTATTGGTTCTTCTGATGTTGACCTTAAGCTTGATTACACGGCGGCTCTAGAAAATATTCTTAAAAATCAGAATCCGTATGCATGGGGACTGAATATCTTCAAAAACTTATATGCTCAATATGATCCTGTGGTGACTTTCGATGAAGATAAATTCAGGGATAAAGTTTTGTCCTGGTCAGTTTTTAAGCAGCAGAATTTAAAAGTTGCCATAGAAGAAACTGACGACGGGTATGTTTTGATAAATGGTCTTGAAAATATACCTAACGAGGAGCATATTGTAGCAGCTTCCAAAAATGCAATGAGAAATCTTGAAATTTCCATAGATCTGACTGCATATAAAGATACATTTACCGATATTCCGCTTTCAACTGAAGATAAGAGCACAATTAAGCTGTATTCAAAGCTTGACAGCCTTTTAAACTGCGGAATAAAACTCAAAGTTTTTGATAAATTGATACCTTTAAACAGACGAGATGTCGGAAACTTTTTTGTTAAAGAAGAAGACCTTTTGGATGGTCTCTTGATTGACGCAGGAAAGAAAAATGATCTTGAAGGACATTATATCGTATGCGGCGAAAAAGAGTCTTTTGAAAAAGAGCTTTCTTCTGAAGAAACAATTATTTTAAATAATGGGTTTGTTCTTGATCATGATGGAAATTTGCTTATCAGCGAGAAAAAGATTTTTGATTTTCTTGAGAAAATTGCTGACGAGTACGATACAAAATGGTTGCTAAAAGAGTACAGAGAAGGCAATGAATCTGAGATTTTAATTCGGGATAACAGAAAAGGAAACGGGAAGATTTTTGACTCTGCCAAAGCCTTTGAAGACGTAAAGGCTGCATTTCTTGAAAACAATCTAAGCGTTGATAAAACCATCGATATAGAGCTCTTTGACGATGTTAAAGTCTATGACGGTGAGTCGTATCTTGGAAAAACATATATAGAGATAGATATGGAAGACCAGATGCTTTATTATTATGTTGACGGTATGCTTAACATGGATATGCCGATCGTTACAGGGAATATCAACAGAAACAGAGGAACACCCACCGGTATTTTCAATGTATATAATAAACGGTATCATACATATTTAAGGGGAGCTGACTATGTTTCTTATGTAAATTATTGGCTGGGGGTCAATAAAGGAGTCGGCATCCATGATGCAAATTGGCGCAGCAAATTTGGTGAAGATATTTATAAAAGAGATGGATCTCACGGATGTATTAATTGCCCTGAAGAAAAGGTTTCTGTACTTTGGGAAGTGGTCGATGTGGGGACACCTGTTGTGCTTTATTACTAGATTTAAAGCAGTTTAAGTACATATTATTAATAAAAAGAGAGCAGATAAAAATGCTCTCTTTTTTTACGAATATCATACTTAAAACAATTAAATAACATTAATTATGGAATAACAATATTGACATTTTTTTTAATGCGATTAGAATGTTTTTTAAAGATTGTTTTTAACGATTTAAACGAGCAAAGTGTTTTGACGCTAAAACAAATAATTTTAATAATATGAATACGCCAGGAGGAGTAAAAGAAATGTCAAGAGTTTACAATTTTTCAGCAGGTCCGGCAGTTTTACCGGAGGAGGTACTTAAGCAGGCTGCAGCAGAGATGCTTGATTATGCAGGATGCGGAATGTCAATCAATGAGATGAGTCATAGATCCAAGACATTTGACAATGTTATCCAGACAGCAGAGCAGGATATCAGAGATCTTATGAATATTCCTGACAACTATAAGGTGCTTTTCCTTCAGGGTGGCGCAAGCCAGCAGTTTGCAGCTGTTCCTCTTAACCTTATGAAGAACAAGAAGGCCGGATACATCATCACTAGTCAGTGGGCAAAGAAAGCATATCAGGAAGCTCAGAAGTATGGCGAAGCTGTAGAACTTGCATCAAGCGCAGATAAGACATTCTCTTACATTCCGGATTGCTCCGATCTTGATATCGCAGACGACCTTGATTACGTATACATCTGTGAGAACAATACTATTTACGGAACAAAGTTCAAGACTCTTCCAAATACTAAGGGACACATTCTTGTTTCTGATGTTTCTTCATGCTTCTTGTCAGAACCTGTAGATGTATCAAAGTACGGTGTTATCTATGGCGGCGTTCAGAAGAATGTAGGCCCTGCAGGTCTTGTTATCAGCATTATCAGAGAGGATCTCATTACAGATGATGTTCCTTCATATACACCTACAATGCTTAAGTGGAAGACTCAGGCTGACAACGGCTCTTTATACAATACTCCTAACTGCTGGAGCATCTATATGTGCGGTCTTGTATTCAAGTGGCTCAAAGCTCAGGGCGGACTTGCAGAAATGAAGAAGAGAAACGAAGAGAAGGCAAAGGTTCTTTACGACTATCTTGATAACAGCAAGATGTTCAAGGGAACAGTTAGACCTGAGGACAGATCTCTTATGAATGTTCCTTTTGTTACTGATTCTGAGGAACTTAATGCAAAGTTCATCGCAGAAGCTACCAAGGCCGGATTTGTAAGCCTTAAGGGACACAGAACAGTAGGCGGTATGCGTGCAAGTATCTACAACGCTATGCCAATCGAAGGCGTTAAGAAGCTCGTAGAGTTTATGGATAAATTTGAGAAGAATAACTGATTACATTTACAGATTCTGAATAAATGCGAATAATAGAAAGTGAGGACTTTGAGATGTACAAGTATAAGTGCATGAATCCAATCGCGAAGATTGGTCTTAATAATTTCACAGATCAGTATCAGGCAGTAGATAATGCAGATGACGCTGAGGGTATCCTTGTAAGAAGTGCCAATATGCTTGAGATGGACTTTTCTGACAACCTTCTAGCAATTGCAAGAGCCGGTGCAGGCGTCAACAACATTCCGCTTGATAAGTGTGCGCAGCAGGGAATTGTTGTTTTTAATACTCCGGGAGCCAATGCTAACGGTGTAAAAGAGATGGTTCTCGCTGCAATGCTTATTGCTTCAAGAGATATCATCGGCGGAACAGAGTGGGTAAAGGCCAATGCAGGAGATCCTGACATTGCAAAGCTTACTGAGAAGTCCAAAAAGAAATTTGCAGGAACTGAGATTTTTGGTAAGAAACTTGGAATTATCGGTCTTGGAGCCATCGGTGTAAGAGTTGCGAATGCTGCCCGTCAGCTTGGTATGGAAGTTTACGGATATGATCCATATCTTTCTATCGATGCTGCATGGAGACTTTCTTCCGACGTTAAGCATGTTACTAATGTTGATGATATTTATTCAAAGTGCGATATTATTACTATTCATGTTCCTGCTCTTGATTCAACAAAGGGCATGATAAATGCTGAGGCTATCGCCAAGATGAAGAAGGGTGTTATCATCCTTAATCTTGCAAGAGATATTCTCTGCAATGAAGTTGACATTCTTGCAGGCATCAATTCCGGCAAGATCAGAAAATATGTTACTGATTTCCCGAACCCAACAACAGCGGGGCATGACGGATGTATCGTTATTCCTCACCTTGGAGCATCAACAGAGGAATCAGAGGATAACTGCGCTGTTAAGGCAGTACTTGAGCTTAAGGATTATCTGGAAAACGGTAATATCAACAACTCCGTAAACTATCCTAACTGTGATATGGGAATTTGCGACGGACCTCGTATTGCTATTTTCCATAAGAACGTTGCAAATATGATCAGTCAGTTCACATCACTTCTTGGAGATGCAGGATACAATATTTCTGATATGACCAATAAATCAAGAGGAGACTATGCTTATACGCTTATCGATCTTGAAGATGAAATAGAGGATGCGCTTGTAAGCAAAATTGAAAAAATTGATGATGTTATACGTGTACGAGTTGTACGAAAAGACGTATAATATATTAAAAGACAAATTTTGTTTTTTGTCTTTTGATGAATTACATGTCATAACATTTTGAGAGGATTGTCTGTGGGAAAAAACAAAAGTACCAATTTAGATCCTGAGAACAGGCGTGTGCTGGAGAGAACTTTACAAAACCTCTCCGGCAGCCTGCTTATGCCGAAAAGTCTTTTTGTGTTTTTTATTATTCTTTATCTTGTGGCAACAAGGATTGTCATATATGTATCGAGTTCGAGCGGCACTATAAATATTATGAACAATCCGGTCCCTTTAAGTGTTTTTGCAGGAGTTTTTTCTTCTCTTGCCAATATCTTTGTGATTTTTCTTTCAGGTGCCTTCGGGAAACTTGGATATATCACTTCACTTGTTCTGCTTTCTCTTAATTTTATCGGGTATTACCAAAATCTTTTTATAAGGCGCAACTTTGCTTCACTTCCCGGTGTTGTTGGCAATTTACTTACTATAACTGCTATCAGCATTATTTATTTTTATGGTGCAAAGATAAGCGTTTATCAGAGAAAACTGTATGATCAGGCGCTTATTGACATTCTTACGGGGCTTCCCAACAGATTTGCTGTTTCGGAGTATCTTTCCGATGTTATAAAGAAAAAAGAAAAATGCGCTGTAGTTCTTATTAACCTTGATAATTTCAAAGACTTTAATGAGGCGATGGGATTTGACATCGGAAACCGTGCTTTGAAGGAAATTGCACGCAGATGGGACAATGTATCCGAGCAAGGCAGATCCGGGACAAAAGATTTTATAGGAAGAACTTCCGGTGATGAATTTATACTCATAATCCGCAATTTTAAAAGCGAAAATAATATATACGATACAATCAAAAAGTACTCTGATGCTTTAAATGAAAAGATGTTAATTGACGGATATGACTGTTTTATCACTGCAAGCTTTGGATATTCTCTTTTCCCTGAAGATTCCGATGACAGGGATTCAATGATTTCCTATGCCGAAGTGGCTCTTAGAGAAGTAAAGCAAAACCCGAATGAAAGACATATTTTAAGATTTGATGTAGGGATGCTCAAGGGCGACAGAGTTATAAAACTTGAGAGCACAATAAGATCAGCACTTTCAAATAACAGAATATACTACAGCCTGCAGCCCCAGTATGACTTTGAACACAAACTGCGCGGTTTTGAGGCTCTTGCCAGAATGAGGGATGATGATAACAGGGCGGTAAGTCCAAATGAATTCATTCCTGTTGCTGAATCTACAGGACTTGTCGATACTATTGACCTTATTGTATTTAAATCAGCTGCAATGTTTATGGGAGAGCAGATAAAAAAGTATGACGCAGATATTATTCTGGGCGTAAATATTTCAGTTCGGCATCTGATGAAGACTAATTTTCTGGAAGAGGTAAAAGAAATTCTGCAGTCAAGTCAGCTGCCTCCAAAGAATCTTGAGATAGAAATAACAGAGTCGATAATAATCGATTCTTTTGAAAATGCTCTTGTCACTTTGTCTGAACTAAAGAAAATGGGGATCAGAATAGCCATTGATGACTTTGGTACTGGATACTCATCACTGAGCTATCTGAATAATATTCCTGCAAATCTTTTGAAAATCGATAAATCGTTTATAGACAGAATGAATGAAAGCGAGTCTTCCAAGCAGTATGTTGAAGCTATAATATCAATGGGACATATTCTCGGGCTCGAAGTAATATCTGAAGGTGTGGAAGAAAAGGAACAGCTGGAAACTCTTTTGAAAATCGGATGCGATTATGTACAGGGATTTTTGTGGGGACGCCCTATTTCGCCTAAGGATGCAGAAGAGATCATCAAAAATATGTAAATAAGTTGGAGGAAAAATGGCAGATATAAGACCTTTTAGGGCCTTTAGGCCTAATAATGATATTGTGGAGAAAAAAGCATCGCTTCCTTACGATGTTTTTAACAGAAAAGAAGCGATGGAAAAGGTAAGGCAGAATCCGGACAGCTTCCTTGCCATAGACAGACCGGAGACCTTTTTTTCACCGGATCAGGATATGTACGATCCTATAGTCTACAAAAAGGCTCATGATGAATTGTGGAAGCAGATTGAAGACGGTACATTTATTCAGGACGAGAAACCATGCTTTTACATTTATGAGCAGACCATGAATGGCAGGACTCAGACCGGAATTGTAGCTTTATCTTCGATTGACGATTATTTGAACAATGTAATAAAAAAGCATGAAAACACAAGACAGGAAAAAGAAGAGGACAGGATAAATCACGTCTATACTTGTGAAGCTCAGACCGGTCCTATTTTTTTGTGCTACAGAAAACACAGGTTGTTAAGCGAACTTATTGACAGAATAAGAGATGTTGACGAACCTATTTATGAATTTGTATCAGAAGATAATGTAAAAAACAGGATTTTTATTGTAGAAGATCAGGAGGAGATAGACACTATTGCCCGTATTTTTACAACCATAGATTCTGTCTATATTGCAGATGGGCATCACAGATGTGCCTCTGCTGTTAAGGTTGGACTTAGAAAAAGACAGGAGCTTAGTGGGAAAGTTCGTGGAAAGCTTGAAAGCGACTATTTTTTGTCAGTTCTTTTTGCTGACGAAGATCTTATGATCATGGATTACAATCGTGTGGTAAAAGATCTTAACGGCCTTACATGTGAGGAGTTTTTGGAAAAATTATCAGACAAATTTGAGATACAAGAAGCAGGCGAAGCGTTAAAACCTGAAAATAAGGGTGAATTTGGCCTTTATATGGAAGACAAATGGTACAAGCTCACTGCGAAAAAGGAGATTCTAAGCCTTGATCCTGTAGAGGGCCTTGATGTGTCTATTCTTCAGAACAATGTACTTTCACCGATTCTTGGAATAGATGATCCAAAGACTGATAAAAGAATTGACTTTGTGGGCGGAATAAGGGGTCTTTCGGAACTTGAAAAAAGATGCCATGAAGATATGAAGATTGCTTTTTCCATGCATCCTACATCCATTTCGGAACTTATAAATGTAGCAGATGCGGGGCTTTTGATGCCTCCGAAGTCGACATGGTTCGAACCAAAGCTACTTAGCGGGTTATTTATTCACGGAATTAATGGTACACTTAGATAGGCTTGAACAAAAGTTTTTAATTATTACATGCAACGGAGGGGATTGTTGTGAATAATAAACTATACAAAATGATGAACTGGCCTGAGATTGAGGAGATCATCTATTCTGATGGAGATAATCCTCACAGAATACTCGGAGCTCATAAAGTGGGGAACAGCTATCTGATCCAGGCTTTTTATCCGGATGCGGATTCCATGAGTGTTTACGTTGAGAACACCAAAAAAGAGTACGAGATGGAACTTGCTGATGAGGCCGGCTTTTATGCTGTGTTGGTTCCATATGTTGACAAGCTTAAATACAAATTACGTATTAAGGATTCGACAGGTAAGGCAAAGAGTATTTCTGATCCTTATGCATTTGAACCTCTTATGGACAGAGAGGATTTTATCAAGTTTGGCAGCGGTATTCACTATCATATTTTTGAAAAGCTTGGAGCACATCCCAAGACAAGGAATGGTGTTGACGGTACTGAGTTTGCTGTCTGGGCACCTACTGCATCAAGGGTCAGTGTTATAGGCGATTTTAACAATTGGGACGGCAGATTATGCCAGATGCACAGGCTTGATCCTATAGGTATCTTTGAGATTTTTGTTCCGGGAGCTATGGAGCTTGACGGCTATCAGTTTGAAATCAAGACCAGAAGCGGACTTATATTCAAAAGACCTGATCCTTATGCAATAGAATCAAAGGGTGAAAATGGAATAATTTCTGTTATCAGAAAGCCTAAACAGATTGCATGGACTGACGAAAAATGGCTTGCTGACAGAAGAAAATTTGACCTTGATGAAAGCGCACTTTCTATCTGCGAAATTTCTCTTGAGGCATTTGCAGGCAGACATGGTCAGAGAACCAGTATGCAGGAAATTACAAGAGACGTCCTTGAATATGTTCAGAACCATGGATTTAATACTATTGAACTGATGCCTGTAATGAAGCATCTTCCGGGACATTTTTATCATATTCTCGACTTTTTTGCTCTGGATGACAGCAGCGGAAGCGTGGAAGAATTCCAGACTTTCGTTAATGAGATGCATAATGCAGGGATAAGGGTGCTGCTTGACTGGGTTCCTACATTCTTCCCTAAAGCATCATGTGGCCTTAGTGATTTTGACGGAAGACCTCTGTACGAGTATTCTGACCCAAGAATTGGCATACATCCAAAGTCAGGCGATCTTATTTTTGATTACGGCAGAAAGGAAGTGGCAAACTTCCTTATTTCCAACGCGCTTTACTGGATCGAGAATTTCCATATTGATGGGCTTAGAACTTCTGATATTTCAAGGATTCTTTATCTTGATTATGACAGAAAGCCCGGCGAATGGATCCCAAATATTTACGGCGGAAATGAAAATCTCGAAGCACTTGAGTTTATCAAACAGCTGAATCAAATTGTTCACAAGGATAATCCCGGTGTTATTATGATCACAAAAGAGACAGCCTGCTGGCCACAGCTTACAGATTCTGTCGATGCAGGAGGTCTTGGCTTTGATTATAAGTGGAACAACGGGTGGACAAGAGATTTCCTGTCCTATATGCAGAACGACCCTATTTTCAGGGCAGGCCATCATGATGAGCTGACATTTAGTCTTATCTACTGTTACACTGAGAGGTTTATCCTTGCCCTTACACATGAAGATATAGAGAAGGGCCTGGAGGGGCTTTATTACCTTATGCCCGGAGATTCTGCCCAGAAGATGGCTAATTTAAGGCTGGCGCTGAGCTTTATGATGGTTCATCCCGGAAGAAAGCATCTTTACATGGAGCCGGATGCTCTTACAGTCGACCAGGCAGTATTTGTGGAAAATCTCCTTCACAGATTAAATGACCTTTATTACACTCACGATGCACTTCATCAGCTGGACAGCTCTGATTCTGGATTTGAGTGGATCAACAATATGGCGTCAGATGAATGTATGGTCTCTTTTGTCAGAAAGAGCAACAACGATAAAGAAATGCTGCTTGTAGTTGCCAATATGGCCGGTATAGAAAGAGATTTTGAAATTGGCGTTCCGATTGATGGAAGATACACCGAAGTTTTCAACAGCGATGACATCAGCTTTGGCGGAACCGGTGTTCTTAATCCCGGCAAAAAAGAAACCAAGCGCGTTGAGATGGATGGCAGAAATTACAGCATTTCAATAAAACTAGGTGCGGTTTCACTGGCAATTTTTAGCTTTATTCCTTATTCGGAGCAGGAGAAGCTGATCCGTGCAATCAAGGAAGAGGAAGAGATAAAGAAAGAACAGGAGAAGAAGGAGAAAATCGCGGCTCTTAAAGAAAAGCATGATCAGGAAGAGCAAAAGCTCCTTGCAGAACTTAAACTGAAATATGAAAAAGAGCTTGCAGAGCAGGAAAAGGCTATAGAAGAAAAATACGAAAAGATTGAAGAGGAGAGAATCTTCAGTATCGTTACAGAAGAAGCCGTAAAGGGCATCGAATCTGCAACAAAACCAAAGACAGCTCCAAAGCCTAAAACTGCTACAAAGTCCAAGAAAGCTTCCGCAACAAAAGCAGCAAAGACCACAAAAGCACCAAAGAAAGCTGCTGCCCAAAAAGCAACAAAAACTTCCACTAAGCCCACCGGCAAGAAATAATTAAAACTAACAAAAATGCGTACGGCATTTCAAAGAACCTGGTGCGGCTGAATTGGAAAGAATGAGATAAATTGCGAAGCATTTTGACGAGCAGAAAAATTTTCAAATAAAAAAGGACACGGGAATGATGACTTCTCTGAATAACATGAAAGGAATCATTTCCGTGTTCTTTTTATTTAGAAAATTACTGCGAAGGAAAAGTGAGCAATTATTCTCAGCTTTCCAATCATCGTAAAGCTGGAAAAGGGACTTGAACCCTCGACCTACTGATTACGAATCAGTTGCGCTACCGACTGCGCTATTCCAGCACATGCACAAGGCACAGACTTAATTATACATATGAGAAGTTTACTTTTCAAGACTGTTTATGTAATAATGAATCCGCAAGCAGTAACTATTTATTGTGTTTGAATGAAAATTATATTCAATTTATTGTAAAAATGCTGAAATATTGTGATATAATATTATTTTGAAGAATTATTTTTATTTAGAGAGGGTTTTCTAATATGAAGGATTTAAAAGATTACGTAAGAACAATACCTGATTTTCCTGAAAAAGGCATTATGTTCAGAGATATTACATCAGTACTTCAGGATCCTGAAGGTTTCCACCTTGCAATCGACAAGATGCAGGAGATGGTTGCAGATCTTGATTTTGATGTAGTTCTTGGTGCTGAATCAAGAGGATTCATTTTCAGTGCACCAATTGCCTATAACAGAGGAAAAGCTCTGGTTCCGGTTCGTAAGAAGGGCAAGCTCCCTTGTGAGACAATCGAGGTTGAATACGATCTTGAGTACGGCAAGGCTGTTTTGGAGCTTCATAAGGATGCAATTAAACCCGGACAGAAGGTTCTTCTTGTAGATGACCTTATGGCTACAGGCGGTACTATCGAAGCTATGATCAAGCTCGTTGAGAAGCTTGGCGGAGAAGTTGCCGGTGTTGCAGTTCTTATGGAACTTAAGGGATTAAACGGAAGAGAAAGAATTAAGAATTATAGATTAGATGCAGCTATCAGCTACGAAGGGAAGTAATTCATGGCTCAGAATTTCGATGACGGAAAAATTGAAGCCATAGAAGAGTTTCAGTCGCCGGATGTGCTTTATGAGGGACTTATTCAGAGAGTGAGGAAGTATCACCCTTCCGATGATATCTCCCTTATCGAGAAAGCATATATTAAGGCGGCAGAAGCTCACAAAGAGCAGCTGCGCAAATCCGGTGAGCCTTATATTATTCACCCGCTTTGCGTGGCTATTATTCTTGCCGATCTTGAGATGGATAAAGAGACCATCGCGGCAGGGCTTCTTCATGATGTCATTGAGGATACGATCCTTACAAAGGAAGAGATAGAGCATACCTTCGGCGCAGACGTGGCTCTTTTGGTTGATGGAGTAACAAAACTGTCAGCTTTGCAGTTATCAACTGAGAGCACCAATAAAACTCAGGAACAGACTGACATGCAGGCTCAGAACCTGCGTAAAATGTTCCTGGCTATGGCGAAGGATATCAGGGTAATTCTGATAAAACTTGCCGACAGGCTTCATAATATGAGAACTTTAGCTCATATGATCCCTGAGAAGCAGCAGCGAATAGCCCAGGAAACTCTTGATATTTATTCTCCCATCGCCGGAAGACTTGGTATCAGCAGAATAAAAGTTGAGCTGGACGACCTTTCACTTAAATATCTAAAGCCCGATATCTACTATGAACTTGTAGATAAGGTAAGTGTCAGAAAGAGCGAGAGAGAAAAATATGTGGAGGATATCTGCGAACATGTACGTGAGAGTATAAAGGCCGCAGGTATAGAAGGAGAAGTAAACGGTAGAGTCAAGCATTTCTTTAGTATCTACAAGAAGATGCGCAATCAGAACAAGACTCTTGATCAGATATATGATCTGTTTGCTATTCGTATTATTGTTTCGACTGTAAAAGATTGCTATGCTGCCCTTGGCGTTATCCATGAAATGTACAAGCCGATTCCCGGCAGGTTCAAGGATTACATAGCAATGCCCAAACCCAATATGTATCAGTCTCTCCATACGACTTTGATCGGACAGACAGGACAGCCTTTTGAAATTCAGATCCGTACCTATGACATGCATAAAGCTGCTGAATATGGTATTGCTGCTCACTGGAAGTACAAAGAGACATCGGATGGTAAAAAAGCTGATAAGGGTGAGGAAGAAAAGCTCACATGGCTCCGTCAGATACTGGAATGGCAACAGGACATGTCTGACAACCAGGAATTCATGAGTCTTTTAAAGAGCGATCTAAACCTCTTTTCCGAGGATGTATATTGCTTTACACCTACAGGAGAAGTCAAGAATCTACCTGCGGGAGCTACACCTATAGATTTTGCTTACAGCGTTCATTCAGCTGTAGGTAACAAGATGATTGGTGCCAAAGTTAACGGCAAGCTTGTTCCTATTGATTACAAGATACAAAACGGCGACCGTGTTGAGATTATTACCAGCCAGAACTCAAGAGGTCCCAGCCGTGACTGGCTTGCTATCGCAAAGGCAACATCCACCAAGAACAAAATAAATCAGTGGTTCAGGAATGAACTTAAGGAAGAGAATATAGCAAGAGGACGTGAGCTTCTCATAGATTACTGTAAGAGTAAGGGAATTGATCTGTTTGCTATATCCAAGCCTGAATTCCAGAGCATTGTCATCAGGAAGTACGGTTTCCATGACTGGAATGCTGTTCTTGCAGCTGTTGGACACGGAGGACTTCGTGAGGGCCAGATCATCAATAAAATGCTTGAACTTGATGATAAGGACCACAAGCGCAATATCACTGATGAGGAAGTTCTTGCTGCGGTTGCTGAATCGAATGTCACACCACAGATTTCAAGTTCTGATAACGCCATAATAGTTAAGGGTGTACATGATGTGGCAGTCAGATTCTCGAAGTGTTGTAACCCTGTACCCGGTGATGATATATGTGGATTTGTCACAAGAGGAAGAGGCGTATCGATTCACAGAAGAGACTGCGTCAATGTTATCAAAATGCAGGATGAGGACAGAACAAGGCTCATCGAAGCAAAATGGCAGAGTGATGGTTTGGATGGTGGCGGCAAGTATGCTGCTACGATCAAGATATTTGCTAATAACAGAAGCGGTCTTTTGGCAGATATATCCAGAACACTTTCCGAGAAAAACATTGACATTATTTCGATGAACACCAGAACCAGTAAGCAGGGGCTTGCTACTTTGGAGACTTCATTCCAGGTATCTTCAAGGGAACAGCTCAGAGAAATAGTAGATAAGATCAGACAGATTGATAGTGTAATAGATATCGAGAGAACCACAGGCTGAAAACTGTGGTTTTTTCTTTAGAAAGGATTTTTGTTATGGGAGAGAAAAACGTGCAGGTTGCCTGCCTGACCCTGGGGATGTTTGCCACAAACTGTTATTTTATATTTGATGACAATTTCACTGATGAAAATGGCAAGAAGCATGGAATCTTCATAGATCCGGCTGAAAAAGGGAAAATGATATATGATTCGCTGGCAAATAAGGGCTTTGTTGTCGATCTTATTTTGCTTACTCACGGACATTTGGATCATATTGGCGGTGCAGATGAACTGCGCAAACTCTCCGGAGCAAAGATTGGCTGCTATGAAAAAGAGATGGCGCTGTGCAACGATCTGCATCTGAATGCATCTGTTTATTTCGGGATGAACGCACAGGTTGTTCCGGACATTTACTACAAAGATGAAGAAGAGATAAGCGCAGCAAATCTTACCTGCAAGCTTATAGCAACTCCTGGACACACATCAGGCGGCTGTTGCTACTACTTTGAGGAAGAGAAAAAACTCTTTTGCGGAGATACTCTCTTTGAAGAATCAGTGGGCAGAACAGATCTTCCTACAGGTTCTTTAAGTGAGCTTATAAGGTCTATAAATGAAAGACTGTTTGTCCTTCCTGATGATACATATTGTTACCCGGGCCATGGCGAAATCACCACAATCGGCCATGAAAAACTGTACAATCCCGAGTGCGGAGTTTATAGAATATGATAGTAGTTTATTTGGATTTTGATAAATATCAGTATGATGTACATTCACTCTTTAAGGCTTTTTATCCTGAAGAGGATGTAATGGTGCTTGCTGGAGAAAAAGGCTCTTTTCCCGAAAAGGAAGCTTTGATTTCAGAGAGCGATCTGATTTTTGAACTGGATAATATTGAGAATACCGATAAAAACGATCTAAAAAAGAGAATATATAAGGAACTTTCAAAAAAATGCAAAAAAGAGCTTCCCTGGGGAGATCTTACCGGCATTCGTCCTACCAGGATTGCCATGAATCTTATAGAAGAGGGAAAGACTGACGAAGAGATATGGGACTACATGAAAAATACCTATTTTGTCAGTGATGAAAAGCTTTCACTTTGCCTTGAAATTGCCCACAGGGAAAAAGAAATCCTTAAAGATATCGATTATGAAAACGGCTATAGCCTCTACATCGGAATACCTTTTTGCCCTACAACATGTCTTTATTGTTCCTTCACGTCATATCCTATCGGTGCTTTTAAGAATATAGTAGATGATTACTTAAGTTGCATAGAAAAAGAAATAGATTATGTGGCGGAGAATTTTAAAGGAAAGACTCTCGATACCATATATATAGGCGGCGGAACACCTACTACCCTTGAACCGCATCAGATAGAGAGACTTATTGGTTACCTTAAAGATAAGCTTGACCTTTCTCATGTAAAAGAATTTACGGTTGAATCAGGAAGACCGGATTCTATTACAAGAGAAAAGCTAAGGGCCATGAAAAAGATGGGGGTAACAAGAATTTCAGTTAACCCACAGACCATGAACGATGAGACGCTAAAGCTTATCGGCAGAAGACATGATGTAAAGCAACTTATTGATGCCTTTAATCTGGCAAGAGAAGAAGGATTTGACAACATTAACATGGATATTATCCTGGGGCTTCCGGGAGAAACATCCGCAGAAGTTACGCACACCATAGAGGAAATTAAAAAACTTGGTCCCGATGATCTAACTGTTCATTCACTGGCCATAAAGCGAGGGTCAAAACTTTATGAGGTTCTTCATGAGAAGGAAATGAAAGGAGAACTGAAAGTTCCGATTCTTAGTTCTATCAACAACACAGTAGAGATGATGAAGATTGCAGCTGACGGAGCCCGTGACATGGGGCTTTCTCCATACTATCTGTACAGGCAAAAGAATATAAGCGGGAATTTTGAAAATACAGGATACGCAAGAGAGGGCATGGCAGGAATTTACAATATTTTGATTAATGAGGAGGTTCAATCCATAGTTGCATTGGGGGCCGGAACAGTGACCAAAAGGGTTTATGGAAACGGAAGGATTGAACGCTGTGATAATGTAAAAGATGTAAAGCTATATATGGATAGCATTGAGGAGATGATCGAGAGGAAACGAGAGCTCTTTAAATGATATTGAAATACTGTATTTTAGAGCCAAGAATCGTAATTGATTAACAATCATAAAAGTACAGAAAATATTGTTTCAGGCGAAAAAGGTTGATGGAAATAAACAATATACCATCAACCTTTAATTTATTATAGTGATAATTAGCAAATAATGGAAACTGCGCAAATGCAGACCAGTGCCCCAAAATGCTAAAAAAACTATAATAATATTGCTTAAAGTTGTGCATTATGCTAATATATTGATATATAATAATGACGATATTTCGCACAAAAATAAGAGCGATATCAAAAGGAGGTTTTTATGCTATTCCAACTTTATAGTGACCATGCTGCAATGCAGCTCGTTGGCTGGGTGTTGGTATTTTGTGGTCTTATTCTTATGAATGAGATCGGTCGTAGAACCAAGGCAGGCGGAATGATCGTATTTGTGGTTATTCCTTGTATTCTCACAGTTTATTTCATTCTTGCACATTTGGGTATGTTCGGTGGCAAAGCAAACCCAACTGTAGCATTCATGGACGGATGGTTCCATTATTTCAAACTTTATGCGGCTGATATAGGATGTGTAGGCTTCATGATGATCAAGTATAAATGGGGTATCGGCAAAGAAAAATGGTTTGCATGGTTCCCATGGTTCATCGTTGCAGCCAACATCATGATTGCAAATGTTTCCGATATGGAATCTGCACTTGCTGCTTATTCAATCACAGGAAATCTTTCCGGTGCATGGTGGGCATCAAATGAAGGCGTATTTATCTATGGCGGATGGTGGAATGTTGTTAATGCACTTGCCGGTTTGATCAACATTTTCTGTATGACAGGATGCGTACATCTTTATACATCCAAGGACAAAAATCATGCAGATATGCTCTGGCCTGATATGTGCATATGGTTCATCGTAGCTTATGACGTATGGAACTTTGAATACACATACCTCAACCTTCCTACACATTCATGGTACTGTGGCGTTGCACTTTTACTTGCTCCTACATTTGCCAATGCATTCTGGAACAAGGGCGCATGGATTCAGAACCGTGCCAACACTCTTGCAATCTGGTGCATGTGGGCTCAGGTAGTTCCTGCATTCCAGCTTAGCTCTAAGTTTGCAGCAGCTCTTCCTTCAGTTTACGGAGGAGCTACAGAAAATGGCATCACAACAATGGATCTTTATGCAAAGGCTATTGAGCTTTACAATTCAGGAAACGGCAAGACAGCGCAGGCAGGAGATATCATCTCATCCATGGGCATCACAGCTAATCCTACAGCTCAGGGTGTTGTAGCAATTCTTTCAATTGTTGTCAACGTTGTCTGCATCACTGAGATTATCAAGAGATCAGTTAAGCTTGGCAAGAATCCTTATGCAAATGAAGTATTTGGCGATACTAAAGACTTTAAGCTTGCTATGGAAAGAGCGGAAGTTTGATCCATTTGTATTGACGAAAGCAGGATTGGAACTGATAATATGAATATTGAGTTTATGTATAAAAAATCAAATTCTTTATCAGTTTCAGGAGGAATAAATGGATAACGTAAGAGTAATAGAAGTAAAGAGAAGCATTTTTGAAAGCAACGATCAGGATGCCGAGAAATTAAGAAGTGAGCTGAAAGAGTCAAAGACTTTTCTCCTTAATCTTATGTCTTCTCCGGGGTCAGGAAAGACTACAACCCTGACAAGAACGATTGAGCTTCTTAAAGATAAATACAGAATCGGAGTTATGGAGGCTGACATAGACTCTGATGTTGATGCGAGGACTATTGCATCTACAGGGGTTAAAGCTATTCAGCTCCATACAGGCGGTATGTGTCATCTTGATGCCGATATGACAAGGCAGGGAATAAAAGAGCTGGGTGTTGAGGACGTTGATTTTGCAGTCCTTGAAAACGTCGGAAACCTGGTTTGTCCTGCGGAATTTGATACCGGCTCTACCAAGAATGCTATGATACTTTCTGTTCCTGAGGGACATGATAAGCCCCTTAAATATCCGCTTATGTTCTCTATCTGTGACGTGGTTTTGATAAATAAAATCGACGTAATGCCATATTTTGATTTTGATCTTGAAAAATGTAAGGAAAACATTTTGATGCGAAATCCAAAGGCCGAGATAATTCCTATCTGCGCCAAGACAGGCCAAGGTATGGAAGAATGGGCAAATTGGCTTTCTAAGAACATCGAAGAAGCTATTAAATAAGAGCTTATATATGGCGGCGAGATAATTCAGATGCCGTGCGATAGACCTGGGGAAATATGAATTTACCTTCTTTATCGCACGGCATTATTTAAACTTAAATGTTCTTGAAACAAACATATAGGAAAAACTTATGCATGAACTTGGAGTTGTATTCCATATTATCGATGATCTTACAAAGCTTGGAAAAGAGAATGAGCTGGAAAAGATCCATTCGGTAACTCTGGAACTGGGCGAAGTGTCCGGGGTAGTTCCATCCCTTTTAAATGATGCCTGGAAATGGGCATCAGATAAGACAGATCTGATGAAAGGGGCAGAGCTGATAATCGAGACACTTCCTGCAGTAACATTTTGCGAAGACTGCAAATCTGAGTATGAAACGGTTGTCTATGGCAGGACATGCCCGAATTGCGGGAGTTCTCATACTTATTTAATTAAAGGCAATGAATTTATTATTAAAGAAATAGCTGCAACCTAAAAAAGCTTTTTCAAAAAATGAGGTAGAAGAGATGGATATGAACAAATTTGATATGAAAGACCTTGAGACACCTTATTCTCTGGATCCGAATCGCAACAGAGAAGACCCCAGAGCCGGAGTTATACCGGATACGGTGGATTTAAATGCGCCTTTCCGTGAGCCTCTTGCAAGGTTTTCGAAGGTTGTAACTGACAGAAAAAACATTAAACTTGGCATTGAAAAAATCACAAAAGAAAGTCCTGAATACTGGGGACTTTACAATCTGATTACAGATGAACAGTGCGAGATAGCACTGAAAATGGAAAAACGTCACCCCAAGACATTTGATGAAATTGCGGCTCTTTGTCCCGAATATACAAAGGAAGAGCTTCAAAAGCAGCTCGATGAAATGTCTTTTAACGGTGTCATAGAATGGAACTATGAAAATGACAGGCATGAGAAACAATACGTGCTGCCTATGTATGTTCCCGGATCTGCTGAATTTGGAAATATGAATCATCAGGTTTTGGAAGCTCACCCTGAGGCAGGAGCTTTCTTTGAAAGAATGAGCCGAATTCCTCTTGAAGGACTCACACATATGGTTCCTATGGGCGGAGCCGGTGTTGGAATGCACGTTATTCCTGTAGAGAAATCAATAGAGATGTCAAATACCTCTATAAATCTTGAGCATATATCATACTGGCTGGACAAATATGAGGGAAAATACGCTGCATCCCCATGTTCCTGCAGAAGATCCAGAAAGACTTTTGACCAGGGCTGTGCTGACGATCCGGAAGGATGGTGCATTGCTGTTGGTGATATGGCTGACTATGTGGTTGAGACTCAAAAGGATGGCCGATACATCACAAGGCAGGAAGCTCTTGAAATCTTTAAACAGGCAGAGGACAACGGCTTTGTTCATCAAATAACTAATATTGATGGTGAGAACAAGATATTTGCAATCTGTAACTGCAATGTTAACGTATGTTATGCCTTAAGGACATCACAGCTTTTCAATACACCTAATATGTCACGTTCAGCATATGTGGCACATGTCGATAAGCAAAAGTGCGTAGCCTGCGGAAGATGCGTGGAAGTATGTCCTGCAGGAGCTCCCACACTGGGGCAAAAGCTCTGCAAAAAGGATGGCACCGAAGTTACTTATCCCAAGATGCCTCTTCCAACTGAGAAAAAGTGGTCACGCGAGATGTGGACAGAAGATTACCGTGACATCAACAGGATCAATACCCACAAGACCGGAACAGCGCCATGTAAAACAGCCTGCCCTGCTCATATTCCCGTACAGGGATACATTAATATGGCTTCTCAGGGTAGATATGACGAGGCGCTTGCTCTTATTAAGAAATACAATCCACTTCCTGCAGTGTGCGGACATGTATGTAACAGGAGATGTGAGGATGCATGTACCAGAGGAACTATAGACAAGGCTCTTGCAATCGATGAAGTTAAAAAGTTTGTTGCAATGCGTGACCTTAAATCAAATACCCGCTATATCCCGAAGAAAGTTATACCTAAGATCGGTGGCGGTTTTGATGAGAAAGTAGCCATCATAGGAGCCGGACCTGCCGGTATTTCCTGTGCATATTACCTTGCTCTTAAGGGCTATAAACCTACTTTGTTTGATAAAAACAAGAAGCCGGGCGGAATGGTAACTTACGGTATTCCTTCCTTCGTAATGGAAAAAGACGTAGTTGAGGCAGAGGTTGACGTACTTAGAGAGCTTGGAGTTGATATCCGCCTTGGTGTTGAAGTCGGAAAAGATATTACTTTAAAGCAGCTTCGTGATGAAGGCTACAAAGCTTTTTACATTGCTATAGGCTGTCAGGGCGGCAGAGGAATAGGTGTTCCCGGAGAAGATGCAAAAGGTGTTATCAAGGGCGTAGATATTCTTCATGACGTTATTGATGATGAGAATTACAAGCTTGAAGGCGATACAGTTGTAATTGGCGGTGGTAATGTGGCTATCGATGTAAGCCGTACTGCCATTCGCTGCGGTTCATCTAAGATTACACAGGTTTCTCTTGAAACAAGAGATATAATGCCGGCTCTACCTGAAGAAATTGAGCTTGCGGAATCAGAAGGAATAGAAATCGTAGGAGGCTGGGGACCTAAGGAAATCCTTACTGATAATGGCAAAGTTAAAGGCATCATATTTAAGAAGTGTACACAGGTGAAAAATGCAGAAGGTCGCTTTGATCCAAAGTATGACGAGAACGAGACTATGGAAATAGCATGTTCAAACATTATTCTGGCAGTTGGTCAGGCTACTGTCTGGGGAGACCTTCTTAAAGATGAAAATGTGGAATTTAAGGGACCGGCTCCTGTTGCGGACAGCGTAACATTCCAGACCAGTGTAAAAGACATTTTTGTGGGCGGAGATATGTTCTATGGTCCAAGATTTGCCATTGATGCCATTGCCTGCGGAAGAGAAGGCGCTGAGTCAATCCATAGATTTGTACAGCCTCATTCTTCACTTACTATTGGCCGTGATCCTAACTTCTTCATTGAACTTGATAAGGATGATATTCTTGTAAGGGATTATGACCATGTGGGCCGTCAGGTGGCAGCTGATGAAAAGAGTGCTGATGGCAAGCTGTCATTTAGAGATATCAAGAAGGTATTTACTGAGGAACAGGTCAAAAAAGAAACCTCACGCTGTCTTGGATGTGGCGCTTCGATCATTGATCCTAACAAGTGTGTGGGCTGTGGACTTTGCACAACAAGATGTGAATTTGATGCGATCACACTTACCAGAGACAATCCGGATGCTTCAACTATGAGAAAAGCAGAGGATAAGCTTAAATATATTCTTCCAAACGGAGCTATGCAGGCTCTTAAGAGACCTTTCATCAAAAAGACTCCTAAGGAAACAGCATGGCTTTCAGAAAACGATAAGTAAAGATGCAGTCATAAACTGAAAAAATGATGTCAAAACTAAAACTGTTTTGACATCATTTTTTTATGATTTTTTTGTATCTATGGCTTAAAGTTATTTTGCTTAAAATAAATTAGCGAGCAAATAAGATAATATTAAGCACGTTAAATTGCTAAATTAGTTTATTGAAATTTAATAATTGTTTATAAAAACATAAGAAATACCTGAAATTGCCATTTATTAGCTTGTATTAATTTCAGCTTTGGACTTGAAAAAAATTGTTAAATATAGTAAAACATTTTCTATAGTGTTTTTGAATCGGTTAATTTTAATGGGGCGTTTTTATTAATTTTTTTGTTAGGAGAGAGGTCATGGCATTAAGTATAAGTGGGGATGTTATTTTAGATGTTTATACCTTTATTCTGGCACTTATGTTACTTCTGTTCCAGGATACTGATCGCAAATCCAAATCAAATATAGCTTTTATCAAGCTTGTTTCTATTTTGGCTCTTCTGGTCGGAGTTTCCATATTGGGTGATATTGCTGCAAATCTTCCGCCGCAGTTCTTTTTCATCAACAAATTCAGCATTTATTTTATTTTTGCACTGGATCCGCTTGGATTCTTATTTGCACTGTCATATATAGATTCATATATTGTGGATGGTTGTGACAGGAAAAGGCTTTATTTTATCTGGGCTTTGAGAATCTATTCCGTGATAAATTTCATTCTTGTAAGCTATTCTTTGATAGCGGGAAATAAATGGTTCTATTACTTTGATGGAATGGTTTATCAAAGAGGACAGTACTATTTTGTGCGGGCGATGCTTCATGTTCTGCTTTGTTTTACCGTTGTTTTGTACATGCTTCTCTTTAGAAAAAACATAAACCAGAGCTATAGGGTTCCGATTACTCTTTTCCCGCTGATCGTTGCTTTGGGCGGATTTTTACAGGCCGCTGTGATCAATATAAATCTGGAGTACGCAGCAACTGTTATAGCATGTCTGATGCTTCTCATCTGTGTTCAGAAAAAGGATGTAAACATTGACTATCTGACAGGTGTGGTAAACAGGCGCGGTATTGATATTGCGCTCAGGAGAGCCATTTATGACTGCAAGGGCAAAGAATTTGCAGCCATTATGATCGATGTTGACTACTTTAAAAAGATAAACGATAAATACGGTCACAAAGCCGGAGATGAAGTTTTGGAGAATATCGCATCGGTGCTTCGTGATTCTTTTGACGACGAGGATGTAGTCGGAAGGTTTGGCGGTGATGAGTTCTGTATTATCACGCAGATAATTGATGAAAATTCGCTTCAGCAGAAAATTCGCAGGATTAAGAAGGCTGTTTCGGAAATTGACTGGTCAAATAAGGGGGAAATGGATCTTTCAATCAGTACCGGTGTAGCTGTTTATGATTTTAACAGTGGCATGAAGGTTAAAGATTTCATGGAATACATCGACCGAAAAATGTACAAAGAGAAGATTCAGCACCATCTGTCTGACAGAAGACACTATGTAGGCTGAGTGATTTATAGTAGGGGTTGACGAATAGTTTAAAAATGGCTATTAATAAGAAAGTGATTTTTTAAGTTTAATGTATGAAGGGGCATAATATCAGTAATGGCAACAAAAACAACATCTTCCAAAAAGAATTCACTGCTTATTGTTGAGTCACCGACTAAGGTTAAGGCCATCAAGAAGTTTTTGGGTACAGGTTATGAAGTTGCTGCCAGCAACGGTCATGTGAGGGATTTACCCAAGAGCTCTATGGGCGTTGACATTGAGCACGACTTTGAACCTAAATATATTACTATTCGCGGAAAAGGAGACGTTTTAGCACAGCTGCGCAAGCAGGTTAAAAAGGCTGACAAGATATATCTTGCAACTGACCCTGACCGTGAAGGAGAGGCTATCAGCTGGCATCTTGTTTCTGCTCTTAAGCTTGACCAGGCTGATGCTACAGTTCAGAGAGTAACTTTTAATGAGATAACAAAGAATGCGGTAAAAGAGGCCATGAAGCATCCCAGAGATATCGATATGAATCTGGTGGATGCCCAGCAGGCAAGACGTGTTCTTGACAGAATGGTGGGATATAGCATTTCACCGCTTCTCTGGTCCAAGATAAAAAGAGGCTTAAGTGCCGGAAGAGTTCAATCCGTAGCGCTTAGGATCATTGCTGACAGAGAGGAAGAAATCGATAACTTTATTCCAAGCGAGTATTGGACTCTTGACGTTGATCTTACGGTTGAAGGGGAGAAGAAACCTCTTGTAGCTCATTACTACGGCAGTGGCAATGAGAAAAAAGAGATAAAATCCAAGAAAGAAATGGAAGAGATCTGCGCTTCTCTTAAGGGCAAGAAGTATAAGGTTGTAGATGTCAAAAAAGGTGAGCGCAGCAAAAAAGCACCACTTCCTTTTACCACATCAACACTTCAGCAGGAAGCTTCAAAATCTCTGAATTTCTCAACTCAGAAGACAATGAGAGTTGCCCAGCAGCTTTATGAAGGAATTGAACTTGGCAAACAGGGAACAGTAGGTCTTATCACATATCTTCGTACAGATTCCACCAGAGTATCTGCGGAGGCTGTGGCAGCTGCCGGTGACTATATTAAGCAGAATTTTGGGGCTGAGTACCTGGCAGAAGGCGAAAATTCAAAGAAAAATGATGCCAAGATACAGGATGCCCACGAGGCAATCAGACCCACCTATATTGAAAATACTCCTGTAATGGTTAAAGAGTATCTTTCAAGGGATCAGTTCAGGCTATACCAGCTTATCTGGAGAAGATTTATGGCAAGCCGCATGGCTAATGCCAGATACGAAACCACTTCTGTAAAGATTGATGCGGGAGAACACAGATTTACAGTATCTGCATCCAAGACAGTATTTGACGGATTCCTCAATGTATATACAGACGAAGATGACCAGATTGAAAAGAATGTTCTGACACAGAATCTTGATACATCCACAAAGCTTTCTTTCAAGGAATTTGAGTCAGCGCAGCACTTTACACAACCTGCACCTCACTACACAGAGGCTTCACTGGTGCATGACCTGGAGGCTTTGGGAATTGGAAGACCAAGTACTTACGCTCCCACAATTTCTACAATTCTGGCAAGACATTATATAACCAAAGAGAATAAGGCCATATTCATAACAGAGCTTGGACAGGCCGTTAACAAAATGATGCTTGAAGCCTTCCCTCAGATTGTAGATGTTAACTTTACTTCAAATATGGAGGCACTTCTGGATGGTATTGCGGAAGGCGAAGTTAAGTGGAAGACTGTAATTGAGAACTTTTACCCGGATCTTAACAAGGCAGTTGAAGCTGCTGAAAAAGAACTGGAGAAGGTTCAGGTTCAGGACGAAGTTACAGATCAGATCTGTGAGTGCTGCGGCAGAAATATGGTTATCAAATACGGCCCTCATGGCAAATTCCTTGCATGCCCGGGATTCCCGGAGTGTAAGAACACTATGCCTTACTTTGAAAAGATAGGTGTGGAATGTCCTAAGTGCGGGAAAGATATTGTCCTTAAGAGGACGAGAAAGGGCAGAATGTACTACGGCTGTATCGGCAATCCGGAGTGCGACTTTATGTCCTGGCAGCGCCCTGTATCACAAAAATGTCCTAAATGCGGAAGCATGATGTATGCTAAGAGCAATAAGATTGTTTGCAGCAATCAGGAATGTGGATATGTAGGCGAGAAGCCAAAAGAATGATATATATTATTATTACAACTTTCTGAAAACTTTAGCTTTTTTTCATAATTGTAGGCGCTTTATTGTTTGAAGCGCCTATTTTTTTATGCTATGATAACAATAGCGTTAAAGAATTATATGCGTATTTGCGTTTATGATTTATCGCTTTGGGGAAATAATGTATGAAGGAGAGATGTAATGAGTAGTGTACAACTACTGGATAAGACCCGTAAGATAGGAAAACTATTGCACAACAGCAACTCCGGAAAAGTCGTATTTAACGATATCTGCCGTGTACTTTGTGACATACTATCCTCAAACATGTTTGTTATCAGTAGAAAAGGAAAAGTACTTGGTATTGGCGAAAGCGCAAATGTTGAATCTTTAAGTGATCTTTTGGTTGAAAATGTGGGTTCTTTCATTGACCCTATGTTAAATGAGAGATTACTGACAATTCTCTCCACAAAAGAGAATGTCAATCTTGAAACACTTGGTTTTGAGGGAATTGATTTTTCAAAATTCCAGGCCATTATAACTCCTATTGAAATCGCCGGCGAAAGGCTTGGAACACTCTTTATCTATAAAACAGATGCCCCATATGATATTGATGATATCATTCTTTGTGAGTACGGAACCACTGTTGTGGGTCTTGAAATGCTCAGGGCGGTCAATGAAGAAAACGCCGAGGAGAGCAGAAAGCTTGCAGTTGTTAAATCAGCCATCAGTACACTTTCATTTTCCGAAATGCAGGCTATTATACATATTTTTGATGAACTTGACGGTATGGAGGGCGTGCTTGTTGCAAGTAAGATTGCTGACAGAGTAGGTATCACAAGAAGTGTTATTGTAAATGCTCTCAGGAAATTTGAAAGTGCAGGAGTAATAGAGTCCAGATCTTCAGGAATGAAGGGAACATACATCAAGGTCACAAACGATGTGGTGTTTGGTGAGATAAAGAAACTTAAGCAGGAACTGTAAAAGTATATTACAGGATGGATGCAGATGAAAGGATTTATCATTTTAGGTAGATCCTTTCTTTTTTTATACATCTTGTAGTTTTTTGGATATAAAAACACTATATAAGGTATAAGCCACTTGTATTTTGCTCAAAATAATTTTATTATAAATATAATACAATAAAATTAATGTGTCTTTTTATATCCTTTTTTCAGTTTTCAGGAGGTAAAAATGATAAACAGCAGTGTATTTGACTATGTTAATGTGCTAGATAAAGCCTCAGATGCTGCATGGAAAAGAAATGAGGTAATAGCAAACAATCTTGCTAATATTGATACTCCTTACTATAAAAGACAGGACGTTAATTTTGAGGATGAGCTTGAAAAGGCTCTTGGCTATTCCAAGTATAAGACAATGGATGCCAAGGTAAGGGATGTTCAGGATGAGAGGCTTGCTCCAAGAGTAGTAAATGATTATTCGGGATTTTCTTACAGACTTGATTACAACAATGTGGATGTGGACACCGAGAACGTTATGCTTGCTGCTAACCAGATAAAGTATCAGGGTCTTATGGCTTCGCTTAACAATGAATTCACCAACCTGCAAGCAGTATGTAAATCGTCATAATACAGGAGGTCAATATGAGTATATATGATTCTTTTAATATCAACTCATCCGGAATGACAGCACAGCGTTTTAGAATGGATATTATTTCTGAAAATATCGCAAATGCCAACACTACCAGAACTGAGGACGGAAGTCCATATGTGAGGAAGGTTGTCAGATTCCAGGAAAAGGGTGGACAGACGCCTTTTTCCCGTATTTTGCATGACAGACTTGACCAGTATTCAGGGCGAGGAGTAAAGGTGGTTCAGGTTCAGGAAGATACATGGACTCAGATGAACATAGTTTATGATCCGTCACATCCTGATGCTGATGAGAATGGATATGTTACCTATCCTAACGTTAATACGGTAACTGAAATGACCAACCTCATTGATGCACAGAGGTCATATGAAGCTAATGCCACGGCATTTAACGCCAGCAAGAACCTGGCAACCAGAGGATTGGAGCTTGGTCAGTCATAAAATTATTTAAGGCTTTAAAAGAATTATTTAAGCAATAATGCGTGAACCTATATATTATGGATTTTATTAAATTGGGAGGGTACTATATGGCTTCACCTGACATAGCAAGTCTTCGCAATGTAACTTCTGATGTTATAAGAGCTGCGGAGGCAAGAAACAGCACAGTTTACAATGTCCTTGGAAAAGAAGAGGATCCGGAGAGTAAGTTCTCCACGATCTTTAACAGAGCGCTTGAAAATATTGACACTACAAATGCGTACTTGTCAGATGCTGAAAATGAAGAGATAAAGTGGGCTCTCGGTCAGACTGAGAACACACATGATCTTGCTGTGGCGCTTCAGAAGGCACAGACAACTTTGCAGTATACAATTGCAGTAAGAGACAGAGCACTCTCTGCTTATAGAGAGATTACGCAGATGCAAATCTAAGGGTTATTTAGTTTCAAAATTTTAAAGGGGAGGGAGAATAATGGCTGAAAGATTAAGAGCCTTGTGGCAAAAAGTTCTCGACTGGTGGAATCAGTTCACAGCCAGGCAGAAGACACTTATTGTTGGAGCCTCGGCAGTAATACTGCTCACCGTGATTTTTTTGGTTACAGTTTTAAACCAGCCTCAGTATGTTCTTTTGGTTCAAGCCAATTCTACCAAAGAAGCTTCTGAGATAAAGGAACTTCTGGATGGAAGTTCCATAAACTATAAATTATCTGACGATGGTCTGGAATTTAAGATCCTAAAAAAGGACCAGGCAGAAGCGAACCTGCTTCTTGGTGCCAATGACATTCAGTCCTATGCCTACACAATTGATAATGTCACCACCAGCAGCTTTTCAACTACTGAATCCGATAAGCAAAAAAAGTATATAGTTTATTTGGAAAACCGATTGGAACAGGACTTTCTGGCAAAATTTGATGCTATCAAATCCGCCAATGTAGATCTTCACATTCCGGATAATGATGGAACACTTATCGGCAATCAGGAAGAATCCTCAGCCTGGATATTGCTTGAACTTCAGGAGGGTGCAGAGTTTACCGAAGATAATGCGGCATTTCTGGCAAAGGCCGCAGCTGCTGCTTTAGGAAATAAGACAACCAACGATATTGTTATTCTTGATACCCAGGGAAATATGCTGTTTTCCGGCTCAGAGGATACAGATTCTCCTCGAATCGCCAGCACTCAGCTTACTATCAAGAACAAGGCGGAACAGGTTGTAAAGGGAGAAGTGAGAAAGGTTCTTCTTGGAACCAAACTCTATGATAACATTGAGGTTGCTTCAAATCTCGTCTTTGATTTCTCCAATGAAGAAACAGTACAGCACGATTATACTCCTGCTCAGGACCAGACTCAGGGTGTGCTCAGCCATGAGTCAACTTATAATGCAGAGAATGTAAACGGTGTCAGCGGCATTCCGGGTACAGATACAAATGCAGATGATGAAACAACTTACGTAACGCAGGATAATACTAATTCTAATTCGACAATTGAGGAGACAGAACGAGATTATCTGCCAAACGAAAAGATCACAACCACAACTAATATTCCCGGAGCTATAAAGTATGATGAATCCTCAATTTCAGTGACAGCAATAAATTATATTGTCATGAAAGAAGAGAATTATGATTCAGGTGCAAACAACAACATGACCTGGACTGAGTACAAACTTCAGAATACTGAGCCTGTGGTTATGGAAGTTCCGCAGGATATGATCAATGTGGTTTCAAAGGCAACCGGTATTTCCGCAGAAAATGTTGCAATGGCAGCTTACACGCAGTATGTATTCTTTGACAGAACAGGAGCAGCTATTACTGTCACAGATATTCTGCAGATCATAACAATACTTGTTATTTTAGGTCTTCTTGCATTTATCGTTATCAGAAGTATGTGGACCAAGAAAGCAGTTGAAGAAGAGGCTGAACCCGAACAGCTTTCAGTTGAGCAGCTTCTTGAGTCCCAGCCTGAGGATGTTGTGCTTGAAGATATTGAAATGGATACCGGATCCGAAACAAAGAGACTTATTGAAAAGTTTGTTGACGAGAATCCGGAAGCAGCAGCTACGCTACTTCGTAACTGGCTGAATGAAGATTACGGTTAATTAGGGGAGAGATATATGGACGTAGAAGCTAGTGGTGGCGGTAGCAGTAGCAGTAGCAGTTTAATAGCGGACTTTACGGGGACTCAAAAAGCGGCTATTCTTCTTATCGCACTTGGACCGGAAAAATCATCCGCCATATTCAAGCATCTTAAAGAGGAAGAGATTGAGGAGCTTACTCTAGAAATCGCCAATACCAGAAGTGTTACTTCTCAGATAAAAGAGGCGGTTTTAGAGGAATTCTATGGTGTACTTCTTGCACAGCAGTACATTGCTGAAGGTGGTATCAGCTATGCGAAAGAGCTTCTTGAAAAAGCTCTCGGAGAAGACAAGGCTCTTGATGTTATCAGTAAGCTTACTGCATCTCTGCAGGTTAAGCCTTTCGAATTTATTCGTAAAACTGAGCCTTCACAGATCCTTACCTTTATCCAGGACGAGCATCCTCAGACAATTGCTCTTATTTTGTCATATATGTCGCCTGCTCAGAGTGCACTTATTTTGTCAGCAATTCCGCCGGACAGACAGGCTGATGTTGCAAAGCGTATAGCAGCCATGGACAGAACAAGTCCGGATACTATCAAAGAGGTCGAGAAAGTATTGGAATCAAAACTGTCTTCTCTTGTCAATCAGGACTACACCATTGTTGGTGGCGTAGATGCAGTAGTAGAGATCCTCAACACAGTAGATCGAGCTACAGAAAAACATATCATGGAAACTTTGGAAATCGAAGAGCCGGAGCTTGCCGACGAGATCAGAAAGAAGATGTTCGTATTCGAAGACGTACTTCTTCTGGACGATCGTTCTATTCAGAGAGTGCTGCGTGAAGTTGAAAATGCTGACCTTGGTCTTGCGCTTAAGGGAGCTACAGAAAATGTTCAGACAGCAATCTTTAACAATTTGTCTAAACGTCTTGCAGCCATGATCAAGGAAGATATGGATTTCATGGGTCCTGTGCGTATGAAGGATGTTGAAGAAGCTCAGCAGAAGATTGTTAACGTTATCAGAAAGCTTGAAGACGCCGGTGAAATTGTAATCTCCAGAGGTGGAGGTGATGAGTTAATTGTCTAATCTGTTCAAGGCGGGTTTTGTTAATTATGACAGTTCAGATGCATTTGTTATTGATTCAAACGAACTTGCCAACAAGAAAATTGAAGCTTTTAGAGAACTTGAATTAAACAAACAAAGAGAGCTGATGGCAGAGGACGAAGAAAGTCAGGAAGAGACAACCGATGAAGACTTTGTCCCCGGAATCGATATGGAACAGCTTTCGCAACTTACTGAGGATCAAGGTATGCTGGGATCATTTCCTGATCCTCAGTTTGATATGGAAGCCATGCAGGCGGAGATTGACTTAAAACTTCAGCAGGCACAGGAGCAGGCTGATGCTATAATTCAGGATGCTCAGGCTCAGGCAGATGCGATCATCTCACAGGCTCAGGAAGAAGGCCACAGGCAGGGGTATGAAGCAGGATACCAGGAAGGTGTGGCTGCAGCGGAGAGTCTAAAGGCTGAAATAGAGCAGCAAAGAGGTGATCTTGAAGCGGAATACCAACAGATCGTTGATGGTCTTGAACCTGAAATGGTGGATGTGCTCACTCAGATTTACGAGCACGTACTTGGAATAGAATTAAGGGACGACAAAGGAATTATTCTTCATCTTTTAAAGAGCACTCTGTCAAGGATTGAGCCGGGAAATAACCTGATCGTCCATGTTTCATCCGATGATTACGATGATGTGATAGATGAAAAAGACTCTCTTGATGCCTGCATAACATCACCGTCAACCACCATGGAAATTATCGAAGATCCGCTTCTTAAAGAAAATGAGTGCATGATAGAGTCTGACAGCGGAATCTTTGACTGCAGTCTGGGAGTGGAACTTTCAGAACTATCCAGGAAACTTAAGCTTTTATCCTTTGACAGAGCAAAGAGATAATTTTTTACCGAGAGGTTTTTATGCTTGTATCTTCAATAGATTTGTCCAAGTATAAAAAAATGCAGAATGCGCCATTTTATCGTATGTCCGGTAAAGTCGTAAATGTTATCGGTCTTACGATTGAGTCCGCAGGCCCTGATGCAAAGCTGGGTGATATCTGTCTTATCTATCCTAAGAAAAAGGATAATGAGGCTTTATCAGAGAGCAAAGGTAAACCTGCCATGGCAGAAGTTGTGGGTTTTAAGGACAACCATGTTCAGCTTATGCCCTACGAAAATACCAGTGGCATCGGTAACGGGAGCATTGTTGAAAATACAGATTCACCCCTTCGTGTAAATGTAGGTGAAGGACTTCTTGGCAAAACCCTGGACGGGCTTGGCAGAATTGACGGAACAAGCTACGGAAAAGGGGTTATGCTTGAAGATGGTATAGCTTATTCCGTTGAAAATCAGCCTCCGGATCCAATGACAAGAGATCCTATTTCGGAGGTTCTTTCCCTTGGAGTTAAGGCTGTTGATGGCCTGCTTACTGTGGGGAAAGGTCAGCGTATCGGAATCTTTGCCGGTTCCGGCGTTGGTAAGAGTACACTTCTTGGTATGTTTGCCAGAAACACCCAGGCAGATATAAATGTAATCGCCCTGATCGGAGAGCGTGGAAGGGAAGTTCGTGAGTTTATAGAAAGAGACCTTGGCGAAGAGGGCATGAGACGTTCTATTGTGGTCTGTGCCACTTCCGATAAACCAGCTCTGGAGAGGCTTAAGGCTGCCAAGACAGCTACATCTATTGCTGAGTATTTCAGGGATAAGGGAAAAGATGTGCTTCTTATGATGGACTCTCTCACCAGATTTTCAATGGCTCAAAGAGAAATTGGTCTTGCCAGTGGCGAGCCTCCTGTATCAAGGGGATATCCGCCAAGTGTTTATGCTGAGATGCCAAAGCTTCTTGAGAGAGCCGGCAGATCTCGTAAAGGCTCAATTACAGGTCTTTATACTGTTCTTGTGGATGGCGATGATATGAATGAGCCCATAACGGATACTGCCAGAGGTATTCTTGACGGACATATTGTGCTAAACCGTAAGCTTGCTCAAAAGAATCATTATCCGGCGATAGATGTTCTTGCCAGCATTTCCAGATGTATGTCAGCTATTGCTGACCCGGAGCACAAAAAAGCTGCCGGAAAGCTTAAGAATGTTCTTGCAACCTACAATGATGCAGAGGATCTTATAAATATCGGTGCATACAGAAGCGGTGCCAATAAGAATATTGATTATGCTGTATCCAAGATTGAAAAGGTCAATGAATTTCTTATGCAGGAAACCGATGAGAAGTTTACCTTTGAAGAGATCAGAGATACTTTGGTTAACATGTTTAATGACTGATCTTTGTATCATTGTTTGATGTTTACAGATTTTAATTTAGGCGCAGTGTATGGCAAGATTTGTTTACAGAATGCAAAGTGTCCTAAATATCAAGGAAAAGACTGAGGGGCAGGTTAAAATGGAATTTGCATCAGCCCAGTCAGAGCTTAACAAACAGCTTGATATTTTGGAGGAATACATAAGACGTAAAGAGGACTATCTTACAGAAGCTGAGGAACTTAGGAATGCAGAGAGCCTTAAGCTTCAGGATATTTTGGACAACCAGTATGCCACGGCGCAGATGGATGTTATGATAGCTCATCAGAGCAAAGTTGTGGCAAAGCAACAGGATGTTGTTGAGAAAATAAGAATCAGGCTTACCAGAGCGATCCAGGAGAGAAAAATGCAGGAAACCTTAAGAGACAGAGCATATGCTGAATACCTGGAAGAAGAAAAACAGGAAGAATTTAAGGAAACAGATCAGCGCACCAGTTTTACTTATACGCAGAGACAACGCGATGAAAATTCCTGATCTATCCATTTGGAGGAAGTAAATGGCAGATACCAAATTACCTGTTGGTGAAGACCCCAAGGCGGTCAAAGCTAAACTTAAGGCTGACAAAAAAGAATATCAGAAGCAGTTAAAGGAACAGAGAAAAAGCCAGAAAGAAAAGCAGCAGGAATTTGCTGACAGACAGGCAGAACTGTATGGCGATAATGCGGGAGGCCTTGCAACTATCGTTATTACTTTCCTTATCATCCTGATCTGGATTGCAATAATGGCTGTTCTGATAAAACTGGATGTGGGCAGGTTTGGTTCTGACATCCTTGCTCCCATCATAAAAGACGTTCCATACCTTAATCTGATCTTACCTGATAAGGTTTTGGAAGAGATGAAAAACGAAACTGCTGTTGCAGAAACCGGTGATGTGGAGGGAACACAGGAATCGGGAATTGATTCTTTGGAAGCTGCAAATGCCTATATCAAGAGACTTGAAGAGGCACTCCAGGCAGAGATGGAGCAAAACAGCAGTTATGCATCCCAGATAGAAAAACTTGAAGCTGAGGTAAAAAGGCTTGAGCCTTTTGAACAGCAGCAAAAAGACTTTTACGAAGAGAGGGCAAATTTTTATTCCAGTGTGGTTTACGGAGATTATGCTCCTGACCCGTCGACCTACGCCTCTTATTACGAAATGATAGATCCTGATAATGCTGCAAAGATTTATGAGCAGGTTGTAAAGGAAGAGATTGATGATGAAGCCATAAGCGCTTTTGTCACAACCTATTCGGGAATGAAGGCAAAGACTGCTGCTCAGGTCTTTGATGAGATGATAAACGAGAATCAGATCACACTTGTATCAAGGATCCTTGCTCAGATGACAATTGAAAACCGTTCCGATATCCTGGCTGCCATGGAGAAATCAAATGCAGCCAAGCTTACTCAGATGCTTGAGCCATCAGCTCTTGAAAAAGAATCACCTCAGGTTACCGGAGACAATAAATAAAAATATAAAAGAACTCTTATCCTTTAGCTCTTTAGTTTAGGCTACCGGGGTAAGAGTTTTTTTTGTCTGTAAAAATTTTATTAAAGTTTTATATTTTCGGTCCAGATATTTTTTCCATTAAAGGGTAATTTTAAAGACCTCTTTGCCGATATATTAGTTGAGATTCTATGGACATGTTTATGCATATATGCTGGATATGCATAAGGTGACATAGAACTTAAAGCTAAAAGGAAAGGAGGATTTGAATGAGCAGTGCACAGACACAGGTAGGTGTTTTATCCTACATGACTCAGAGCACTGCAGCCACAAATGTTTCGTTTACAGCATCGCTAAAAAAAGACCCGTCAGGAAACGGCTTTGACAGCATACTGACTAATATAAGCAGTCAAAACAGCAGTCAAAACTCTGATCCCAAGGGCAATATCGCAAGTAGCAAGGATGCGAAAACCGATGATTTAGACACTTCAAAAAAGGCGGAGAATGTATCGGCAAAAGAAAAAGAACCTAAAAGTACAGATAATGTACAGAATGATACTAAAACCGCTAAGGTAAATGAAGAAAATGCTGTAAAAACAACTGAAACAGATGGCAAGGAGGCTGATAAAGAGCTGCAGAACGCCATAACAGAAGATGGCAAGAAAATAATACAAGAAATAGCCGAGATGACCGATGTTTCCGAGGAGGAGATCATCGCAGTAATGCAGATGATCGGAATAACTCCCGCAGATCTTTTAAATCCTGAAAATGTGATACAGGTAGTTAATTCTATTTCAGGAGAAAACACCGGAGTCGACCTCATAGTTGATTCAGACCTTTACGACTCCCTTAAAGATATTCTTTCTTCAGTCAATGAGATGAGAGAAGAACTTGTATCTGAATATGACCTGTCAGAAGAGGATTTAACAGATGTAATTGCCACAATGAAGGAAGCGAAAGTACCTGAAGAAAGAGAAGAGAAGCTGTTTAATGAAATTCTTCAGGAGGTTCCTGAAGAGAATATCGATAAAAATACTGTTAAGGTAGAAATTAAAACCGAAACAAGTATTCCCAAACCGGAAAGCATCGAATTGGAACCTGAAAATACTATTTCCAATATGCAGGAAACCGGGGACGGAACATCGAATTCTTCTGAACACAGGGAAATGGGAAGCAATCTGTTTAAGAATCAGGAGACAATAAATCCTTTTAACCAGCTTGTACAGAATATTGTAGATGCAGTAACCCCTGAAACAAATGAGGTTAACGCCTACACTGACAGAGCACAGATGGAAAACATTGTCAGACAGATTACTGAAAAGATAACTGTTTTGGCAGGAACTGATGAAACATCAATGGAACTACAGCTTCATCCGGCTTCACTTGGAAACGTAAATATCTTACTGACAAGTTCCAAGGATGGTATAACTGCTAAGTTTACCGCTCAAAACGAGATAGTAAAAGAAGCAGTTGAAAACCAGATGCAGACACTTATGCAGAAGTTTGATGAACAGGGAGTAAAGGTCACATCTGTTGAAGTAACTATCGCATCTCATGCGTTCGAACAAAACCTCCAGCAGGATGACAGGGGCGAAACAGCAAGAGATCAGATGGAAAAAAATAAGAAATCTTTAAGAAGGATCAATCTATCCGAGATTGATGAAGAAATAGAAGAAGAGATGACTCAGGCTGAACTTATAGCAGCACAGATGATGGCTTATAACGGTAACACAATTGATTTTAGTGCCTAAGCTAAGATCAGAAAGAGGGGATTATGGCAGATGTGAATTCAGTTAATGCTATCGTAAAAGATGGCAAGGTCACTAATCTGGAAGCCGACAAGGCGGTCAAGAACACCACTACAGGTTATGACAAAGACTCTTTTATGCAGATCCTTGTAGCACAGATGAAATATCAGGATCCTCTTGAGCCCACATCAAACACTGAATATATTGCTCAGTATGCTCAGTTCACACAGGTTGAACAGCTAAGTAACATGGCAAATGCCATGGCTCTGTCAAGAGCATCTGAGATGGTTGGAAAAACTGTTCTGGTTCAGACCACAAATGCTGATACAGGAAAGACAGTTGAGGTCACAGGAGTTGTTGACTATGTAACCTACAGCGGAAACAAGGCATATCTTAGCATCAACGGTACCAATTACGATATTGAAAGTGTTTCGCAGGTTTATGATCCTGAATATACAGAAGCAATCGATACTGCAAAAGAGTTAATGGAAGCAATCGATAAACTTCCAAGCAGTGTGGACTTTATTTCAGACGAAGAACACGGACTTACAATTGACACTATGTACGAGTTCTACACTGAACATATGTCTGACAAGGCTAAAAAGATGATGAACAGTGATTACGTTACTTCCCTTCAGCAATATGTAAACAGACTTGATGAGATGCGTGGTGACGAATACAGAAGCCTAAAGACAGAAGAAACTAAAAAATCATGAAATTTCTTTAAAATGATGGAGGAAAAAGGATGATAATGGATGATCGCCAGTTCTTTTCCATCGGACAAGTCCAGGATCAGTACTTAAATCCGAAGACTAACAAAGTGGATAAGACTCCACTTCCTTCCGGTGAATCTTCTTTTGCTTCGGTACTAAATAAAGTAAAAGAATCTGCCGATATTAATAGCGAGGGTGCAACTGATGTCAGATTTTCAAAGCACGCGGTCAACAGATTGAGCCTTAGAAATATAGAACTTACAAACGACCAGATGCAACGACTTCAGGAAGGTGCAAGGCAGGCCGGTGAAAGAGGAATAAAGGATTCCCTTATCCTGGTGGATCAGCTGGCATTTATAGTAAATGTACCAAATCACACAGTAGTGACAGCAATGGATCAGACAGAAAACAACAGTAACGTTTTTACAAACATAGACGGAGCGGTAATTGCTTGATTGGACCGAAAAGGCTTTAGCCTTTAGGAGATCTTAGATTTCTGACTGACAGAGGAAATCTTCTAAAAATTACCCAAACCGTCCAAAATCAAAAAGAGGGTAAGCTTTAATTTGTAAGGAATGGTGAGCCTTACGTTTATTAAAGTCAGCCTAAAAACAGATGGAGGACTTTGCCTTATGATGAGATCTTTGTATTCTGGTGTAGCAGGACTTCGTACACATCAGACTAAGATGGATGTTCTTGGTAACAACATCGCGAACGTAAATACAACTTCTTTCAAATCTCAGTCGATCACTTTTTCAGATCTTATGTATCAGACAACTCAGGCTGCATCCGGTGCAACAGAGACCAAGGGCGGTGTAAATGCTCGTCAGATCGGTCTTGGTGCCAAGTCAGGTGCTATTGGAACAGCCATTGAGTCTCAGGGCGCAACCCAGACCACAAACAATCCTTTTGACATCATGATCACAGGAAAAGCTTTCTTCGTTGTTAACAACGGAAAAGAAAACCTCTACACAAGAGACGGTTCTTTCTACGTTGACGGAGCAGGTAACCTTGCAATGCAGTCAAACGGATACTTTGTAATGGGATGGAATGCAATTGAAGATCCTGATACAGGTGAGATTACAGTTAACAAAAACGGTGAGCTTTCAAACCTTCAGATCATGAGTGCTGAAAACTCAACATATTCTCCGGCATCTACAACATCTGCTCTTGTAAGCGGAAATATTGATGACAAGGACCCTAACGTTGTATCTGATGATGGTAAGACAATTACTCTTGAGTTCTATGACAACAAGGGTTATCTCTACACAGGAAAATTCAACATCAAGGATACAGGTGAAGATCATCTTTTCTCCTGCGAGCTTACAGAGATCATTGATTCTAAGGGAAACAAACTTACAGCAGCTCAGATGGAAGGCGTAAGCTTCGGTAACATTCAGGACAGTGAAGGTTACAAAGAAATACAGGGTGGATACTATATAGCAGCCGACGCTACAGATAAGACAGTTGCTACTATCTATCAGCAGAGTGGCCAGACAGTATTTGAGAATGTTCCGGCAACAGGTGATTCTATCACAACACTTTCAAATATCGAGGGATTCCTCTCAAAGATGTATCCGACAGCCAGCACAAAGAGATATGCTAATATCAAGAACTTCGAAATCAACCAGGATACACTTGATGTTACATTTGATTTTTCAGACTTTAGTTCATCTATCACAAATACAACTTATAAGTCCTTTGTAAAGGATAATACTGACTACTACTATTCAAGGCAGTCGGATAATTTTGGGTACCTGGCTCCTTCAGAGGATGGCGGCAAGATGAATTCATTAAACAAAGATATGCTTGCTGATGTATTTAAGCTTAATTCAACAACGGCTTCTGCCATTTTGGCAGATATCAATAACTACAGATACACATTCGATGATGACAAGCTCACAGTTGTAGCCAGCAAGGTTCCGGAAGATACAGAAGAAGCAGAGAAGGCTACAAAGCTTAAGAGTACATATAACAACTATTTTACAAACAAGGATTTATCAGGCAAGACAATCAGTGATATTATCGCAGAAATTGCAGCAGATGATACAAACTATCCATACGGAGCATACTATGAGTATTCTGATTCTGATGGAATCCTGAATATCTATGGCGGAAAATCAAAGACAGAAAATAAGAACAATGATGCATCCATAACACCTTCTGCTACACCAAAGCTTTTTGAACTTCTATCGGATAAGATAGCTTCCGATCAGCCAATGACTATTCCGGCTTCTACGTCAACTGAGTTTGCTCAGCTTAAAGCTTTGGTTGACGCAAAAGCAGGAGCTGGTGTAGTTGACCTTACAAGCACAAATGTTACAGCAACATCGAAGTATGATGCCCTTACTGCTGATTTCACTATTACAATTACAGACAACAATGCATCACCTGCTAATACCTACGAGATTACTGTAGCTGATGATGATGCAACAAGTTTAGATCTGTATACTTCTTTAATGGATACAAACATTACTCTGAATTATACTGATCTTACAAATGCTACACAAAGAAATGAATTTAAGTCTCTTGTAACAGAATCAGATGTTGATAACGTTGATTTTAACAGCGCAACATTTACACCAACGGTCCGCGACATCACTGGTACAACAGGTTTTACAACAAAAGTTTATTATGACGTAAAGTCACTTGATCTTGACGAAACACCATATGCTACATTTAACAGAAACGAGCAGCCGTTTAACGCTGATACTACAACCTACGACTATGATGTTCCTACAATAGTCTTTAGAGATTCTGCTACAAAGAAGACCGGATATGTTCTATCAGATGGTGGCGATGGCTTCACAATGGATGAGGTGGCTCCGATCCTTCAGAAAATCTACGGCGTTACAGCTGACGAAGTAAAGGTTTTTAATAAAGGAAAGACTGCAGGCTTTACAGATGATTTCAGTTCACTTCAGAATGAAGAGTTTAAAGTATCTTTCATAAACGGTGGTAAGATCACAATTACTCATGAGTGGACTGACAATGTTGAGCTTAATCCTGATTACCTCTGCGAAGTAACTGACGGTGTTGCAAAGTATACAACAGCTAACGATGTAATTGCATATCCTCTTGATACAACAGATGGAAAGACTTTTGCTCTGGAAGGCAACATTTCAGATATTCTTACAACAGCAAACACACAGACAAAAGGTCTTTTGCAGAATGTATACGGAATAACTGATGCGGACGCAAGAGCTTACGGATCAGAGGGCTATTATACAATTGACGAAGACCTTGGAATCAAGCTCTACACATCAAAAGCTGACATGTCAAGAGCCAACAAGACTATACAGCTGGTATTTGACGCAGCAACAGGTAATATTAAGTCAGCAAATGAAAACGAGACAACAAAGAAAGTTGACCTGGTATTTGACCAAAGCGTTCCAGGTCTTGAGGCATTTGGATTCCAGGAAACTCCGGGATCAGAGAGAACTGTCGGATCAATCGAAATCGACTTCTCAACTGTTACAAACTACAACACAAACGGTTCCTCAACAATCAAGGTTGTAAAGGGTGATAAGTCATCCCTCAATACTGGTCGTGCAGTAGGAGAGATGAACGGCGTTACAATAAGTACCGACGGAACAATCTACGCTACTTATTCAAACGGCCAGACAAAGCTTCTTGGACAGATTGCATCAGCAGAATTTGCAAATGCATCCGGTCTTGCCAAGGAAGGTGATAACCTTTATGCATCAACGCTTAACTCAGGAGAAGCTACAATCCAGGATATCACCACAGACGGCGGTTACATGAACACAGGCGTTCTGGAAATGTCAAACGTAGACCTTTCAAAAGAGTTTACAGAGATGATCACTACACAGCGTGGATTCCAGGCTAACAGCCGTATCATCACCGTATCTGATACACTTCTTGAGGAACTCACCAACCTTAAGAGATAATTTTAACTTTTAACTGCAAATAATCCATCAAAATACAAAGATAAAGGGGCTGTCATCCGGCAGCCCCTTTAAGAACCATAAAAAAGATATAAAAATCAAGATTAATACTGTTCTTGAAATAAAAAAGTGTTACAATTAGAGTGATACCACAATATGTTGTATTATGCGCTTATTGGAATCACAATTAAGTTTCGTATCGGAAAGTAAATTTCATTCTCGGTCAGAGCAAGTGAAATTATGCTTCAAATATGTATAAATTGTGAACAAAACATGGGTCTGTGGTACATTAAATGTGGTAAAATTAATGCATGTAGAAATAAAATTTCAGTCATGTGTGAAATAATTCTAAATTTATAACAACAGGGGTTAATGTACAAGGATTTATGCCATGGAGAAGAGCTTACTTCTTTTAACCAAGCTGGATACACGCAAGATTCTGGTAAATGCCAGAAGTATTCAGACAGTGGAATCAAATCCGGATACTGTAATTATTCTGAGCGGGGGAAGAAAACTCCTTGTTAAGGAGAGCTTGGAAGAAATTTGGAAACTGATCCAGGAAGGATGATAACTTGCTGGAAATTTGTTATGCGATAGTACTTTTTCTTATGAATGGATACTCATGTAGTAAACATTTGTATCAAGAACAAAAATATATATAAGGAGCGCTTTTAGTTCTATGGAAGAATGACAAATCTTATGATTTGGCATTCTGAAATGCTCAGAACTATGAGCGACGATGTATATTTTTGTTCGTAGATACAATTTCAATACTTTGAGTCATATCATACATATACTTATGAGAAGGGGGTATATTTGTGGATATTGCGTCATTGCTTGGTGTAGGATTATGTTTTTTGTTTATGATCCTGAGTATTGTATTTAGTGCCGGAATTACCGGTGTTAAATACTTCCTGGATGCACCTTCTGCTATGATTACCTTTGGCGGAGCGTTCATGGCGGTTCTGGCATCCCGTTCCATGCCCAGTTTCATAAGCGGCCTTAAATCATATACTTTGATTTTTAAGATGCCGGCTGATGATACCAAGGGCACGATTAAGACTATCATTGATCTTTCAAATACCGCCCGTAAGGAAGGACTTCTTGCACTGGAAGAAGCTGCCGGAAACCTTGAAGATGCCTTTATGAAAAAAGGCGTAGGCCTTATTGTTGACGGTACTGAACCGGAGCTGGTTAAGAGCATATTGGAAGCCGAGATCGATGCCATGTCTGAGAGACATAAAGAAAATTATTCTTTCTTTGCAGATGTTGCAGGTATGGGCCCTTCCTGGGGTATGATCGGAACCCTCCTTGGACTGGTTCTTATGCTTCAGAACATGTCAGATCCTTCATCAATCGGACCGTCCATGGCGGTTGCCCTCATTACAACTTTCTATGGATCTGTTTTGGCGAACTGGTTCTGTTATCCTGCAGAGAACAAGCTTAAAGCCCGCAGTAATGCTGAATATATGGCTAAGAGCATTATTATTGAAGGTCTTTTGTCCATTCAGGCCGGAGAAAACCCTCGTGTAACCGAGGAGAAACTTAAATCATTCCTGTCACCAAGTGACAGAGCTGCTTATGAAGCTGAGAACGGCTCAGGTGATGGAGGAGAATAATGGCAAAGAAACCGGAAGAAATAAAACCGGGTCTACCTGCCTGGCAGGGAACCTTTGGTGATCTTATGAACCTTCTTTTGTGCTTCTTCGTTTTGCTATTCTCTATGGCAACTATGGATGCAGCAAAATTTGAAGAAGTTGCAGCTTCTTTCAGTTCTGCATTTGGTATCTTTTCCGGAGGCGAAATGGCCATTGGAAAAGGAGCTCTGATTGGAGACGGCGTATCACAGCTTACTGAGCTTTCAAGCTATATTACCTCCATGGGTCTTGCCCAGTCAGGTGAGGACTCTGATGCAGAGGAAGACGCAGTTGGCGAAAAAGAAGAGCATGAACTTAAAGAAGCTCTTGAAGAAAAGCAGCTGGAAGCTTCTCAGGAACTTGCAGAGCAGATACAGGAAGCGATAGAAGAAGGAGATATTGAAAATCAAGTATTTTTAAACTATACAAGCCAATATGTTGAACTTACGATTCAAGGCTCTATTCTTTTCAACTCAGGAAAGGTTGATATAAAGGAAGACGCAATTCCTGTTATTGATAAAGTTGGACAGATTCTTGAATCTTATGCCGGCGGCACCATAGAGATTGAAGGACATACAGATAATGTTCCTATGAGCGGTGGTGGCAAATACAGTAATAATGATGAGCTGAGCTCGGGAAGAGCTCTGTCCATATTTAATTATTTTGTGGAAAATACAAATCTTGATCCGGCCAAACTTCTCCACACAGGAAGAGGGGAATATGATCCCATTGCGGACAACTCCACGGATGAGGGAAGAGCCAGAAACAGACGTGTAGAGATCAAGATTTACAATCCGCTTAGCGCCAACTACTGATTATGAGAGGGAGAACCTGAATATGAAAAAGAACCTGCTATCTATTATTATTCTTGCACTTTTGGTAGTTAATATCGCAATGACAGGATTTATGCTGCTTAGCGTAATGACTACCAATTCACAGACGGCAAAACTGATTTCTGATATAGCCGCAGCTCTTGAACTGGAGGCTAACGGCGGTAATACCGGTGGATTTACAGGCTCAGCAGGTGGTGGGGTTGGAAATATCGCAACCTATGGATTTACGGGAGACGATCAGCTTACCATCAATCTTAAACCGGGAGAGGATGGAAAGAGCCATTATATGCTTGTTGAAGTTGTATTTACCATGAATACGGCTTCAGGAGACTACGCTACTCTTGGTACCGAGGAATCACTGGCAAATATGAGAGAACTTATAAAAGGTAAAATAACTAATGTTCTTTCATCCTATACTCTTGAGGAACTTCAGGCAGACGACACTGCTGCCAAGGACAAGATCCTTGATGAAGTTCAGGAACTGTTTAATTCCAACTTTATTTATGAAGTTACATTCTCAAGCGTTCTTTATCAGTAAAGCTTTCAGGTCTTTATATGGCTTGAAGAAAGGAGATTTAATTTGAGTGAAGTACTGTCACAAAATGAAATAGATAGTCTGCTGGCAGCACTCTCAACTGGTGAGCTTGACGTAGATCAAATGCAGGCCGCAGATGAAAAGAAGGTCAAAGATTATGACTTTAAGCGCCCTGCGAAATTCTCCAAAGAGCATCTTCGTACTCTTGAGATGATCTATGAGCATTACGGAAGACTTTTATCTACAACTTTGCCTTTATACCTGCGTAAGAACGTATCGGTTTCTGTTGCTAACTCTGAGACCGTTACTTATTCGGAATTCAGTAACGCTCTGTCAAACCCTGTAATTTTAGGAGTAATCAATTTTTTACCTCTGCAGGGCACGATAATTTTGGAACTACAGGCAAACATTGGTTTTTCCTTCATTGACAGAATGCTTGGAGGTGAGGGAGGAACTCTGGATAAGCCAAGACCTTTTACCGACATTGAGATGCCACTAATAGAGAAACTTGTTACCATCTGTATGCAGCTGATGGTAGAGCCATGGCAGAACGTTGTTGCGATCAATCCCGTAATGGAGAGGATAGAGACAAACCCTCAGTTTGCTCAGGTTATTTCTCCTACAGATATGATTGCTATCGTCACTTTGAATATCAAGATTGGCGATACGGAAGGTCTTATGAATGTCTGCCTTCCATACTTTACTTTAGAGTCCGTTATGGACAAACTTAATACCAAGTTCTGGTTCTCTACAATGCAGAAGAATACTGATGAGAATTATGAAGATACGCTGGAAACAATGGTAAGACATGTGGATGTTCCGGTAAAAGCCATACTTGGTAAATGTAATGTTTCTGTAAACGACTTTGTTCATCTTCAGGCTGGGGACATCATTAGATTAGATAACAGAGTAAATACAGATATGCAGGTTTATGTGGGTAATCTGTTTAAATTCACAGCTTTGCCCGGAACTGCGAAGGATAAATATGCCGTAAGGATAACTTCGGTTGTAAGAGAGGAGGAAGAGTAGCAGCATGGATGGAATGTTATCACAAGATGAAATCAATGCACTATTAGCCGGTATGGATACTTCCGGTGGTGGAGATGCTGCTGCAGGTGATTCTGCGGATACACCTGCTCCTGATACTGGAGCTGCCGCACCATCTGCCGGGGACAGCGGAATCGACGAGTCACTTCTTACCGATGCTGAAAAAGATGCAATTGGTGAAGTGGCTAATATCAGTATGGGATCTTCAGCTACAACGCTGTATTCCCTTGTTAATCAGAAAGTTAATATCACAACACCTCAGGTAGAATTGGCTAACTGGGGAAGCGTTATTAACAATTATGAGAGACCCTGCGTATTTATTCAGATCAAATACACAGTAGGTCTTGACGGAACAAATATCCTTATTCTAAAGGAACACGATGTAATGGTTATTACCGACCTTATGATGGGTGGTGACGGAACCAATACTGATGGTGAGATCGGAGAACTGCAGCTGTCAGCTATTTCAGAAGCTATGAACCAGATGATGGGTGCTGCAGCCACATCTCTTTCAACAATGATCAATCAGAAAGTTGATATAAGTCCGCCACAGGCTACTCTTCTTGATATGATCAATGATGATCCGTCTGATATTGCTGATTTCTTAACAGGAACATTTGTTAAGATATCATTTAAGATGCAGGTGGGCGATCTGGTGGATTCAACTCTTATGCAGCTGTATCCTATAGATTTTGCAAAGACTCTTAAAGATACGGTTCTTACAGATGCCGGAGCATCATCCGAGCCAGAACCGGCTCCTGCGCCTTCGCCTGCTCCTGCACCGGCTCCTGCACCGGCTCCGGATGCCGGCGCTGCAGCAATGCCTCAAATGGATCCAAATATGATGGCCGGCCAAATGGGCATGGGAATGCCACAGATGGGAATGCCACAGATGGGTATGCCTCAGATGGGTATGCCGATGCAAATGCCTATGCCTCAGATGATGAACATGAATATTCAGCCGGCACAGTTCCAGAATTTTTCCGGTGGCACAACTATCATGGCAGGCGGCGAAAACATCGGTATCATCAAAGATGTGCCTCTTGAAGTTACTGTTGAGCTTGGAAGAACAGCCAAACCTATCGCTGATATTCTTGATTTTGCACCGGGTACCATCATTGAGCTTGATAAAGTTGCCGGCGAACCGGTGGATGTTCTTGTTAACGGCAAGTTTGTTGCAAAGGGAGAAGTAGTTGTTATCGAGGAAAGTTTCGGCGTTCGTGTAACCGAGATAGTACAATAAAAGTTTTTGGGGAACATATAATGGCATATTTGCTTATTGTGCAAAATGGGCAGAATCTGAGAAGTGAATTTGATTCTTACCTGCAGTTTATATCTGTACTGATAATATTTATAGTTGTTTTGGGCGCTACTTATTATGCCACCAAATGGATGGCAAATTATCAAAAGGGTGCAGATATCGGTAAGAATATTGAAGTTGTAGAAACCTGCAAGATTTCTGCCACCAAGTATGTTCAGATAATACGTATCGGTAACAGATATGTTGCAATCGGCGTTTCCAAAGATCAGATTGTAAATCTTGGAGACGTCTTATCCGATGAGCTTATGCTTAATACGGGTGAAAAAGAGAATATGTCTTTTAAAGACATTCTCGAAAAAATCAAGGGTGAGAAAAAGAAGTAATGCAAATAAAGTGGGGAGATAGGAAGAGAAAAGATAAAAAAACCTTAAACCATGTGGGCATTTTAAAGCGTTCGCTTTTAATGCTTATTATGGCTTTCTTCCTGTCCTTATCTTTTGGAATTACAACTTATGCTACTGAGAATATAATTGTAGATACTTCACCTACAGATCCCACTACTGACACAGTAGATCACTTGACCGGTACTCAGGGAGAGAGAACCTATATTAACGAACCCGGTTCTTCAGAGGATCCGGAGGACCTTAAAGAACTCAACATTGCAAATACGGTGACCATAACCTATGACAATGGAAATGGCTCTTTAAACGGTGCTCTGAGAATCCTTATCATCTTAACTTTAATTTCTCTGGCTCCAACGCTTCTTGTTATGATGACCTCTTTTACGAGGATCATTGTAGCTCTCCATTTTACCAGAACTGCCATAGGTACCCAGACATCACCACCAAACCTTGTGATGATCGGTATCGCTTTGTTTATGACTCTTTTTATAATGCAGCCAACTCTTACAACTGTTTACAATGATGCAGTTATCCCTTTTGAAAATGGGGAGATGGAGCAGAGGGAGTTCTATGAAAAAGCAATGGACCCTTTCAGACAGTTCATGTATGGTCAGACGCAAAAGAAGGACGTGATCCTGTTCATGCAGATAGATGGTATTGAATGGGACGGCGAACTTGAGAGCATTCCAAATGTGGTACTCATTCCAAGTTTTATTGTTAGTGAGCTAAGAACAGCTTTTATTATCGGCTTTTTGATATATATACCGTTTATTGTAATAGACATGGTTGTGGCTTCGGTACTTATGAGTATGGGTATGATGATGTTACCGCCGACCACAATTTCCTTGCCGTTTAAGATCCTGCTTTTTGTTCTTGCAGACGGCTGGAGCCTTATCATCGGTAATCTTGTAAAGTCATTCTACTGATTAAAAAAAGGAGAGGGAGAGAAAAATGATCACAATAGAAGATATAAATCTGATCGTAAGTTCAGCTCTTTATATGGTTATAAAAATGTCCCTTCCGATCCTCTTAACATCAATGATTATCGGTCTTGTAATTTCGATATTCCAGACTGTTACCTCTATTCAGGAGCAGACCCTGACCTTTGTACCTAAAGTACTTGGCGTGTTCCTTGTTATCATGCTTATCGGAAACTGGATGCTGACAGAATTATCCGGATTTATTGTACAGCTCTGGTCCAGTTTTTCTCAATATGTCAGGTAAAAAAGTATGATAAGCTACGATTTTAGTTACGGGGATCTGGAGATATTTTTGCTTATATTGGTCAGAGTAACAAGTTTTGTGTTTGTTTGTCCTTTTTTTGGCGGAAGGCAGACTCCGAACCTGGTAAAGATTGGATTTTCCATGCTTTTATCCATGATGCTCTTTGGCACTGCGCCTTTTTCTCCGCCTGAGTACAATACTGTAATGGGATTTACGATTATTGTTCTTAAAGAAATTCTGGCCGGTTTTCTTATAGGATATGCCGTACAGATTTGTGAGCTGATAGCATCTTTTGCCGGAACTATAGTTGATATGCAGATTGGTCTGTCAATGGTAAATATATTTGACCCCAACACCAATGAACAGGTAACCATCACCGGAAGTCTGTATTCGCAGGTACTTACCATGATGCTGATCCTGACGGGAATGTATCAGCATATTTTAAGGGCTCTTGCAGACACTTTTACCCTTATTCCGGTAAACAGTGCGGTTATAAATTCGGATATGCTTCTTGAATCCATCCTTAAATTTATGAGGGACTACATAGTTATCGGATTCAGGATTTGTCTTCCGATCTTTATTATAACTTTTATCACAAACGTTGTTCTTGGTGTACTTGCGAAGGTATCGCCTCAGATGAACATGTTTGCGGTGGGTATTCAGATTAAGATTGTTATCGGTCTGATGATAATGTTTGTTACTGTTTCGATGCTAAATGATGCATCAAACTTTGTTTTTATAAACATGAAGGAGCTTATGGAGAATTTTGTCTATAGCATGCAGCAGAGTGGCTGATGAATATTATGTGCCGCGAATGAAACTGAATCTGCAGTTCTTTGCTGAGGATGCAAATGGTGCTGAAAAAACCGAGCAGCCTACAGCCAAGAAGCTTGATGATGCCAGAAAAGAAGGTCAGGTGGCAAAAAGCCAGGAAGTAGCTACAGCCTTCTCGCTTCTTGCGTTTTTTATTATCTTGCGCGTGGGCTACGGCTTCATGGGGACTAATTTCCAGAATATCTTTGGGAGAGTTTACAACAACATTCCGAATGTGGCCAGAACCTATAACGGATATCTGCCTGTTGAATACATAAAGAGCATCCTGAATAATGCGCTTTTAACCATGCTTCTTATATGCGCTCCGTTCTTTTTGGTGGGATTTCTGATTGCTTTTTTATGCGACCTTGTTCAAGTGGGTTTTAAGCCTACAGGCAAGCCCCTTCAGCCAAAGTTTTCAAAGCTTGATCCAATAAGCGGCATGAAAAAGATTTTTTCTACAAGAAAGCTTTTTGAACTGGCTAAGTCCATATTAAAGCTTGGTATTATGGCGGTGGTCATTATTTCCTTTTTTAGCGGCAGAGAGGAGTCTCTTTTTCTCTTGTACGATATGCCTCTGAAAAAGGCCATTGGCCTCATGGGAAATCTTATCATAGACCTTGGAATAAGGATTGCAGCTGCATATATGATAATTGCTTTTGCAGATCTTATATATCAGAGGCGCAAATTCAACAAGGATATGATGATGACCAAGCAGGAAGTAAAGGATGAGTTCAAGAACTCTGAAGGAAACCCGGAAATTAAGGGTGCTCAGAAGAGGCGTATGATGCAGGCATCAAGGCGGCGTATGATGCAGCAGATACCACAGGCCGATGTTGTTATCACGAACCCTACTCACTATGCTGTTGCCATAAGGTATGATGCTGAAGAAGCGGATGCGCCGATTGTTGTGGCTAAGGGTGCCGACTACATTGCACAGAGGATAAAAGAGATAGCTAAAGAAAACAAAGTTGAAATTGTAGAAAACAAGCCTCTTGCAAGAATGCTTTTTGCCAATGTGGAAGTGGGGGAAATGGTACCTCCCGAGCTTTACAAGGCAGTTGCGGAAGTTCTCGCATATGTATATCACCTTAAAGGAAAAGCATGATTTTTGCATTAAAAGCAAAGAAGAAAGGAGGAACGGTGAATGGATAAAAAGAAAATCATTAATCGTGTCTATGATTATGGCCTTGCCCTCTACATTGTGGCAGCCATTGTTATGCTCATCATTCCTCTTGCGGACTGGCTTTTGGATATTCTTCTTGCTTTTGATATGGCGCTTTCTTTTGTGATCATGTTTACAGCAATGTTTGCTACCGACGTTTTGCAGATGTCTTTTTTTCCGACAATCCTCTTGTTTACCACTATTTTCAGGATTGCACTTAACGTTTCATCTACAAGACTTATACTTACGCAGGGAAGCGCGGGAGAAGTTATCACTGTGTTTGGATCCTTCGTAGGCGGCGGTGATCTTATAGTCGGAGCTATTGTGTATGTAATTCTTATCATAGTTCAGCTTATGGTCATCAACAAAGGTTCTGAACGAGTTGCCGAAGTTTCAGCAAGATTCACGCTTGATGCTATGCCGGGTAAACAGATGGCTATTGATGCAGATCTTAATACCGGTGCCATTACAGACGCAGAAGCAAAGAGAAGGCGAGATAAAATACAGGAAGAGGCAAGCTTTTTCGGCGCAATGGATGGTGCTACCAAGTATGTTAAGGGAGATGCCACAGCGGGACTGATCATCACAGCCACAAACCTTATTGGCGGTATTGCCATGGGAATTTTAAGACGTGGCATGGATATAAACACAGCAATTAACACCTATTCGATACTTACGATGGGTGATGGTCTTGTAAGCTCGATTCCGTCACTTATGATATCTATGTCAACAGGTATCCTTGTTACAAAGGGATCAAAAGAAGCAGACTTTGGACACCTGCTTATCAATCAGCTCTTTGGTATGCCAAAGACGCTGTATCTGGTAGGAGGCGTGCTTTGCGGTCTTGGTATTTTTTCACCGCTTCCAACGCTTTTGTATGTTACTTTCGGAGCATCCTTTATTGTTCTTGGTAGAATCACAAGCCAGACAATAGAAGAAGTTGCAACGGAAGCTGAAGTGGCTTCTCCTGAGGAGACGCAGGCAGAAGAAATCAGGCAGCCTGAAAATGTCACCAGCCTTCTTCAGGTTGATCCTATCGAGCTTGAATTTGGATACGGAATCATTCCTCTTGCAGATGTAAATCAAGGTGGTGACCTTCTTGACAGAGTAGTTATGATAAGACGTCAGGTGGCGCTTGAACTGGGTACTGTAGTTCCCATCATTCGACTGAGGGATAATATTCAGTTGAATCCTAATCAATATATCATTAAAATTAAAGGTATACAGGTAAGTGATGGCGAGATTTTATTTGACCACTATATGGCTATGAATCCCGGACATGTAGAGGACGAAATAACCGGTATTCCTACATTTGAGCCTTCATTCCACCTTCCGGCTATCTGGATTACGGAGGGACAGCGTGAGAGAGCAGAGAGCCTCGGTTATACCGTTGTGGATCCTCCATCCATTATTGCCACACATCTTACCGAGGTTATAAGAACTCATATCGCAGAGCTTTTGACCAGACAGGATGTACAGAATCTTGTGGACAATCTCAAAGAGAATAACCCTGCTCTTGTGGAGGAGCTTGTGCCTAAGCTCATGAATCTTGGTGAAATAGAAAAAGTTCTTCAAAATCTTCTCAGCGAAGGTGTATCGATAAGAGATCTTGTAACTATATTTGAGACGCTGGCTGATTTTGCTCCGTCCACACATGATCCCGATATTCTTACAGAATATGTAAGGCAGGGACTTAAAAGAGCAATTTCAAGTAAATATTTTATTCCCGGTGAGACAACTAGTGTCCTTACGCTTGATCCCAAGATTGAGCAGGAGATCATGAGCAGTGTCAAACAGACTGAGACAGGCGCTTATCTTACTTTGGATCCTGCCAGAACGAAAGCTATTTTAAATGCTGTTGGGGAACAGGTCAAAAAGCTTGAAGACGCTGGCAGAATGGCCATTATTATGGCATCGCCTATTGTCAGAATGTACTTTAAGAAAATGACAGAGGATTATTACAAGGATTTGGTTGTAATCTCGTACAACGAAGTGGAGCCTAATATAGAATTACAATCAGTGGGGATGGTAACTGCATAAATGATTATCAAAAAGTATGTTGGAAAAACCGAGAGTGAGGCTACAGAAGAGGCTAAAAAGGAGCTGGGTCAGAACATTGTTGTAATGAATGTCAGACCTGTAAAAAAGAACGGCTTTTTTTCAATTTTTCAGTCCCAGAAAATTGAAGTGACCGTGGCTCTTGAGGAAGAAACTGAAAAAACTCCTATAGCCAGGACTTATACTCCTGACAAGAATACCAGACCTGTTCCGAGAAATCCTCTGGTTGATGTCAGTCAGAGTGATGTTCTTCGCGAGCCTATTAAGATCAACAAATCTCCTGATATTATCGATGACAGCAGCGCCATCGAGGAGAAACTTGATAACTTAAGTTCTCTTTTAGAAAAAAATATCAAAAATACCGTAAGAGATGAAGAGGAAACTTCATCTGAACCCGCCCCCGGAGCTGCAGTTTCAAAGAATAAGAAAAATGATATTTCTGAGGAAAATCTATCTTTCATTAAACTGTTGTATAATACTCTTATAGAGAATGAAGTTGACGAAATCTATGTCAACCAGCTTACCGATGAGGTTGAAAAAATAACAAAGCCCGGAATGCCCTTTGACTTCGCTCTGGCAAATGTTTATCAGAAGATGGTTCTCAAATTCGGAAAGGCAGAGCCTATAGAAGAAGTTGATGGCAACGGCCCAAGAGCAGAGATTTTCATTGGTCCTACCGGTGTAGGCAAAACTACAACAATTGCCAAGCTTGCTTCCGAGCTTTCTGTTACGCTCAGGAAGAAAGTAGCTCTTTTGACTGTGGACACCTATAGAATAGCCGCAGCAGAGCAGCTTCGGACCTATGCGTCAATTTTGGAGATTCCATTCAGAGTAATCTATTCTGTTGATGAAATGAAGCAGGCTGCTGAAGATTTTAAGAATTATGATTACATAATGGTGGATACTGCCGGGCATTCTCAGCACAATGATGAGCTTAAGACCGACATTGAGAATTATATCAGGACCCTTGAAGATATAATGGATTGTGAAAATTACCTTGTTCTCTCAGCCACGACCAAGTACAGGGATCTTATCGATATTGCCGATTCATACTCTGAGCTAGTGGCCTACAAACTGATATTTACCAAGATGGATGAAACAGGTGCAAAGGGAAATCTTTATAATGTGCGTATGCACACAGGTGCACCTATCGGATATATTACAAACGGTCAGAATGTTCCGGATGATATAGCTGTTTTTGACGCACAGCGTATCGTTAAAAATCTTCTGGGTGGAAAGAGTTAATATTTGGGTGGAATATATATGGATCAGGCTACGCAGCTTAGGAATATAATCAAGAATTCTAATGTGCAGCAGCGGCCTCTTGCCCGAATCATCACGGTTACAAGTGGTAAGGGCGGTGTAGGTAAATCGAATGTTGCTATAAATCTTGCTATACAGTTCAAAAAAATGGGTAAAAGAGTAATAATTCTCGATGCCGATTTTGGACTTGCAAATATAGAGATCATGTTCGGCACTGTACCAAAGCATAATCTTTGCGATCTTATTTATCAGGGAAAAAATATCAAGGATATCATAACCTGGGGACCTGAAGGAATTGGATTTATTTCAGGTGGTTCCGGCATTTCCGGAATGTACAATTTAAGCAGGGATTATCTGGTTTACATTATTGTAAATCTCGCCGAACTTGATGCAATTGCCGATATAATTATTGTAGATACCGGCGCCGGTATATCAAGCGCTGTAACAGAATTCCTTGTGGCAAGCGGAGAGATTATTTTAGTAACGACTCCTGAGCCAACATCTATAACGGATTCTTATTCGCTGCTTAAAGCACTGAACCAGACACCTAGATTTTCCAGGGAAAATACAAAGGTCAAGGTTGTTTCAAACAGAGTCTCCTCAGATGATGAGGGACAGCAGCTCTTTAACAAATTAAATGCTGTTGTTGCGAGATATTTGAAGCTCCCTCTGACATATCTTGGCGCGATTCCTCAGGATCAGATGCTTTCAAGAAGTGTTATGCAGCAGTCGCCGGTTTCTTTACAATATCCAAATGCCAAGTCAGTCAAGGCATTTGAAGCGATAGCCTCAAGGCTTATGAATCCCGGAGAGGTTATCGAGATCAAACAAAGAGGTATGGCCGGTTTCTTTTCACATATAATAACGGGCCGAAAATTAAGCAATACACCAAATGTTTTTCCAAACTAAAATGAATGGAGAATACTGAAAATATGTTGGCTGACTATATTTCACCTGGCAACCGGGTAGAACTTAAAGCCACCGGTAAAATCTGGATGGATAATGATGCCAGAACAAGACAAATTTATATGAGTAAGGTCATGGATGTAACATCCGATGACAGAATCGAAATTCTGATGCCCTACGAAAAAGGGAGACTTGTACTTTTACCTGTAGACGGAGAATACAGTCTTTGTTTTTACAGTACAAAAGGTCTTTTCCAGTGTTATTCAAGGATTGTTGACCGCTATAGAAGTGACAACATATATGTCCTTGTACTGGATCTTACAAGCCAGCTTCAAAAGCTTCAACGAAGAGAGTATTACAGATTCAGCTGTGCGCTGGAACTTAAATCAAAGCTGTGCTCCCGTGAAGACATTGAAGCATTCGAACTTAACAGGCGCTTTTTACTTGATACAAGCGCACTTCAAAGAAGTGTTGTTGTAGATATCAGTGGCGGAGGACTTAGATTTGTAGCAAACTTCAGGTATGAAGAAGGATCGACCATTTACTGTTCATACAAGCTTCCGGGAAATGTAAACGACAAGGACTATGAAATGCTCTGCAGCGTTTTAAAGGTACAGGAACTAGAAAGCAGGCCCGGGCTTTTTGAACATAGAATTCAGTACATCAACATTGATGAGGATTCCAGAGAAGATATCATCCACTTTATCTTTGAGGAAGAACGAAAAATAAGAAAGAAGCAAACTTAATTATGAAAAAAATTTTAATTATTGATGACTCTGCACTCATGAGAACTGTTCTCAGTGATATTATTAATTCAGATCCGAGATTCAAGGTGGTCGACAAGGCCAAAGATGGGGTTGAAGGCTTGGATCTTCTGAAAAAGAATACGTATGACGCTGTTGTTCTTGATATAAACATGCCAAGAATGGACGGTATTACGTTACTTCGGGAGCTTCAAAAAAATAAGATCAGAGCAAAGATCATGATGGCCAGCACCGATACTAAAGAAGGTGCGAAGGTTACGATGGATGCTCTTGACCTGGGGGCACTGGACTTTGTTCATAAACCGGACAGAGCTTCAGAATGTAGGGGAGAGGACTTTACAAAGCACTTCATCAATACTCTTGCAGCGGTTGCTGAATCAAGAGCACCGGTTGCAGCCAGAGCTTTTTCAATTGAAGATGCTAAGGAGTCCAGAAAGGTTGTTGAGCTTGTAAGCAAATCCGCAAGCAAGATAACCGGTAGCAGAATTGTAGCTATCGCAAGTTCCACCGGTGGACCCAGGGCGCTTCAGTCTGTTATTCCAAAACTTCCCAAAAACTTAAAAACACCGGTAGTTCTCGTGCAGCATATGCCTGAAGGCTTTACAGCTTCTCTTGCAGAAAGGCTTGATTCTCTTTCCGAGGTAAGCGTGAAAGAAGCAGCCGAGGGAGATGTATTAAAACCCGGATGGGTTTATATCTCCAGAGGTGGCAAGCATATGCACGTCATAAAGCAGGGCGGAAAAAGTGTTATCCATTACATGGACGGTCCTACAAGAGAGGGAGTAAGACCTTGCGCCAACTTTATGTACGAGTCTCTCATGGATTCTGATTACGACGAAATTTGCTGCGTAGTTCTGACCGGAATGGGAGCTGACGGAACAGAGGGGATAAAGAATTTAAAGAGTAAGAAAAAAGTTTATGTTATCGGACAGGAAGAAAGTACCTGTACTGTGTATGGAATGCCTAAAGCAGTAGCAACAGCTGGACTTGTCGATCAGGTCGTAAAGCTTGAAGACGTTGCCCAGGAAATAATATTACACGTCGGTGTGAATTGAGGGATTTCATTACTTATTAACTTAAATTTTATTTCTATTTTCTAAATTCCTCCATTCATATAGCCGATAATACATTCAAAAGTGTGCGGTTTAAAAAATATGCTTTTGAATAATCATCACTACATAATGGAGGTAAATAGGTTATGGATGTTTCCCAGTATCTAAGTGTCTTTCTTGATGAAGCGAAGGAGCACCTTCAGTCTCTTAATGACAATATCATGACTCTGGAGCAGGATCCCGAGAATGAGGATTGTATTAATGAGATATTCAGATCGGCTCATTCCATGAAAGGTATGGCCGGAACCATGGGTTATACCAGAATGCAGAATCTGACCCATGATATGGAGGATGTTTTCTCAGATGTTCGTGCAGGTAAAATTAAGATCAAATCTGCAGATATCGATGTTCTCCTTCAGTGTCTGGATGCTATTCAGGAGTATGTTGACAACATAACAGAGAATCAGGACGAGGGTACTGACGAGCATCAGAATATTATAAAATCTTTGGCGGATATCAGAAATGGTGGTGCTGCGCCTGCAGCTGATGCTTCTGCTGCGCCTGCCGGTGATGCTGCAGAGTCTTCTGACGAACCTGCGGTTGGAGCAGACGGTACTACTGATTATCGCGCTATCAAACTTGATCCATCAGTTAAATCCACATTGGAGGAAGCTAAGTCTCAGGGTAAAAAGATCTGGGGCGTAACAGTGCACATTCAGGAGTCATGTATCCTGAAAGCGGCCAGAGGCTTCCTCGTATTCAAAGGGCTTGAAGAAATCGGTGAGATTGCTTGTTCAGAGCCTAATACTCAGGATATTGAAGATGAAAAATTTGAATTCAGCTTTAGCCTTATTCTTATTACTGATGAAGATAAGGCTAAGGTAGAAGAGATTGTTAAGGCGGTTTCAGAAGTTGAAGGCTGTGAAGTGGGAGAATTTGATCCTTCCGGCGCAAAGGCTGCTGAAGATAAAGATGAAGCTCCTGCAGCTGAGGCAGCACCTGCAAAGGCTGCAACACCTGCAGCTCCTGCAGCTAATACTCCGGCTCCTGCAGCTGCCGGTGGTGGCGGAGCAGGTGGAAAGAAGCCTGTCGGAAAACCTGTTGTTAACAGAACGGTTCGTGTAGATATTGAAAAGCTCGATGTTCTTATGAACCTTGTATCAGAGCTTATTATTGCAAAGAACTCCCTTATCTCTGCTGCAAATACATCAGGAGTAAGCAGCAGTGGAGTAAATGAGCAGATTGAGTACCTTGAGAGTGTAACCACAAACCTTCATGAATCAGTCATGAAAGTTCGAATGGTTCCTATTGAGAGTGTACTTCAGAAGTTCCCTCGTATGATCAGAGATCTTAATAAGACTCTTAACAAGAAGATGGAACTGACAATGACCGGTGAAGATACAGAAATGGATCGTACTGTGGTTGATGAGATCGGTGATCCTTTGATGCACCTTATCAGAAACAGTGCTGACCATGGTATCGAGAACGCTGAACTTCGTGCACAGCGTGGCAAACCTGAGGTTGGACAGATTTTCCTCCACGCCTTCCAGGATGGTAACAGCGTTGTTATTGAAGTTGGTGATGACGGTAACGGAATTGATGCAGAGGCAGTTAAGAATAAAGCTATTGAAAAGGGCGTAGTTACACCTGATCAGGCAGCTCTTTTGACAGAAAAGCAGTGTGTTGAACTTCTTTTCCATCCGGGATTTTCTACAGCCAAACAGGTATCTGAAATTTCAGGACGAGGCGTAGGACTTGACGTTGTTAAGTCTAAAGTAGAATCACTTTCAGGTGAAGTTACAGTTAAGACAAAGCTTGGCGAAGGATCCACATGGATCATAAGACTTCCGCTTACACTTGCTATTATCCAGGCTCTCATGGTTATAGTAGGAAACGAGAAATATGCTATTCCTCTTGATTCAATCCAGAGCATTGAGGATGTTTCTCCATCAGATTTAAAGCTTGTTGAGAATAAAGAAGTTATAAATCTTCGTGGCAGCGTAACTCCTATAGTCAGGCTTAATAAAGTTCTAGATACAGATTCTACCAAGGCTCCTGAAGAGGATATGGTAGTTGTTATCACCAGAAAAGGTGATCAGCAGATTGGTCTCGTTATTGATGAACTTATGGGACAGCAGGAAATCGTTATTAAGCCACTTGGAAAATACACAAATAAATGTAAGCTCATAAGCGGCGCTACAATCCTTGGAGATGGTGAGATAGCACTTATCCTTGATACAAATGCAATTTTCTGATGTTTGTCTTTTGACTTTTAGGAAAGGAAGAAGAGCATATGAATGAACTTAGAGATAATTCAGATGTAGGAGAACTTATTCAGTATATCATTATCAAAATTGATGATGAGCAATATGGAATAAATATCAAATTCATCGACAACATAGTTAGAATGCAGCAGATCACCAGAGTTCCCAAGGTTGATGCCTATCTTAAGGGTGTTATCAATATCCGTGGCGAAATTGTTCCGGTTATGAGTGTTCGTATGAAAATGGGACTTGATGAGGATGTGATCACAGATAAATCCAGGATCATTATCTTAAAGACTGATTCGGGAGATCTGGTAGGTATTATTGTGGATCAGGTTAATCAGGTTCTTACTCTTGATTCAAATAACATTGAAAAGATGCGCTTCGATGAGAAGAACAAGAAGGCCAATGCATCTTTTGTCAGCGGAGTTGGTCACTATGACGGAGGCCTTGTTTCTATTCTTGATCTTGAAGCAGTTGTTTCGGAAAAGGAAGCAAAGGAAACTGCCAGCGCTAGTTAATTGGAGGAATCAATATGGGAGATTTGAGTTTGGACGATCTGTCCAACCAGTATTTTGATGTTCTCAAAGAACTGGGCAATATCGGTGCAGGTAATGCTACTACAGCTCTTGCTCAGATGATTGGAACAAAAGTTGATATGTCTGTTCCTCAGGTCAGACTTCTTGATTTTAAAGATGTGGGAGACATGATGGGCGGCGCTGAGCAGATAATGGCAGGTATTTATCTGGCTGTTGAAGGCGACATCGACGGAAGCATTATGTTTCTTCTGGGAAAAGTTGCAGCCAGACATCTTGTAGATAAGCTGATGGGCACCGGACACAAGGATGACGATGCGGAATTTGATGAAGTAGAGCTTTCGGCTCTGAAAGAAGTCGGAAATATCATTACCGGTTCTTACTTAAATTCCTTGTCAATGATGACAAACCTTAAACTTGTTCCGTCTATTCCTTTTGTTGCAATAGATATGGCCGGAGCTATTTTATCCGTACCGGCCATACAGTTTGGAATGATGGGTGATAAGATACTTTTGATTGAAAATCAGTTCTTTGATGAAGTAAAACTAAGTGGATACTTTATCATGTTGCCTGATGTGGATGGTTATAAAAAGATTCTTTCTTCACTGGGAATAACGGGTATTGAGCTTTAAGCAAAGGGGCATTATATGAGTCAGATAATAAAGGTTGGTATGGCTGATCTTAATATTTGTGTAAGCCCCGATGGCATTACGACACTGGGCCTTGGCTCATGCGTAGGAATAGCTGTCCGTGATCCTGTGACAAAGATTGGAGGCCTGGCGCATATTATGCTGCCGGATTCCACGGAGATCAAGAATAACACCAATATCCCTAAATTTGCTGATACCGGAATCGAAGAGCTTATCAAGCAGATTGTGGCAAAAGGCGCTTCGAGATCAAGGCTTGTTGCCAAGATTGCCGGTGGAGCGCAGATGTTTGCTTTTCAAACTGCGAATACTTCAATGAGGGTTGGTGATAGAAATGTTCAGGCTACCCTAAAGAAATTAAAGGAGATGAACATTCCTGTACTTGCACAGGATACAGGCGATTCATATGGAAGAACAGTCATTTTTTATCCTGAAAACGGAAATTTTGTAATCAGAGCGGTAGGTAAACCGGAAAAGATTATATGAGTACCGATTTAGAAGAAATCAAAGACAGTACGGAACTGAATGAAGAAGAAACACCTGTAGTATATGACGATATCAAGAAGTGGAATGCTAAGGTGGTTACGCCTGTGATAGTGCTTACTGCTACGTTATTTATTGCTGTATATACGTACTTTAAGCATTATCCGGTTGGCGTGTGGATTCGCGTTTTGGTTATCTGTGTTTGTATTTTTCTTGTCATGGGATCAATTGTAGAGAGAATGATCGCAGGGTTTGTAGATATTAATTATGACAAGGCAGTAGCTGAAAGGCGTGAAGCTGAAAAACGCGAAGAAGAAGCCAGAGCTGCAATGGAGGCTGAAGCTTTAAGGGATGCATCGCAGCAGGGCCCTGAAATAATTCAGGATGAGGATGTTCCAACTCAATTCTGAAAATACTGACAATGTGGGGATTTCTAAATGGACGAAGCGGCAAGAAGTAAATTATGGGAAGATTATAATAAGACTAAATCAGCTGATACAAGAGAAAAGCTGATACTTGAATATGCGCCTTTAGTTAAGCTTGTTGCCGGCAGACTTAGTATGTATCTTGGCTTTAATGTTGAGTACGATGATCTTGTCGGATATGGTATCTTTGGCCTTATTGATGCTATCGATAAATTCGATCTTATGAAGGATGTAAAGTTTGAAACTTATGCAAGCCTTCGTATTCGTGGTGCTATTTTGGACCAGATCAGAAAGATGGACTGGATTCCGAGAACTATCAGACAGAGGCAAAAAAAGATTGATGCTGCCATAAGAGAAATAGAAAGAGATGGCGGTCATGTGGCTACAGATTCTGAAATAGCTGCCAAAATGCAGATTTCTGAGGATGAATATGCAAACTGGCAAAATCAGATGAAGGTCACCGGAGTAGTATCTTTAAATGAGTTCATGGATCAGGGTGCAGATATTCCTGAAGATGCCAATAACAGAAACTCAGGTTTCATTAAGCCTGAGGAGGCTGTAGAAAAAGAAGAACTTAAAAAGATGCTGGCTCAGTCGCTGGATCTTTTGACGGAAAAAGAAAGAAAGGTAATTCTCCTGTATTATTACGAAGAGCTTACTTTAAAGGAAATAAGCGAAGTTCTTGAAGTATCTGAATCAAGAGTATCGCAGCTGCATACCAAGGCTCTTCAAAAGATGCGCGAAAAACTGGGCGCATATCTTGGTATTCTTACAAATTCTAAATAAAAAATACGAGGACGTATCATGAACGGATATTTTCAACTGGTTATCACAGATGAAGGAACCGGTATAAGGGTTTTTAAACCTACTGAGGATGGAACTGCTCTTGATGTGAACATCGTCAGGGATTACCTGGATGACAGAAAAATTGAATACGATGTAGTTAAAGTTAATGAAGCTGTGACCGGTTCTGATAGCGAAAATGTCATTATCTTTTCTAAGGCTAAAATTTTGCCAGAAAGAGAAGGTGTAAGATTTGACGTTTCCAAAGATAAGATGACTGTCACAGCTATTTTTTATCCCCCTACAGAGGGCGGAGAACTTATGACTGAACAGGAAATCTTAGGAAGCCTTGCCTACAGAAAGATAACCTATGGAGTTCAGACTGAAGCCATTCATGATTTCTTTGAACATAGAAAGTATTGTACGGAAATTGTCGTTGCCCAGGGAAATCCTGTAAAGCAGGGACAAAATGCTTATGTGGAACTGCATTTTAATGCCAATTTAAGGCCAAAGCCAACTCTCAGAGAAGATGGAAGTGTTGACTATTTTCATTTAAACATAATCAATAATTGTAACGCTGGAGACCTTCTTGCCACACTTCATAAAGAGATTCCCGGAGAAAGTGGTACAAATATATACGGAGAAACAATAAAGCCTGCTGCTGTAAAGTCTGCGTTTATTAAATATGGAAAAAATACTGTTATTTCCGAAGATAAAATGACCCTTACAGCTGAAAAGTCAGGACATGTTACTCTTAAAGACGGTAAAGTAACGGTATCTGATGTTCTTGTTGTAGAAAATGTTGATCTTTCTACAGGTAATATTGAATATGAAGGCAGTGTTGAAGTAAAAGGCGTAATTGCATCAAATTTCAGCGTTAAGGCCGGAGGAAACATTATAGTAAAAGGAATAGTTGAAGGAGCATCACTTGAAGCCGGCGGCGATGTCATTCTTGAATGTGGTGCCAAGGCAGGCGGTAACATTAAGGCAGATGGCAATATCATTGCTAAATTTATTGAAAATGCCACACTCTCTGCCAAGGGCGGTATTACCTGTGAGTGTATCCTTCATTCAAATGTAATTTCTGGTACTGAGATTAATGTAGTTGGTAAAAGAGGCTTTATTGCAGGTGGTAAAGTTTGCGCTTCCGACAAGATCCATGCAAGAGTGCTGGGGTCTGAGATGGGGGCAAATACAATAATTGAAGTTGGAGCAGATCCTCAGATCAAAATCAGACTTAAAGAGCTTCAGAAGATGATGGCTGATGCTCAGAAAAATATCGAAGCTATAAAGCCCACTATTGAAGGCTTTAGTAAGATGTTAAAAGCCGGAGCCAAGTTTACTCCGGACCAGATAGCCAATGTTCAAAAGCTCGTCGGAATGAATAAAGCACTTACAGAGCAGCTTCAGAATAACTCTGAGGAATATTCTTCGCTGATGGAAAAGCTTGCTGAGCAGAAAGAAGCAGTTGTTATAGTTGAAGGCACAGCCTATCCCGGAACTACGGTAAATATAGGTGAATTATCAATGATAGTAAAGAAGCCGGTACAGTACAGCCGATTTGTAGTAAAAGATGGTGACGTGAGGCTGGCTCCTATTTGATAAATGCTTGAATTATGCCCTCCGTCATGTAATAATGAGCTTGGGAAGGAGGGGTTAATATGTCTATAAACAGGATTGATTTTGGTGTAGTAGCAGCTTCAAGCGAAGTTGGAAGTCTTAAAGCTGCAGAAGAAGCCAGGCCTCTTATGGATCAGCGCAACTTCCAGACTCAGTTTAATCAGGAAGTTGATAATCAGCGCAGCCAGGTTACTCAAAAGGATGATGTAGGACAAGGGGAACTACATTCTGACGCGCAGGACAAGGGGAGCAATGAGTATTTTGGAGACGGCGGCAGAAACAGACCGGGTAAAAGAGACGACGAGGAAAAAAGTGCCATTTTAGAAAGGCAGCTATCTGCTGATAAGATGGAAAAAATTGCCTCTCATGTGCTGGATCGAAATGGCAAACCGGTTAACTTTGGTATTTCTTCGGGGTTTGATTTGAAGATTTAATTTAGTTATTATATAATATCTTAAGGTATTGTGTTTTGTTGTTTTTTAGGGGATTTGGGCGGAGATGATTAGCATCACTGAAATAGTTCTAATAGTTGCAGGATTTGCAGCTATCATTATTGGTTACCTTCTTCCAGCCAGTAAGGAGATGGATGAAGAGGACAAAATGCTCATGGAGAGGGAGATTCGTGAGCTTGTTCGTCGTGAGGTTGAAGACCAGAAGGAAACCATCGCAAATATGGTGGATGACACCGTAGATAATTCCCTTGACAGAACCGAACGCGCCATGGAGCGTATTTCCAACGAGAAGCTTTCTGCAATCGGTGAATATTCTGATACTGTCATTAATGATATCCACAAGAATCATGATGAAGTCATGTTTATGTATGACATGCTCAACGATAAGCACAAGAATCTTACCAGTGTTGTTTCGGAAGTCAGTAAAAAGACTGATGAAGCAAGGCAGGCTGTTCGTGATGCGGAAGTGACTGCAAGAGAGGCTAAAGAGGCATCATCAAGCCTTGAGAGCGTGGCACGTAATCCGGTTATACCCGGTCAGGAGAATGTAAGGGCTATTTTGTTGGATGAGGCTAAAGATAAACTTAGCGGAATCCGCATTCCTTATAAGGAAAAAGAAATTCCGGATACAGAGGATCTTGGTCAGACAGTCAGAAATGAAACAGAAAATATTTCTGTAAGCAAGGTTACGGTTTCGCCTAATGTGAGTTCTGTATCAGATAATGCAGCTTCAAATGAGAGCGGATATGTATCTGAGGAAAATCTTTTACATCTTCATGAGATTCCTGCTCAGGTTATTTCATCGGATCAGGCTGCGAATTTGCATGTTATCGGAAACAAGCTTGAATCGGCTGCATCTTCAGGCTCAGGTAAAGTGGTTCAGCTGACTGAGGCAAAAAGGTCTGAAAGCAGATTGGCCAATCCCGATAAGAACATGAAAGAGCTGACTGCAAATGATCCGATTTCACAAAACAGACAGATAATTGAAATGCATAAGGCCGGAAAATCCAATATGGTTATTGCAAGAGAACTTGGTCTTGGTATAGGTGAAGTAAAGCTTGTGATCGATCTTTCCAACAAACATCGTAAAGTCAAATAATTAAATAAATTAAGGAAATATACAATAAGATGAAACTAAAGTATTACCTTCGCGGCATGGGTATAGGTATTATCCTGACTGCGATTGTTATGGGCTTCGCCCTGGGAGGCAGAAAAGCTACAATTTCAGATGCTGAGGTAATTGAGAGAGCCAAGAATCTGGGAATGATAGATCCTTCCAGTGGTGTTTTAAGCGGACCTTCAAACGGAGCTGATCAAAATGAAGAGAATACGTCTGCATCCGGTGAGACACTGGATCAAACAGGAGAAGAAGTATCTGAAGAAATCAACGAAGAATTCGCTTCTAACAGTGTATCGGATTCTGGATTGGATGAAGCGGCTGTCGAAGGAACAAAAAAAGCTGAAGGCACGGAAGCTGAAGAGGCAAATGAAGCTGCAGAAAATAGCAGCAAAGAAGAGTCTTTAAAGGTTGAAGAAGATACTGCAGTTGCAGATGAAATCAAGACAGATGACGCCGATACCGGTAAGTCTAAAGCTAATGACTCCAAAACAGATACGGCTAAGACTGATTCGAAGACTTCGAGTGATAAAGCTACTGATTCAAAGAAAACTGTATCTGCTGCAGACAATGCTTCTACTTCAAAGACAACGGATTCTGCCACAGATAATGCATCTTCTAATCAAACTGCAGATGCATCTGAATCAGTTAACACACAAACTACGCAGACTACTCAGACTACTCAGAATAAAACATCAGGGCTTGGTTCTAAGACCTCAGTTACCAAGACAATAACAATTCCCGGAGGCCTTGGATCGGACCAGGTGGCTTCAATCCTTCAGAGAGAGGGAATTGTTGACAGTGCGTACAGCTTCAATCAGTATCTGTGTGACAATCGTATGGACCGTATCATCAGATCCGGAACCAAAACTATTCCTGCAGGCTCCACATACCAGGACATAGCAAATATTATCTGTAAATAAGGACATTCAGGATATTACACCTGGTGTCCTTTTTCTTTTTAAAATAGTCTTTCTTTGATAAAATTAGAAAAATACCCTTGAATTTAGAAAATTCATATGTTATATTAAAAAAGCTGTTGATTTATGGGGATATTATGCCTATATGACAGCACGAAACAAATAAACACGCCTATCCGATTCTTTTCCGGTGTCAGTGAAACTGATCAGAAGAGAACCTGCCACAGCGGATAACGCTCCCTTGTGGAATTACGGGTTGAGGATATGCGGAAGATCAAACCAAATGGAGGTATTAAAATGAGCGTTGTATCAATGAAACAGTTACTTGAAGCAGGTGTACATTTTGGACACCAGACCAGAAGATGGAACCCTAAAATGGCTCCTTACATCTTCACAGAGAGAAACGGTATCCACATTATCGATCTTCAGAAGTCAGTTGTTAAGGTTGACGAGGCTTACAAGGCAGTATTCGAGATCGCACAG
>SVFZ01000121.1 GCA_015056585.1 Butyrivibrio sp. | reverse complement strand
TTTTGTAGCAATGCATGGAGCCCAGGAGTTAGATGCCCACTTTGCAGCACCGCTGCTTCCGGCAATCTTAAAACTGCCATGATCGGTCCAGTTAACCATATCCTTAGATGAATAGCAGTTAAGTGTGTTGATCTTGCCATAAGTATTCTCGTTGTTTCCCGCAAATTCCTGAGTGTCATTGGTCGTATATACATAAACTGTATCGTTATAGACCAAAACTCCCGGATCTGCGCCATAGTTCTGTGTTACCAGTGGGTTGTTCTCATTGTCTGCCTTAACATAACTGCCGCCCACAACGCTGGCTGCCTGAACTGTTGTGCTGCTTCCCATTACTGCTCCCCCAAACAGCATGAAGCAAAGCGCAAATGCCAAACCTTTTTTCATACATACCCCTTTCTCTTGTTGTCTGTGTTCTTGAACCTCTAATTCAAGAAATGTATAGTTTTATGCTCGAGCACCCTCATTCTAACAATTCCGCCGTGGGTTGTACTTCCCACAAATTGCGTCATTATTTGCAGTTTTTGCTATTTTGTGAATTTTTTTGTAATGATTCTGAAAATTTACCTTTCCTCCGTTAATGCCCCGTAAAAACGCACAATTTGGCATCATTTGTTTTGGTAAATATCTACAATCAAATCAGTCAACTCCTTATTTGTATCTTTTTTTGTAACAAAAAGAGTCTCTCCGGAAATCCGAAAAAGACTCTTTGAATCTCATGTTTTGCTAATCTGTTGTGATAAATAAACTCTATGTTCCGAAATATATTGGATCTAATGCAAGTTTTATCTGCTGCTTCTGTACTGCACAGGTGTCATTCCGTATTTCTTTTTGAAGAGACGATTGAAGTGCTCAACATTCTGATATCCTGCTGCCTCTGCTACCTTCTCAACCTTCATATTTCCATTGCGAAGCAGAGTGCTGGCCTTATTTAAACGAATCCTCTTAACATTCTCTCCGAAGGTCATACCTGATTTTTCCTTGATGTACTTGGAAAGATAAGGCTTTGACAAGTAGAACTGCTGAGAGAGATCATCAAGGGTTACTGTCAGGTAGTTCTCCTGAATGTAATTGATGATTGAATTTATCCTCTCATCCTTGCTGCTTTTTATCTCTTTTACCTCATCAATCTGGTTAACTGCAATTACCAGCGCATTAATTGATGATTTGATGATATCCTCGTCTATTCCAACTCCCCAGTACTTCTTGCCATTGTGCGTGATTCCCACATAGGTGCAGGCCTTGGAGGATGAGCCTCTTGAAAGCGCATGCTCCTCATAAACAGAAAGTTCATAGCTTATGTTAAAGTACTGCTTGATGGCGTTGCTGACAGCATCGAGGCGTCCGTTACCGTTGGCCTCAACTACGTTCTCTTTATCCGCATGAGTAACTGTGACTTCTGCAAGGATTCCGTCTATCTGCTTGAAGTGAACCTCAGTGATCTTAAATACATTATCGTTGTGAACATACTTGTCCTCAAAGATCTGGTAGATTCTTGCAGGTGAAAGCTCAGCATGCTCTCTGTCTGAGATATCCTTGATGGTATAGCTGATGTCCGCCTGCATTTCCTTTGGAACCATCATGCCATAGTTGGTCTTTAAGATGTAGCTTACGCCGCCCTTTCCGGACTGGCTGTTGATCCTGATAACATCACCGTCGTACTCTCTGCCAAGATCCTTGGGATCGATTGGAAGATAAGGAACTGACCAGATGCCTCCGTCCTTCTTCTGCTCATGCCAGGAAAAGCCCTTGGAAATAGCATCCTGATGTGAGCCTGAAAATGCGGTAAAGACGAGCTGGCCTGCGTATGGCTGTCTCTCATAGATACGCATTCTTGTAAGCCTCTCGTAGGTCTCTCCAACCTCAACGATGTGGGAAAAATCAAGTCCCGGATCAACTCCGTGGGAATACATGTTGATAGCGAGAGTTACGATATCTACGTTACCTGTTCTCTCACCGTTTCCAAACAGTGTACCCTCAATTCTGTCTGCTCCTGCCAGGCATCCCAGCTCTGCATCACTTATTCCTGTTCCCCTGTCATTATGTGGGTGAAGAGAAAGAGTTACAGCTTCGCGATACTTGAGGTTCTTGCTGATATACTCAACCTGTGTGGCAAAGACATGTGGCATCGCAATCTCTACTGTTGTAGGGATATTGATTACTACCTTATTCTCCTTGGTTGGCTTCCATACATCAAGTACGGCGTTGCAGACTTCAACTGCATAGTCCACTTCTGTTCCCGGGAAGCTCTCAGGAGAATATTCAAAAGAGAAATTGCCGCTTGTTTCCTTTGCAAGCTTATCAAGGAGCTTTGCTCCATCAACGGCGATCTTCTTAACTTCTTCCTTGCTCTTTTTAAACACCTGCTCACGCTGTGCTACAGATGTGGAATTGTAAAGGTGGATTATGGCTCTTGGCGCACCCTTTACAGCTTCAAAAGTTCTCTTGATAATGTGCTCACGAGCCTGGGTAAGAACCTGAACAGTTACGTCATCCGGGATCATGTTTTTCTCGATCAGTGTCCTTGCAAATTCAAACTCAGTCTCCGATGCTGCGGGGAAACCTATCTCAATTTCCTTAAAGCCAAGGTTTACAAGCATTGTAAAGAACTCAAGCTTCTCATCAAGGCTCATGGGCTCAATAAGCGCCTGATTGCCGTCACGAAGGTCTACGCTGCACCAGATAGGCGGATGATCAAGATAATCTTTTTTCACCCAGTCATAGGTTACCTTAGGTGGCATAAAATACTGCCTTTGATACTTCTCGAAATTCTTCATAATGTGCTCCCCTTTTATAGTTTTTTCTTCAATATTAAGTGTTGATATAATTTATCCTGCAATATTAATAATCGTCATATTTTTTGATGATCTTTAATACCTTTTGGATAAAAATGTTCACTTTTTTTGATAAATATTATGATAGCACAATTTTGAGCAAATAAAACATATCATTTTTAATGTATTTTATTGATGTTTTTTATCATATAAAAAACACCGAAGAAAAATTTTCTCCGGTGTTTCCAAAAAAATCAGTCGCATTTATAGCCCTTATTGATAAGGATATTCTCTACCGCCTTGGGCTCGTCAGCGTGCATAACCATGATAGGGTTGCCGCTTTCACGGTTAAAGGAAAGATATACGTAATTGATATTTATATTGCTGTCGTAAAGAGTCTTCAAAATGCTGTCCAGAGCACCGACTTCATCCTTACATTCAACGGCGATAACCGGTGTTGTCTTGCAGATGTAGCCTGCACTTTTTAAAACCTCAATGCACTTTTCCGGGTCGGAAACAACCATACGAATAATGCCGTATTCTGCTGAATCATTGGTAACCGATCCCAAAATATTGATGCCATTCTCCATAAGAAGACCGGTGATATTCTTAAAGCAACCTTTTTTGTTTTCTGCGTAAATTGATACCTGTTTAAGCATAACTACTCCTCTCCCATATCTTGTGATCCAAGAATAATTGTCATTTTGTCATTTTAATCACTGTCATTCGTCAAAGCGCACTCATAAGCGCTATAGCACTACACATTCATGGATTACAATACCACATTTTACGCAAGTTTCATATGATTTTTTTGAGCAACATGAGAAAAAAAGAAAGCAAAAAAGGTCAAGTTTTTTATACAAGGAAAGTTTATAATTAATGTATACCTATGAATATTATATTCGTAAGTATAAAAGCACATTTGGGGGAAAAAATTTAATGAAACAGATCAATCCTATTCTTAAGCTCGACTATCCGGATCCGGATGTGATCAGGGTCGGCAACACCTATTACATGGTGAGCACAACCATGTATTTCATGCCGGGATGCGAGATCTTAAGATCCTATGACCTTGTACACTGGGAGCACGCTTCTTACGTGTACGAGCGCCTTGATTCCACAGACAGGCAGCGCCTTGAGGGGAAGGAAAATGCCTATGGTAATGGAATGTGGGCGGCTTCTCTTCGGTACCATGAGGGAAAATTCCATGTATGCTTTGTGGCCAACGATACCCACAAAACATATCTCTACACTTCTAAAAAGATAGACGGTCCTTGGGAAAAGAGCGAACTTTCAGGCTTTTATCACGATAATTCCATTTTATTTGATGATGACGGAAAAGTTTATATTGTTTACGGAAACCGCGAGATACATATTACAGAGCTGGATCTTGAGAAAGGATGCCCTGCAAAAGGCGGTCTTGATAAGGTTATTGTAAAAGACGAAGATGACGCGCCGCTGGGCTATGAAGGCTCTCACTTCTACAAAATAGAGGGAAAATACTACATATTTTTTATCCATATACCAAAGTCCACCGGGAAAAGAACTGAGAGCTGCTTTGTCAGCGACAAGCCCGATGGTCCGTATTACGGAAAAGATATCTGCGATGATGACAGAAACTACAGAGGAAGCGGTGTTGCCCAGGGCGGAGTTGTTCAGTCGCCAAAGGGCAACTGGTACGGGATCTTTTTCCAGGACAGCGGAGCTGTAGGCAGAATCCCTGTTCTTGTTCCTGTTCATTTTGAAAAAACAAGTAAAGACAACCTTGGCCCTGACCTTACAGATGACAAATATCTTTTCCCTGTTGTGGGAGACAATGGCAAAATACCTGAATCCTTTGAGATTGAGAATCTTAACCTTGGCTACAGCTACGCGCCACTTGTGGGCAGCGATGATTTCTCGGCAAAAGCAAAGGGTAATACAACAGATTACAAGCTCAGTAATTTCGGGCTCAAGAGCTTTTGGCAGTTCAACCATGAGCCTGATCTATCGCTTCTGTCCAAGTGTCAGGATGATGACGGAAAAAGTTATATAAAGATCACAACCGGAAAAATCAGCACAAACCTGGTTCAGGCAAAAAATACGCTGACTCAAAGATGTGCGTTCCCCGGCTGCAAGGCAAGCGTTTCCCTGCTTGGAGAAAACATGAAGGTTGGCGACTATGCGGGGCTTTGCCTACTTGAAAGCTGTTACTCATTTATAGGACTTACCAGAAAAGAAGACGGCTTTTACATCGTGACCTGTGCAAGGGTTATCACTGAAAACGGCTTCTGGGGCCAGCGAAACGATGACAAGGAACCCACGATCATAGATTCCGTAAAAGTGTCAGAGCCCAAAGTTACACTTTCAGCCACAGTCTGCTTCGACATGGCAAGCTGTGATGAAGCTTTCATCAAGCATGTAAACCACGACGATGCTGTCCGTTTCTCCTATCAGTTAAAAGACAAGCTCTCCACAAATCGTCTCGGTCCTGCCTGTGGCCTTGAGTTCAAGCTTGACCACTTCACCGGAGCCCGCTTTGGCCTCTTTATATACAGCACTAAAGAAACCGGTGGAAGTGCGTATTTCTCTGATTTTAAATATGAGCGATAACAAAAAGTCATAAATGCTTTACATGCAAGTATGTAGGCATTTATGACTTATGACACCTATATCATTAAAATTCCAATTTCTCTACCATATCTCTAAGCTCCTGCTTTCTGTCATTTAAAAGCAGGAGTTTATTATATTTATAATATGCTTCATTTCCTGTTTCACGTATAAAGCAAAGACTGTAATAGGCCTTGGAAAGTTCAGTTAAGAAGATGACCATTTCCTGGCTTCCTGATAGCGACTCCTCATCCCCAAAGGTCTTTTCCAAAAATGCAAAACTGTTTGTGAGATGCCATCCGGTGCGTTTTATCTGCTCCTGCCTAATGCTCTCCCTTGATGTAAACCACCTCTTTGCGGCTTCAAATGCATTTTCGTTACAAGCCAAGACAGCGTTCCTGTCGCAGTCATAGAGCGAAGCTATGGCAAGTCTTCTGACTTTCTCATCATCGCGGCTTACAAGACCTGCCTCCACATCTTTTTCAAGCAGGTCCTCCATCTCGGAGGCTTTTGTCTTAAACCATGACTCCTGCTCATTTTCTGCTTTGCTTTCCAGAGTGCCGAATTCCTTTATGTTCTCAAAAAGAATCTTCTGAACAGCCTTCTGCTTTGTATATTCCCTAAACTCCTCCATGAGTTTATCAGTAAGAAGCCCTATTATACTTAGCTTTTCATCAAAGCTTCCGTTTCTGATGGTGGTAATATCTTCCGGGAACCTTCCCTGTAAAATATCCGGAATCTTGTACAATTCGTTGTATCTTCTGTAAAGCTCATAGTAACCGGCAAAATCCCTTGCAACTTCAACATTTTGAAGATACTGGCTTGTAAGGTTCTCATCCACTGGAATACCCAGCTTTTCATTGACCTTTATGATCCTTGATAAATCTTCCCAGCCTCTTGCAGTTACGAAGCTTCTTCCATCCACATCAGTCTTTATACTGTAAAAATTATCTTTTTTGATCTCAAGATATGCCAGAATTGAGCCGTGAACCCCGGCCTTATAGGCGTATTCTTTCCAGGAATCGAAGTCTTCTTCGATATTAATTTGCCTCACGCGGTCAAGGGTAACAATGTCAAATTCTCTGACTGATTTGTTGTACTGAGGCGGGTTTCCGGCAGTAACAATAATATAGCCCTCCGGAAGCTTGTGACTGCCAAAGGTCTTGTACTGCAAGAACTGAAGCATTGTAGGTGCCAGAGTCTCCGATACGCAGTTTATCTCATCCAGGAAAAGAATTCCCTCTTTAATCCCGGTTTTTTCGCGTTGCTCATAGACAGCACCGATTATTTCACTCATAGTGTACTCTGTTACAGAATACTTTTTTCCCTCAAAGCTCTTTTCCGAAATCTTGGGAAGTCCGATGGCGCTCTGCCTTGTGTGGTGAGTAATTGTATAGGAAACAAGGCCAATCCCCAGTTCCTGCGCAATCTGCTCCATTACTGCAGTCTTTCCGATTCCGGGAGGTCCCATGAGAAGTATGGGCCTCTGACGCTCAATCGGAATTTCGTATTGCCCCGCTTCATCCTTTTCCAGATATGCTCTTATGGCATTTTTCACTTCTTCTTTTGCCTGATCTATGTTCATAATCCGCTCCTATGGTAGATGTGTATAATCTTATGATATGTAAATCACTACATGACTTTTGACATCTATATCATCATATATATAACTTCAGCGCCCAGTCCGGCACATTCTCATCATTATAATCCTCATCCTCCGGAAAAACAAAGGCTGTGTCGTAGCTTGTGGGCTTTTCGGGGAAGGTTCCGTATCCATCAGTAAAATATATAAGTCCCTTAAGATTTTCAAATTCCCCTTTTTCCTTAAGCTCTTCTATATATTTAAAAGCCGGCCTGAAATCCGTACCATACCCGCCTTCCACGTGAATTCCATTTGAAAAGCGCTTCATATCATCCACTGATACAATCAGGTCATCTCTCTGCACCTGATCGTCGCACTGGATAAGATGGATTTTTATTTTTTGAAAAAAGCTGTCTTTCCCCAAAAGAATACTTGCCGTCTCATCAAGGAATCTCTGCACCAGCTCATCCTTGCAGGAAGCCGAGGTGTCAATGACTATTGCCAGTTCTCTGATCTTCTTTACTTCTCTAAACTCGTTTTCTTCTATCAAAGGCATATCGCCGTAGTGCTCCAGCCCAAAGCTGTACATTCCGTAATCAAAGCTGTCAAGGTCGATGCCGCCTTCTTCTCGAAGTATCATAAACCGCTTTAAAAATTCCCGATAATCGGTTTTCTTAGTGTTCTGGAACTTGAGAATCCACTCAAGCTTCCCTGTTCTGTCTCCGGCATTTTTACCTATTGTCTCAATCTCAGTCTGGATGCGCTTTGCCTCTTTATCCCAGTCTTTTTGCCTGCTTTGTATCTTCTTAAGGCGCCTTGGATTTATGTACTTCTCCCGCTTTTTTTCGGTCCCGGGAACGTTTGGAGAATCCATGTCTTCGTCCAGCGGAGGCTTCTCCTTATCCTCATTGGCGTCATCGTTATCTTTACTGTCATCCGGCTTATCCACAAGCCTCGTCCAAAAGCCATGGTCATCCAGCTTAAACTCCCGCTCCAGCTTTTCAAGTTCAAAGACATCAAGCTTATTATCTTCACTGAAATACTTGTAGAGCTTTTCAACCGTCAGGACCTTTAGCTCTTTTTCCAAAAGAGAATACCATCTGTCCCGATAGTCAGATGAAACCCGGTAAATACTTGGATAGTCCATTCCATCAAGAATAGACTCCACAACTATATCCGCGCAGACATCAAAAAGACGTTCATCCTTGTACCTGGCAGAGGTGTACATATGCATAAAAATACAATGGAGAAGCATATGCACATAGGTGCGGTTAAGCTTCCCCGGCTCCTCCATAAAAAGGCGCAACACGTAAGAGGGATTAAACCTTATGTCCACTGCATCCGTGCCTACTGACGTGGTTGTCAGATCCATCTCATAGCCCAGGCTGTTAAGGGCAGATCCCATAAAACGCATTTCTATATAAAGTTCATTTCGGGCAGCATTTAAGACCTCTTTTCCCGCATTATCAAGCTGCTGCCGCATTCCTTCTGACGATGTATTCATGGAATCATCTTACCATCTTTTTCCCACCCATACTACCAAAAAAATAGAAATATAAAAGCAGATATTCACTCAATTTGTTACCTAGCATAAATCAAAGAAAAAGTACCGGACATCTCTATCCGATACTTTTTCCAACGTATATTTATGAAGAAATCACACTGACAAACACTGATAATTTAATAAGATTTACTTTATCTCGAATGAATAATCCTCAAAGTCAGCTACAAGTGTAGCCTTGTTTCCTGCATTCTCCCAGGTAAATGTCATTACCTTGCCTTCTGTCTTGATATCAAGCTTTGCATCAAAGCCAAAAGCAGGATTTGTGTTTCTGAATCTTAAAAGTTCAAGCTGCTTCTTGACAACATCCTTGTTCATAGCATCGTTTATGGCTTCAAGGCTTAAGTTGGTTCTGTTGATCTCCTTGTGTCCGCCGGCTCCTGCTCTCTTAACTGCCTCGTGATCGTTCTTTCCTGCAAAAAGATCCAGGTACCAGATCTGAGGCTTACCCGGCATGAACATCTGAATTGCACGGGCAAAGAGCATCTTCTTGTCGTCATCACCAAGAGCACTGTAATATGTGGCATTTACCTGATAGTACATGTTCTTTGCACCATGAAGATCCTTGACAAATCCGCCTCTTCCAACGATTGTCTTTATCATGTCCTCGATATCCTCATCGGAAAGAATTCCCTTAAGGTCGAGAAGCGGGATTCCATCGTGGCATCCAAGCATGTTGACTACACGGATCTTCTTTTCCTGAATTTCATTAGCCCACTTAGCAAGAACCTCTCCGTCCTTGTGCTCGATAGCATAGATAAGAAGTCCCGGAAGGAAGAAGTCATAGGTCATATAGCCTTTGTTTGCTACTGTCTCATAGATCTTCTCCTTGTAGCTTGCATGAATCTCAGGAAGAAGTGATACTCCGAACTCATCGGCAAGCTTTTTAACCTTTTCAAGAACATCCCAGGTATCAGGCTCGTTAAGGAAGTTCTTCTTGCCCGGCTCCTTAGGAGCATAAGCAAAAGCATCAAGTCTTACAATCCTTGCGCCATATCCTGAAAGGCTCTTTAAAGTATTGCGGTAATGTTCCCAGACAAGATCTGATTTAATGTTAAGATCCATCTGTCCGAGGTAGCGTCTGCCGGACTCAAGCATGTCAACAGCAGCATCCTTGTATTTTTCATATCCTGTATAATCAATCTCTGCAGGTTTCTTGCCCTCATCAAGGCCTTCACAGATTCTCTTTGCCAGCCTCTCAGCTGCAAGATACTGAATATTCATTTTCTGCATAAGGTCCTGTGCATCAGGGCGTTTGTACTGCACTTCCTGGTAGAAGGTATTCCAGTAAGGAACATCCTTTCCATCAGGCATTCTTACCATGAGGATAGGAAGCCCAGGTTTTCTGAAAAACATATCCTTAATATATTTCTGATCAGGCTGGATATAACCCTCATCGGTCATCTCTCCGTAGCCATCCCAGAACTTGTTCCAGTTGATGAAAAAGTCCGCATACTTAGACTTCTCGCCGTTCTTAACAAGATCTTGGAACTGTGGAGAAAGAACTGATGCATGATTTAAAATGAAATCAAGCTTAAGGTTTATACCAAGCTTTTCAAGCTCTTTAAGATCCTTCTCATCAGCCATCTCCTCATTGATGCCATAATCTATTACCGAAAATCCTCTGTCCAGATCTGTATTAAAGATACTTGGCAGAATATAAAAAGACTGGAATACATCCTCAAACTCTTTTTTCTGAAGAACGGATACAATATCGGAAAGTGTGCCACCCATACTGTCCGGATAAGCATTGAGCATCGGTCCGTTATCTACAAAATTCTTACTCATAAAATCCCTTTCTATACAAAACATACATGATCACTTTTAAATCATGACACATCTGTCACATCAAAGATTGTAAAGCTTTTTGAACTCATCGTAACTGATAAGTTCACCGCTCTTTGTGATGATGATCTTGGCCTTGTGGGCCTGATCCACAAGCTTGTTCTGCTCAAGCTCAAGAACAAGCATTGTAAACGGGCTGTCAAGCTTGCCGTCTCTGTTTCTTGATCTTCTGTGCTCAAGAGTTTCCTCAGGTGTACTGTTCAGAAGAACAGGAATATCCACCTGGCTCATGTAGTCGCTGTTTCCGTGTGTCCACTCAACAATAAGTACCTGCTTGTCAGACATATCAACACCGTCGTACCACAAAGAAGCCTCGTCTCTTCCCATTCTCTTAAGAAAAAGCTTGTCAGCACCGTCCTTGAATGCCTTCATGATCTGATCAACTTCCTCAAAATCAGTTTCTCTTGGAGTTCCAAGGTAGTTATTAAGAGCATCTCTTCCACCTGCAAGATATGACTTGAACCATGTGTCAGTTTCTGCATGTGCCTTATTTGCATCATCCTCGGCTTTCTGCCACTCCTGAACCTTAGCAATGTTTTCAGAAGAAATGACACCATCGTCAACCATTCTTCTGATGCCGCCTTCTCTGTAAACATGAAGTCTCTCAGCGTCATTATACATAGGAATACGATGAGGGTAATTATCTCCTGACATTGTATAGCTTCCGATTCCCGCCTGCTCAAGCATATATGAAAGAAGTGAAGCAATTTCAGATTTACCAACTCCTGATCCACCGCAAACTGCTACAACTGCGCGGCTGTATGGATTTCCTGCCATTACCTTCTCAAGCTCTTTTACCAGCTGTGGAAAAATAGTCTTAGCTTTAGCTATATGGCTATCGCCTATTTCAATCTTGTCTCCCGGCATATCTCCATGTGGGATATCAGCAGGGATGCTTAACGATGCAGCAACATCGACTGCCTTTGCAAGTTTTTCCTTTACTGCCTCTGCATTTGCAGAAATCTTAGTGTACTGACTGTTCATAATTCTCCTCTTCTCCCAAAACCGTCTATTACCTCATCATGCCATTTATTCACAGATTATAAATTTTACTGTCATATTTTGTATAAATATGCGTTTTAGAATATAATGGACATGTAGATAATTATTGGGTTTTGACAACTATAGTGACTACATGTTATTTTTGAAATCAGAAAAGCTTTTGCGCATAAGCACAAAAAAAATCTCAAAAATTTTGCGTTTATTGAACACAAGATACAATAACTTTTTTTCTTTGTAAAGACCAAATTTAAATTATGATAACGATTAAAGAGATTGCAAAACAACTAAATATGAGCACCACCACTGTCTCAAACGTAATTCACGGAAAAACTTCCGAGGTGTCCGACGAGACCAAAAAGATTGTTCAGGATTTTTTAAAAAAAGTGGACTATGTACCAAACATCAGCGCCAGAAATCTTGCACAGAACGAATCGAAGATCATCGGCCTTGCACTTAAGGCCAGGGCCGATAAGTACGATAATCTCATCATGGACCCGTTCGTTTCCGAGCTCATCGGTGGTGTGGAGGAAACAATCCGTAATGCAGGTTATTTCATGATGCTCTATATTTCAAGTGATATTGCCGAGATCATGAGACATGTCTCTACCTGGAACGTTGACGGACTGATCCTTTTCGGTATGCTTAACGACGACGGTATCCGTGTCAGTGAGAAGTACAAGAAACCCATCGTGTGTATCGATACCTACAGTATTGAGGGACTAAAGCATTTTACTAACGTCGGACTTAACGATGAACAGGGTTCCTACGACATAACCAACTACCTGATCTCGAAGGGCCACAGAAAGATCGCATTCCTTTCGGATAACACCACAGGTGTTGACTTTGCAAGACTTACCGGCTATAAGGCAGCCCTTAAGGATGCCGGTATCAAATACAAATCCTCAAACTTTTTAAAGATAAGACCAAGAGAAGAAGATCTTGAGGAGAGTCTGGAAGAGATCTGCAATGAAGTGCACAATTTTACCGCTATTGTCTGTGTATCCGATCTCTATGCCGTAACCCTTATGGCAGCACTCTCCGACAGACATATAAGTGTTCCGCAGGATATCTCCATCGTGGGATTTGACGATAATATGCTGGGAAAATACCATCGTCCGGCTCTTACAACTGTTCATCAGGACATCAAGGCAAAAGGCGTTGTTGCTGCCGATACACTTTTAAAACAGCTTGCAGGAAATAAAACTCCAAATCAGATCCAGCTTCCTACACATCTTGTTATCCGCGATACCGTAAAAGAGATCCGGTAGTTCTTAGCAGATAAGTTGTCCACAGATAAAGAATGTGCAGTTCTCGTCCGAGAACTGCACATTTTTTATTCTGTAATCAACTTATCTCGAAGAGCCTCATCATTCTGCTCCTTTCTCAAATTACAAAT
>SVFZ01000012.1 GCA_015056585.1 Butyrivibrio sp. | reverse complement strand
ATAGTCGCCGCGCTCGAGGATGTAGCTCTCGCTATCCTCATCGTAGGATGCCATGTCAGAGAGTTTAAATACTGCGCTGATCTCCTGGCTTTCACCTGCTCCAAGCTCTTTTGTCTTGGCAAAAGCAGCAAGATCCTTAGCAGGCTTATCGAGTTTTCCTGTAGGACATGCCACATAAACCTGCATAACTTCTTTTCCCGCAAACTCTCCTTTGTTGGTAAAAGAAGCTGTGACTGTGATCTCATCCTTATCATTAGAGACAGATGGCCGGCCCATTTCAAACTCTGTGTAGGACTTTCCGTATCCAAAGGGGAAAAGAGGCTTCACACCGGCGCTGTCGAAGTATCTGTAGCCTACATAGATTCCTTCAACGTAGTTCACATCGTCCTTTCCGCCAAAATCACCGATTGAGCTGTAGTCCTCCCACCATGCCCAGGTAGTTGAAAGTTTTCCTGAAGGATTGGCCTTGCCAAGAAGGATGTCAGCAAGAACATTTCCTGTCACAACACCGAGCTGGGAAAGCAAAAGAATATTTGAAACCTCCACAACAGGTGACAGATCCACAGGTCCGCCTACATTAAGCACAAGCATGAACTTGTCAAACTTCTTATTGAGCGCAAGGATGTCCCTTATCTCCGAATCTGTAAGAAGAACATCGCCTTTTTCAACTACTCGGTCGCACCCTTCGCCTGAGTTTCTTGAAAGCACATAAATCGCCGCATCGCCTTCACCCTTAAGCTCAAGGTCATATTCAGGCTCAAGCATTGTCTTGCCCATGCTGTACCAAAGTGCAGGTATGCCGATTGCCGCAGCCTCATCCTTTATTTTTTGCACAAACTCTTTGTGCTTTTTGTTTTTTACCTCATCAAAACCGTCAAGCCACTCGTTTGTTGTGATCGTAAAGCCCGCATCGGTAAGCCCCTGATAGATGTTCACCGAAAATCTTGAGTTTACTTCACCTGATCCGGTTCCGCCCTTGATGGTTTCCCTCACGCCGTTACCGAATGCTGCGATCTTTCCTTCACCTGCAAGGGGAAAAGAGGAATCTCTCTTCAAAAACAGTGCACACTCAGCAGCTGTTTCCCTGACAAAGTCCAGGTGTTCAATCTCGTATTTCTCCATGTTATCCTCCCTTTGTTTTTTGCCTATTTTTGCGTACAAAAATGGAACTGTCACGAAACTGCCGGTTTTATAGCGGATTTTTCCACTAAAAATTCCTTTTCGCAAACAGTCCCATTACATTCAATTACTGATTATTTAGTTTGCTTGATCAGCTAAGTTCTGTGATTCCTCTCTTAAAGGCCTCTTCCATATCCTTGGTAACCACTATCTTGGCTGACTTAAACTCAAGTCCTCCCTGAGCAAAATAGAACTTCAGATAGAAGTTTCCGATAAATGATGGGAAAAGCTCTATCTTCAGAGTCTGCCATTCCTTGTCCATTCCGGTTAAAGTAACAGTCTTAACGATCATCTTGTCCTGGAAGATGGTCATCGGAAGCTGAGCCACATCCGGCTGATTATCGGCTCTTACTACCAGTTCAAGCTCCATCATGCACTTCTTTGGTGCTGAAAGCAGGAACGTTGTAGTAGCGCCTTTTTCAACTACGATCTTCTTGACATCAAGGTCTGTCACATCCTCGTTCATCTTGACCTTGATCATATCCTGAAGCTTTGCATCCTCATCGGACACTGCGCTCTTAAGCTCTTTATCCAGTGCTGATTCCTTGCCAAGCATATGCTGGTAGGCCGGTGTCTTAAGAAGGAAGGTCAGGATATTTGCCGCGTTCCTTGCCAGCTCTCCTCTTGTAAGAGTTCCCTCTGAAAGCGCCTTCTCAAGGTTGTCCTTGTTGGAGTTGTTCTCAGAATTGCTGTTGACCATGTTAAGATCGTTCTGAGCTCTTACCTGCGCCGCAACATTGCTGTAATCGCCCGGTGCACCTGCTTCATCATTGCCCATTGCCCACCAGTCAGTCATTACAATACCTTCAAATCCCCACTCTCCTCTGAGGATCGTAGTTAAAAGATCGAAGCTACTGGCTGTCCAGATGCCGTTTACAGGACCGTAGGTGCTCATGATTGCCCTTGCATTTCCTTCCCTTACTGCAATTTCAAAGGCCTTTAAGTATATCTCCCTCAGTGCTCTCTCAGACATCACGTTGTTAACTGTATGTCTCTTGAGCTCCTGAGTGTTTCCTGCAAAGTGCTTGATAACACCTGTGACCTCATATTTGTGAAGACCTTTAAGCTGCGCTGCAACAAGTCTTCCTGTAAGGAAAGGATCCTCTGAGAAATACTCAAAGTTTCTGCCGTTAAGCGGGCTCCTGTGTATGTTCATGCCCGGTCCCAAAAGTGCATCAATCCTATGTCTCCTAAGATCCAGAGCCTCCCATCTAAAGAGCTCTTCATTTATCTCTTCATTAAAGGTGCAGGCAAGGCAGGTTCCGTTTGGAAGTGAAAATGCGTGTGTTCCGCAGTCCATACGGATTCCGCTTGGTCCGTCAGCGCATCCGCCCACAGGAATTCCAAATCCCTTAAGGCTCTCTGTCACACCGCCGTAAGCTCCGGCGATTCCTGCTGTAACCTTAGGTGAGCACATTCCCTCACCTCTGGTCATTGTAATAAGATCCTTGTCTGAAAGCTGGGCAATGAAGTCCTCCATGGAAACTTTCTTTGCCTCAACATCTTTAAGCTTAAAGCCCTTATCTCCTGTATATTTCTTGGCCTTCGGAAGGTTCTTCTGTCTCTTCTTGTTAGGATCAAGAGTCCTTGTAGGTGCATCCTCGTAGACCTTGATGTATCTGCCGTTATCATCTCCCGGAACAAGTCTCTCAAACTCCTGAACAGGTGCATATGCTTCCTCGCACTGCTCGATCACTTCTGTCTTTTTAAGGGTGGTGCTTCCTACCTCTGCAGCGCTTCTTACATCGCTTCCTGCAAAGAATACGTACTTCCCTTCCTCCAAAACATATGCTGACTTATGTCCTGTAACTCCGCCGTCGTCATAGGATGAGATCCAGTACTTAGGAATCGTGAATTTGATCACCTGGTACTGTCCTGGCTCAAGTACATCGGTTTTGCTGAATGCACAGAGTATTCTTTCAGGCTTTCCCAAAAGTCCCTGAGGTGCCTGTACATACACCTGCACAACCTCTTTACCTGCCACAGAGCCTGTATTTGTAACCTTTACATCAAGCTTTGCGCCATTTTTTGAATCATAGGCAAAAGAGCTGCTTTCCAGCTTAAAGCTTGTATAGGAAAGTCCAAATCCGAAAGGATAAAGGACACTTTCCTTATCAAAGGTCTCAAAATAGCGGTATCCGATATAGATATCCTCTGACTGGATGTTTTTCTTCTCAGAGCCAAAGTTCTCTGTTGATGAGTAATCTTCAATATTTTCAGCTATCGTATCCGAGAGTTTTCCTGAAGGATTGACTGCTCCTGTGAGCACATCAAGCACAGCGTTTCCGCCTTCCTGTCCTCCCTGCCATACATACAGCACTGCTGATGGGTCAACCTCTTTTACCCACTTCATATCAATGATATTACCAACGTTCAAAAGAACTATGGTGTGCTTAAAGGCCTTGCAGACCTTCTTAAGTGATTTCTTCTCTTCATCTGTAAGAAGATAGCTGCCGGGCTCATTCTTGTTATCCTGATCCTCGCCGGCTGTTCTTCCGATGATGAAAACTGCTACGTCAGATTCCTTCGCTGCCTTTTTTACCAGTGCATCGGTAAGCGGCATCTCCTTCTGGAACCATGGCTCTGCAGCCCATCCTGCGCCTGTATCGAAAGGATTTTTTTCTACAAATTCCTCGTAGGCCTTTCTGACTTCCTTGTTGACTGTAAGGTCCTTGCAGGATGAAAGCGCCTCATAGATACCAACAACGTAGTCAACATTGACCATTCCGCCTGAGCCTGTTCCGCTCTTGTAGTAATTCATCTGGCTTCTGCCAAAAACTGCAACCTTGGCACCTTTCTTCAAAGGAAGCGCATTGTCGGCATTTTTAAGTAACACAATACCTTCCGCCGCTGCTGCCCTTGCAGTCTTCTTAAATTCCTCAATATTCCAGGTTTTTCCCATAAATGTTCTCCTTGGTACTATCAGTGCTGGACATTTCCGAATGCAAACTGTCCATACTTAAAGAAGGCTTCCCTTCCGATGCGGATCAGTTCGTGATCAAAATTGTGCCTGCACTCACACTCTGTATCATATATGAAGGTTGCTTCGTCATTTTCTTTTGAAGCTTCCCATGTGGGTATTTTATCATTATTTGGGTTTCCTGTCTTTGCAAAAGACATAACTGCTGAAAATACCTGTTCCTGGAGCTTATCAGACACACCTTCCACGTTAGCTGAAGGAACTCTGGAAATGTTGTGGAAAACGAACGGAATGTCGCTGCAGTGCCATGCTATCTTGCCATTCTGCACCGGAAACTCAAATGCAAACATGTAAGAATATGTCGGAGCCTCGCTTCTCTTTGAAGCCTCTGCAATAAGCTTCATTGTCGGAGTTCTGAAGATGAAGTCCAAAGCAAGGATATCCGCAAGATTTTTGCCAGGATATGCCTTCTTGTACTCAGCAATAAGGTCGTCTGTGTATTCCTTGAATTTCTCTCTTATCTTCTCAGTAATCTCTTCCTCAGACAGCTTGGTTTTGTTAAATGGAAGCGGCATGAAAGCAAACTCTCCCATAACTGTACCGATCATCATAGGAATCTTTTTTGCATTCTCTGTAAAGCCCACGATATGAGGCTCTCCAAGATAGTAATCATTTACTATCGGACATTGTCCCTTGTAAACTGCAGGGTCATCAATATTCTTTACGGCTGTTTCATAGGCAGCAACCAGTTCGGGATAAGGAAGAGTCTCGAGCTTCTCTACATCTTTTTCTTCTAGGCCGAGTACTGAGAGAATCTCAGAAGCAATTCTCTTACCGCCGCCCTGGTTGTTCCCCATGAAGCCCTCATCAAGAACACCGCTCATCACGATAGCTTTATGGAAAAGGCCATCAGCTTCAGGTGTCTGCATAAGGCTTGTAACCTTCATTCCACCGCCTGACTGACCAAAAATCGTAACATTTTCAGGATCTCCGCCAAAGGCTTCGATATTTTCGTGCACCCACTTAAGTGCTGCCACAAGATCTGCATTTCCGCAGTTTCCGGAGTTTTTGTACTTCTCTCCGAAAGGCTCAAGATCAAGGTAGCCAAGGATATTGAGTCTGTGGTTGACGTTAACTACTACCACGTCTCCTTTTTTGGCCATCTCATCGCCTTCATAGGCAAGCTGCTCAATAGCTGAGCCGGCAGAAAATCCGCCGCCATGGAACCACACCATTACAGGCTTTTTGCAGCCTTCGTCAAGTTTTGTCGTCCAGATATTAAGGTTCTGGCAATGCTCATCCATTGGCCAGTATGCATGAGGAACATAGAGTTCTCCCTGTGGATTGTCCTGATGCATCAGGTTGCAGACCATGCCATAACTTGTTGCATCCTTGATACCCTCCCAGGACTCAACCTCTTTTGGCTGCATGAAGCGATCCGCCTCAGCGTAGTGAACCCCTTTAAAAACATATACCCCGTCATAAAAATAACCCTGAAGTTTGCCTTTTTTGGTGCTTACGATAGTACTGTCGTCACATTTGAATAAACTCATTTCAATACCTCTCTAAAAAAGTTTTTTGCTAAATGCTTCTTTATCCCTTTACGGCCCCCACCATAACACCGGATTCGAAGTATTTCATAACGAATGGATAAACCACAAGCATTGGTGCGCTTGATACTATTATAACCGCATATTTAACAAGTTGTTTATATGCATTTGCATCTGAAACTGCATCGAGTGTTGTCATGCTTGCTGCGGTATTCGCATCATTGACGATAAGAATTTCCCTTAGCACCAGCTGAAGTGGGAAAAGCTCACGATTCTGCAGATACATTGATGCCTGGAACCATGAATTCCAGTGAGCAATTATATAGTAAAGAGCTATTGTTGCTGCGCTTGCCTTAACAAGTGGAAGAAGTACCTGGAAAATAACTGTCAGATCTCCTGCACCGTCCAGTCTTGCTGACTCCTCAAGAGCCGGCGGAACAGTCTGGAACGCGGTTCTCATGATGATAAGGTTATAGGTTGATACACATGCCGGAAGAATTACAGCCCATCTTGTGTTAAGGAGTGAAAGTTTCTGCATGATAATATATGAAGGAACAATACCACCTCCAAAGATCATGGTAAAAGAGATGAGCATCATGATCATGTCTGCAAAAAGCATGTCTCTTCTTGAAAGAACATAGGCTCCGATAATGGTAACAACAAGTCCGACTATTGTGGCAGCTGTTACATAAATTAGCGTGTTTCCAAAACCTCTTATAAGATCCTTATTGTTAAACACCAGTCTGTAACCGGTAAAATTGATGCCATGCGGATACAACACAAGACCGCTCTTTGTATTAAGCCAGTACGGATCGCTTATTGATGAAAAGAAAACGTGGATGACCGGAAGTATAAAGATGATGGCCAGTGCAGTAAGCAATGTGTAGTTAAATCCAACAAAAAGTTTTCTGGACAAGCTGCTCTTTATCTTGTTTTCCTTGGGCGTGACGAACGTTGTGCTCATTTTTGTATTCTCCTTTGATTCTAAAGCTATAGTACTCATTTTCCCCTCCCTTATCAGAACAGTGATGTCTCAGTGTACTTGCGGCTGAGCTTGTTGGTTGTAACGATAAGTACCAGATTTATCAGCGAGTTGAAAAGACCTACTGCTGTTGAATAGCTGTAATCGCCATCCATAAGACCTTTTCTGTATACATATGAAGCAATGATATCTGCTGTGTCATAAATCTGTGAGTT
>SVFZ01000120.1 GCA_015056585.1 Butyrivibrio sp. | reverse complement strand
TCCTGAGCTTTACTGATAAGAACTCTTACTATGAACGATTCTTTTTCTCCGATTACTATCATTCGACCGTTTGACATACACTTTCCCTCTTATGAATATAAACTCATAAATATTTATGCCCCAAAAGACTTACTTGCTACTCACTGTCTTTATTTATAACTTTTTCCATTCCTTCCCAGTCAAATACTTTGAGTAGTCTCAAAAGCTCCGAAACAGTTTTTTCATCTTCTTCAGGAAGCCTGCTTCCCCTCAGCTCACTTAAGATAAAGTCTACCGCGTCATAGTCCATCTGAGGAATCATGTCTTTAAGTGCACTGTAAGCATCCTTTATCTCATCCTCTGAGATATCCTTTTTATCGGCATCACTTTCGGTTTTTTCCGAAAGTCCAGAGAGCTTGTCCTTGTACTCAAGGTAATCCTTAAGCATATCCTCGTTATGCAGATCAATAAACTCTTTATCATGCTTATTGCCTGCATCTTCAAGACTTGCGCAGAGCTTTGCCAGCTCAGTTGCACCTATGATCCTTGCGGAGCTCTTAAGGGCATGAACCTTAATTGTGTAGAGCCTTATATCGCCTGCCTCATAGGCATCGGATATAACCTTGGCATTTCCGTCAATAGTATCAAGGAACAGCTTAAGTGAGAAAATATATGAGCTTATTCCGCCCGAATTTTTGATTCCCTCTTCTACACTGATTCCCGGAGTTTCATAGATCCAGCTCATCTCCTTGGGGATTTCTTCAGGCTCAGCCTCCTCTGCTTCTTCAGTAGGCTTTAGCATGATCTCTTCCGGCAAATGCTTCATGATGGTCTTCTCAAGCTCTTCTGTGTCTACAGGCTTTGAAAGATAGCCTGTAAATCCCTTTGACTTGTAGAAGTCCTCGCCGACGGAAGTATTGGCAGTAAGGGCATAGACAGGTATTTCCTTGTCGGTTTCACGGATCTTTGCCACTGTCTCAATTCCGTCCATTCCGGGCATCATATGGTCAAGAAGTACCACATTGAATCTGGTGGTCTTCATCTTTTCCAGGCAGTCCTCTCCGCTGTCAGCTGTGGTGACAAATATCTTCGTTGCCTTAAGAAGTCCCTTAATAACATTAAGGTTCATAGGATTGTCATCAACAACAAGGACGTCGGCGTCAGGCGCAATAAATTTCGGTACGTAAGGGCCCTTCGCAGTCTTTTCTTCATGTTCAACAAAAAGACCTACCGGAGTATCATCCACAATCTTCTGCCGAACAGATAAAATAAACTCAGATCCCTCTCCGTAGACACTCTCACAGGTAAGGCTTCCGCCCATAAGAAGTGCAAATCTTCTGGATATATCAAGGCCCAGTCCTGTTCCCTGTATTCCACTGTTTTTCTGCTCATCAAGTCTTTCGTAGGCAGTAAAAAGCTTGTCTATGTCTTCAGCTTTTACACCCATTCCGGTATCTTTTACGGAAAATACCAGATTTGCCTCTTCATCTATACGCTCAGTCATGGACACACTTAAAACAAATCCGCCTTTTTCTGTATACTTCACCGCATTTGTAAGAAGGTTAAGCACTATCTGCTTAATCTTGCCCGCATCGCCGTAATACTTTTGAGGCATTACCTCATCAACTACCACATCAAAGATAAGCTCTTTTTCCGTACTCTTTACACGGATCATGGAAACTATGGATCTTAAAAGCTCTTTTATGTCATATTCCTGCTCAACCAGATGCATCTTTCCTGACTCAATTTTGGAAATATCCAGAAGATCATTAATAAGTCCCAAAAGTGAATCTGTAGCATTCTTGATATCAAAGGCATAATTCATCATGGAAATGAAATATCCCTTGGGAACTCCCGTCGCATCCTCTCTCATGATCATCTCATCCATACCAAGGATAGTGTTGATGGGAGTTCTTATCTCATGCGATATATTGGCAAGAAATCTGGTCTTGGCCATGTTAGCTCTCTCTGCATCATCCCTTGCCTGCCTAATCTCATTTAGCTGCCTCTTAATGACAGTTCCGTTTAATACTCTTATAACAACAAATGCAGTAACTGCCGCGATTACCACGAACATCAAAACTCTGATAAGAAGCAGTTCCGTAAGACGTGGTTTCTTAAAAATTCGGTAGGTCTGATCCAGCATCGCTGTAGAGTTGTCTCCTGCAAGGACTCGTAAATGAAGCGTGTAATTTCCATACTTCATTCCGGTATACTCAAGGACAGGGATGTTGCTCCTTGGTGCAAAGATAGCGTCATCCTCCATTCCCTCAATATAAATATTTACCAGCGGGTCAACAAAAGTGTAGTCCAGTACAGAAGCCGTGATCTTTATACGGGCATCAGAAGCAGGCAGTACATATCTGCCCTGAACATCGGGAGCAATCATATCATCGCCAAAATAAACCGACTTTATCGTTGCTTTTACAGTCATCTTCTGATTAAAAAATGAATTCAGATCAACCTTACATACTCCACGTCTGCCGGGAATGTAAATGTTGCCTTCGTCATCTCCTGTACCGTAGGCATTTGACGTAGGTTTGTACGGCAGCCCGTTAGTAAGGGTATAAAGCCTGTAATCATTCACTTCATTTTTTATCATTTCATCCTCATTTACCATAAAGAGGCCATATGAGGAAATTATCCACAGATTATCTTTGTCGTCCTTAAATATGTCGTAGTTATTGTTATAGGGAAAAGACGTTATGGTGGTAATTTTTCCGTTTTCATAATAGCCTATGGAATTTGAGGTTATGATCCAGTACCTGTCCTCGTCGTCCACCTTTTTTATCTTAAGGACCACATCACTGGTTAGCCCATCGTTTTTCCCAATCCTTTTTATTTCGTCACCTGAAATAGCATAGATTCCGTCGCCGTCTGTTCCTACATAAATATCGCCGTTCTTTCCCTCGGCAGCTGTCATAATAACCGTATTCTGCATTCCGTTTGAAGCGTCATATTTTTTTACAACAACTCCATCTTTAATTATCGCAAATCCGCCACTTGTACATACATAAACAGAGCCGTCAGAAGCCTCCACAGTCCCCCTGACCTCATCGCTTGGCAATCCCGCAGATGTGGTGTAATTAGTTATCTCTCCACTCTTTGAATAGCATACCAGTCCAAACAATCCTGTATATGTGGATATCCAGAGATTGTCGGCTGAGTCCTTCATTATGCAGCGTATTCTTACGTTGTCGAGGTATCTGGTAAGTCTGTTTTCTACCAATCTGCCATTATCCAGAATACGGATTCCGTTTTCCGTACCTACATAAAGAACATCATCAAGAATGCAGGCACTGTTGGTGACTTCTCCGGACAGGCCGTATTTCTCGTAAAGATCAATGAAATTGCAGGAAACTATCTTCATTATTCCCTGAGTAGATGACGCAACCCACAGATTGCCCTGAAAATCCGAGGTCACCATCTCTATTCCGCTTTTTATCGGCAGATCTTCCACCAGATGAAATACTTTTTCTTCGTCTAGATAACCCATCTGACTTGTAGATGAGAGCCATATCCTGCCACAGTCATAATTGATCCAGTGGATACCTACCAGCGGATAAGCGGATATCTTCTCAAGTTCATTGTATGAATCCCCCATATTTCCATAGTAGACATTATTTCTATCAGTGGTAATATATACCTTTCCGCCTTTATGAGGGTCAGCCAATATAGATGTGATCCCCTCCGGAATAAGTTCCGCGCTTGTATAGACACTCTTTACGTTCTGATCCTCAATGGAAAAGATCATTCCGCTTTTGGTGGATCCATAGATAATTCCATGACCATCTGAAGAGAGCTTGAGTATTCTCTCTCCGTCCAGTTGTTCATTGCTGATCTTGTGTACATTAAGGCTGCTGTCCACATAGCAAAGACCGTTTGTAGTGCCAATAAAAACATTTCCTCTGTCATCCTCGGCAAAAGATCTTATTGACGATGACAAAAGCCCCTCTTCCTGGGTTATCCATGTGGAATTATAACCATCTATAACAACAACACCACTGTCATTTGTGCCAACATATATTCTTCCCTTGCTGTCCTCAAAAAGGCCTCTTCCGCTTGTAAGGCCTTCTGAGTTTTTCATCTGTTCAAAGTTTTTACCATCATATCTGAATATTCCGCTGTAACTTCCAACCCAGACAAAGCCATCGCTTGCGCCAAGGATATAGTTTGCATCCGATGTGATAAGGCCATTATTCTCATCATATACTTCTGCTGTATATCCCAAAGATTTTGACTGACCGCTGAGCGCATAGCCTCCGCCGACGTTCACAGCGTCCTTGCCATCAACTGACATCTCAACTACAGAACCACTTTTCTCTGTTTTCGAGTAGTCGATACTTTCATTTGCACGGCAAACACTTCCAAAGAAAATACTTCCAAGGAAGGCGGCAAAAAGGGAAGCAGCTATTATATTTTTCATCTTTGCACTTTTGGGCACGCTTCTTCTCCTTTTAAGCTCTGTTATATTTCTTCAAAACAACTTTTACTTCAGGCAGTGCTTCCAGGAAAACTTCAACGCATTTAGGGTCAAACTGCTTTCCGGATTCCTCAGTGATTATAGAAAGAGCTTTTTCCAGTGGAAATGCCTCTTTATAAACCCTTGGGGATGTAAGTGCATCAAAAACGTCCGCTACAGCCATTATCCTTGCTGAAAGCGGTATAACTTCTCCATGAAGTCCTTCAGGGTAGCCTTTCCCATCCCAGCGCTCATGGTGATAAGCAGCCATGTTCCTGGCTTCCTTTAAGTAGTTCTCTCCCTGAACAGTACTGATGGCATCCTCCATTATCTTTTTTCCTGCAGTGGTATGAGTCTTCATGATCTCAAATTCTTCAGGAGTAAGTTTACCCGGTTTATTCAGGATTCCATCCGGAATATTGATCTTTCCTATGTCGTGAAGAGGTGCACTTCTTACTACATCAGATATAAACTTTGAATTGATCTTGCTGGCGTAATAACCCTTTTTCTGAAGCCCTTCCACTATGATCTTTACATACAGTGCCGTCTTCTGGATATGCTGACCTGTGTCGGAATCTCTTTTTTCAACCATATCCGCCATGGTGATGATAAGGCCATCCTGCATCTTGGCAGTAGCATCCGAGAGTCTCCTAAGGTCTCGCATCTGCTCGGAAAGATTAAGTGTCATCCTGCAGATTGAATCATAGAGTTTTTCAAGTTCGTCCTCAGTCCTGATGTCCAGAGCCCTGATTTTCTTTACGTTTTTATCAAGTTCATCCTGTTCATAGCCGTAGTCGGAAAACTCATCCACGCACTTTGCCATACTTCTTATGGGATAAACCATAAGGGTATTCGTGTACCACATGTTATTGGCCAGTACCAGGATAAAGAAGCCTAAAAGGATCAGGATAGACCTTATGATGAAGTCCTGCATATAATCGGCGACGTAGGTTACGGAGACATCGGCTATCAGATAGCAGATGCACTCTCCGTCAATGTCTTTTATAGGGTAAAAGACAGAACGCATCCAGCTTTTTATGGTTCCATGCTCAATAGGACTTATGAGTTCACCATTTAAGAGTCTTTCCAGATATGGCTCAATTTTTTCGTCATAGGTATAAATGGAATTCTTTTCCCTTGGAGATGAATAAGCTGATCTTATGTCATAGATTATTCTGCCCTGATTTAAGTCAAACTTCACCATATACAGATCTTCGATAGATCCGTAGCTGTTGGTAATCTGCTGCAAAAGATTCTTTACAGGGTCATAATATTCGGATGAAGTGCCGCTTTGCACAATAGATTTTATTTCTTCGGGATCTGTCATCTCCGTGACAAGCTTAAGGCAGTTAAGTGCATCAATAGTCTTAGACTCTTTACTTTTCTCAAAATAAAGACGCACGCCGCTCCAGGCAGTAACCACAACAAGCACGGATGAAGTAACCAAAATAATGAGAGTGGTCCTTACACGCATAGTGTGACGAAGACCTTTGCCCCACTCGTTTAAGGTCCTTATCTCTTCTTCATTTAACGGGCGCTGCTTCCAGCTTCCCTTTTCAATTTCCTTTAAAATACTGTCAGGCAAAAGCTTCAGAATGAGAAAAGCTATCGTTACGGATATTATTTTATCCAGCAGATTGATGAGGATATTATAAATAAAGTATGACCAGAACATTCCGAGCCCTGTGGCTGCAGAAATCACGTTTGTTGCGTCAGTATTTTTCGCAACAATGGCGCCGTCCATCAAAAACCAACTGATAAGGCACCCTACAGAACCCGAAAACAAGGCAAGAAATGTGATAAATACACCGATAAGCCATATCTTTTTATACAGACGCTTTCTTACAAAAATAGCCACCAGAATAGCCACCAGGGCATTTAAGAAACCAAAATATATATAGTTGACGTTAAAAAGCGCACAAACAGCATTGGTTCCAACAGCAGTCAAAATACCGGAGAAAAGACCTCCAACAGCAGAGACCGCTATAGTTCCAATGGTATCAAGAAAGAGATGAAGCCCCAGCAGATTCATCAAAAATGCCATAAGTACATTTATGACAACTCCGGCCATGGCAAACAGAACGCGCTGCATTAATATGCTATTTGCTAAAAATTTTCTCTTCATATCAGCAATTCACCTGAGTGCGCTATTTCGCATATATATTAATGTTATCACATTTTGCAAGACCAGTCGGTAAAAATACTATAAAGAGTCTAAACAAAACATATAGCCCGGGTCTGTACTTAGATCCGGGCTACATGATTATTCACTTTTATTCATAATTATTTGCGTCTTGCTCTCCGTCTGTACTTAATAAGATTTATGTAGCAGACAGCAGCAAGTACAAAGGATATAAGTCCCACTACCACGAAGATGATCAGCAGTCTGTTGACGCTGACTGTCTCGTAAGCTATTGCATACTGAGAGAAACGATCTGTCTTGAAGGTTATGGAATCTGAACCTGTTCCGATGTTATCAAGGACATCTATGGTTCCGTTGTGGTTTCTTATTACTACAAACTTCCTGCCTTTCTTTAAATACTCCTTAGGAATCTTAACCTCTACTTCAAGATCCTTTGCAGTATTTTCGATAAGTGATGTGGTTCCGTCACTGGTCTTCATAATGGAAAAGTCAAAATATGTAAATGGCTTATATCCCACCTTTGACTGCATGAGCTTCTTTAAGTTGCTGTCTATTGTTGCTGTGTTTTCTGAAATCTCAATGTTATAGGAAATCGGTTTTCCGTTAAGGACTGCATATACCTCTTCCTCAGACATTGAATCTTCAATAACTTCCTCAAAGTTTTTGAGGGTAGGCTGATTATAGTAAAGAGCAACCGCGGTCTCCTGAGTATCATTGGCGTAGCTGTTATTTACAGTAATCTTTAAAACTCCGCTCTCATAAGCCTCTTTAAGAAGCGGGCGAACAGCCTTATCCTTTATCAGGAACCTTAAGGTATCCTCATCCAGGTCATGCTTTGCCATAACTGTATCGGCATTTACATTTGAATCAGTAGTAACCGGAACTTCTGCAGCCTCAGTATAAGTGTCCTCAGCATATTCCTCGTCTGTAAGAACCGTAGCTTCTGTAGCCACGCTCTCCTCATCGATTATTACTTCCGATTCTTTAACAGCTCCCTTGGCAGCTGTTTCCTTACTAAATTCGGTTTTTGCCTGAGCAGGTGCTTGATCCTGCGTCTTTTTTGCAGATGCTCCCGACGTCTTAGATGAAGATGCGGAAGATGTTGCCGCATTACCTGTAGTCTTTGACTCAGCAGTCTTTTTCTCAAAAGCAGCTGCGATTGAATGATCTCCCTTCACATTATTAAATGTATAGCTGGCAACTGCTCCGATATTCTTACCATCCACCGCCACAGCCAGGATCTTGTAGCCTGATGCCGGAACGATATTATAAGTGATACTTCCGCCTTCAGCCACCTGGGAATTTCCTGAAGGTGAGATGTTTCCGCCCTCATTTGCAACTCCCGATACAATCTTATAGGTTTTGGAGTTCTTTTTTATATAGTTGGCTGTCACGTTGACATCGCTGGAAATATTACTGATAACCAGCCTTCTGTCAGTACTTACCACCTGACCGTTTATGGTCCATCCGGTAAAATCATAGCCGTCGAAAGGTACTGTAGTCAGCTCTGCATTGGTGCCCTTGTAGTAGTTGCCGGCACCTGTGAATTTACCTGCATCTGCAGGGCTTACATAAACAGTAACTTTACAGGTTATACGCTCAAATACAGCAGTGATATCCCTGTCCGATGTGATATTGTTAAGTTCAAGAGATGTGGACTCACTGATAGTCTTCTTATTTTCAACAAAGCCTTTAAATCTGTAACCGTTGTTTGCCTTGGCAGTGATGGTCATCTTTCCGCCGTAGGAAACGCTGCTGCTCTTTGTAACTGTTCCTGCATCTGCATCGTTTACGCTTGTTTTCACGTAGCAGGAATTTCTGTTAAACTTCGCTACCAGTTTTCTGTCTGACCTGATATCTGATAAGGTAAAAGATCTGCTGGTGGAAATAAGGCTGTTGCCCTCATACCATCCGTCAAAAGAATAATTGTTGTTGGCTGATGCTGAAACATTGACACTGCCGCCGTCGGTAACACTGCCGCCTCCTGCCACTGCGCCGCCCTCAGACGGAGAAGCAGATACGCTTACCAGATGATCTACCCTTGCAACAGTAACTACAGCCCTGTCAACAAAGGATGGATCCTGTTTGGAGGTGCAAAAAACCACAAAGGAACCGGCGGTCTCATTACTTCCGACTGTAAGGTTTCCGTACTGATCGATGAAGGTACTCTGACTTTTATTTCCTGAAAGAGACCAGGTAACATCGCTGTTATAGTCGTTTCCACCGCCTACAGCAGAAGAAAACTGATAAGTCTTTCCAACAGGTAATGTGACTGCATTCGGGATTACCTCAACCTCTGTAATATAAGGAGTTGCATTAAGAACTGTAACCGCCAGGTCTACAGTAGCTGTGTGATGCCTTCTTATGTCATCAGCCGAATAAAAAATCAGCCTTGCTGTATAAGTTCCGGGTTCCAGACCACTTCTTGGTGCCACAGAAAAAGAAACTGTGTCTCCCGGGTTCATATATTCACTTGCAGTAATTCTGCCCACATCAAAGGCTGTATAAGTATCAACCTCTTCCCAGGTAAGTGGGAAAGTTGTGCTTCCTATATTTACAATATTAAACTGCTTGGCATAAACCACGTCGTCGTAGTTAACAGCGCCAAAGCTGATACTTGGCGTGTAGCAGGCAAGGTCATAATCAAAAGGATCGGGCTCAGGTGCCGGAGGATCCGGGGTTGGAGCCGGTGGATCGGGAGTCGGTTCAGGATCAGGATCATCGTCCTGAAAATCCTCCCAATTATCCTCAAAAAAATCCTCTCCATCTTCTGCATAGACCTTTAATACCTGTAAAAATCCGGCACTTGTAATCACAATGCACATTGTAAGAAGCGCCGCATATACCCTCATAAGAACCTTTTTTATCATGGGTCAACCCCCTTATCTGGTCACTTAACCTGCCTGAAGCTTTTCGCCTTACAGGCAGGTTTTACTCTTGTTGTATTTATAATACAAAAGTCAGTATCACAAATATGTCACAATACTTATTTTCTTTCCTTGATCTCTACCTTAAGCTCAGTATTACCAAGCTTTAGGACATCACCAGATCTTATTGGGGTATCATTATAGATAAGTATGCCATTAACCCTTGTGGGGCTGGATATACTGGACAATCTCACAAAAACAGTCTTGTCGTAGAAAAGAATCTTGCAGTGCTTTCTGGAAACGCTGTTGTCACCTACAAGCACCACATCACAGTCATTTCCTCTTCCCACAACCATTTCACCTTTAAAGTATGCTGAATATCGCATTCCCGTATTAATGTCGGTGAAGTTAACATCTCTCTCGACAAACTCGGCAGGAACTCCGGGGAATACAATTTCTTCTTCCTCCTTCTTCTCCTCCGCTACGGGCGCAGCTTTTACAGGTTCCGGTTTCTCTTTCTTTTTGCCTCTGGTCAGCACAAGATAAATAACAAGCCCCAACAAAAGAAGTCCTAAAATACCGCCTAAAATAACTCTTGGATCGATGGAAGACTTAGGCGCAGGTTCGGGTTCAGGTTCAGGCTCCGGTTCCGGCTCAGGAACAGGCTCGGGCTCCGGTTCAGGTTCCGGAACAGGCTCGGGTTCAGGCTCAGGTTCCGGTTCAGGCTCAGGCTCTACATAGGGAAGAATGACGCTATACTCCAGCTCTACTCCCTCCTGGGATCCGGCTCCAATTATCTTTCCGCTGACACTTTTACCTGTCATGGCAGCGGAAGGCGGCGTAAAACTTATTACCTTATAATTCGCATCCTCTTTTACCGACTCGGTTATTATGGAGTCATCTTCGATATCATCTAAAAGAAAATGCTCTGCATTTGTATTCTTTGAAAGATCAAAAAGCCCCTGTATATAGGCCTCGTTTTCAGGAGCAGCGCCATTGGCACCTACAGAATATACATGAAGGGGGTGATTGGCCATCTCTTCATAAAGTACCTCTCTCCCCACTCCGTTTGGCTTATTGTCCACGCCATCGGTAAATACGATAACCCTGTTAAATACAGAGTCATCCATCTCTCCACTGGTAAGGATACTGTATAAAACATCAGTTAAGTAGGTCTCCTGATCGTAGTAAGAAATGCCGTTAATAGCCGCTTTCAGCACCTCTTTATCCGTTGTAAACTCTGTCAGGTAGTTGATTTCTTCAGAGAATGTGGCTATCCGGATCATTTCATTTTCTGCCATTTCATCGATCAGAGTATTAACAATACTGTTAAACCTGGTTCTCTTTGGCTTTTTAATGGAAATTGAATTATCCACCATGACTATGGTTCTGATATTTTCACCGGCCTCAAGAGCGCTAAGGAAGCTGTAATCTGTTATTTCCTCTCCTGCCAGCTCCAGCGATTTTATGTCCTCAATGCCATTTGAATTTAAAAGATATATTCGCTGATTGTTTGTCTCATCCACATAGTAAGTGGAAAGGATCTCCATCGCTCCTTCCGCATTTACTGGCACAGAAGCAAATAAAGCCCCCTGAAGCATAAGAATTATTGAAAGAACTGCCGGTAAAAATTTCCTTAATCTTCTCATTTTTCGTCTCCCGAAAAAACTCTCTGCATGTAAAAATTTTTTGACCTGACAAAGCTGTAATCTTATAATTGAGTTATGAAAAATATATTAGCTTTTATAGCACCCTATATAGCCTTCTATTTTCTTGGAGCCTACGCCACCACAGATATCCTCAGGCTCTCGCAGCAGCAGGAAAAAAATGTCAGTGACTCCAAATGTTACTGTCCTTCCTGCGGTCATGAGCTTACCCTTTTAGATCAGGTGCCGATTTTTGCATTCATCTTCCTTGGAGGAAAATGCAGATACTGTAAAACTCCTATTCCAAAAGGGAACTTTATCCTGGAACTTGTGGTCTTTATTTTTATGTCCGTAGTCTCAACAGTCCTTAATTTTTCAGCTATGGCCTTAATCATAGATATCATCTTCTATGAAATCCTAAAGCACGCAGCTGTCATCAGGACTACGTACAAGAAACCCACTCTGGTAAAAGAGCTTTTGATATCATATCTGGTAAATCTGCTACTCTTTGCCATCATAGGATTTTTGTTTCTTATCCATAATCTATAATCTTCACGCCGGTTCTTTTAATGAACCGGCGTTTTTATTGTTTTTCACTCTTTTATCTCAACCTTGTACTTAACCGGCTGGATCTTGGAAAATACAACCTCATCTCCATCTCTTAAAGAGTATTTCTGATTCGGAATCAGCTGATGGCCGTTTAACATAGTACCGTTGGCAGAATCCAGATCCACCAGCATGAAGTGTCCGGCTTCATCCTTTTCTATCCACGCATGCTGTCTTCCTATACTCTGGAAGGAATCAGGGAATCTGATGTCACATCCCGGTCCGTTATTTGTAAGCCTTCCGATAATGATGTGCTGCTTCTCGAAATTGAGATCTACCATTATAGGAGCTCCCGGAAGTGGTGAATCCACAAGGCGAAGCCTGTTGCCTATTGTCAGACCTCCAAGGGCATCTCTTGCGTAAACAGTCTCATCTGAATGATCTTCAATATTCTTCTGAACCTCTTCCTCGCTAAATGGATCGAAGCCTTCCGATGCAGCAGGCGTAGTTGCAGGCTCCGGATTTGCAGGAGCTTCCACTGCCTTTTCAGCTTTCTTTCCAAAGCCGGCAAATAATCCGCCGCCTTTTTCTTTCTTCTCAGCTGCCTTTCTTTCCTTCTCAGCCTGCTTCTCGGCTTCTTTTCTCTCCTTTTCGGCTTTCTTCTCCGCTTCTTTTCTCTCCTTCTCTGCCTGCTTATCTGCAAAAGATCCGCCCTTGTTTTCCTTTCTGGCATCCATAGGATTTGTGTTAAGGAAGGACGGTCCACTTACCGGCTTAATTGCATCCGCAAAGATGTGATTTGAAGAAGGTGTCCTTACGGGAGTTTCCGCTTGCTTTGCAGGAGCTGTGACAGGCTGCGCCGGCATAGCAGTATTTACACCGACGGGTCTTGGAGCCTCTGTTACTCTTGGAGCTACAGCCTTATTTACAGTAGGTGTTCCCTCAAGTTTTGCCCCTTCCTCAGCAAAGAGCTGATAGAGTTCCTCAAAGTTTACATTGTCCTCATTGAAATACCTGAAAATTGTATTCTGGAAAGGAGCAGCCGAGTCGTCTGTTCTTGGAGCAGTCAGCACCACCTTTAAGAACTCTATGATTTCCTCATCTGTGGATTTATACTCCTGACAAGGTGCAACCACATAATAAATCTTTCCGGTTTTCTTATTCTGGAATACATAATCAGGGCTTACAACAAGACTGTGGTAATCCGTCATCCAGTCGATTACCTTGGAAAATGGTGCCACTATCTGAAGTCCTAAATTGATGTAGTCTTCTCTTGTGGAGAAAAAGTCTTCCAGTCTGTAGGTCAGAGCCACGTGAGCACTGGTTGTGTAGTGAAGTCTGTACTCATCGTCATGGCGAAAACTCGAGAAGGGCAACATGAATGCCGGTGTGTCCTCTGCCAGAACTTTGATAGATACTTCATCTTCCTTCGTAAGATTTTTTAAAACAACATCCAGATACTCGCCTTCAATGTCCTTTACATAATTACAATTATACGTCTTCATTTTTTGCCCCCGCTTTCGCATCTTCAATGTCTTTTTCAGTAAAATACAGGTTTATAATAAGAATCTTCCCGCCGTTTTTTGCAACTGCGACACCATCATGAAATGGTCTGAGTTCTTCAACTCCAAGCTTTATCCTGACTGTGTCACTTGAATCTATATAGTCCCATTCATCATATTCCATGACAGCTCCAAGGCCACAGCTAAAGGACTGTGCGTCCTCATATTTGTAATCAATGACAAGTTTCCCTGTGGTATCAATGAAGCCCCACCTGCCTTCTTCATTGGCAACTGCTATAAGAGCTCCTGCTTCTTCCGGGGCTTTGGCATCTGCAAAGCCTTCTTCACTGATATGCTTTCCTGTGATATCACACAGATACCATTTCCCATTTTCTTTTAGCATCATGGCACCTCCCTCGCTTGGGAAATGACTGTAATTTATGGCTATATCTTCATAATCGGTGTCGTTTACCCTTTCAAAAGCAGTATTGAGGATCATCCATTTGGTTCCGTCCCTTGCTGCTATTACGTAATCATTCGAAGCTAAGGATAGTTCATCATGTATTGTCTGATCCCCGATGAGGTTAAAGTCTATATCGTAGTAACCCATCTTCCCGTCCTTTTCCGCCACGATATATTCCTCATCCGTTGCAAAAACGTCATCAACACCGGTTTCATCTATCGCGTACTTATTGGATCGAGAATCTATTATGATCCACTGACCATCTTTCTTAACCGGACAGAATCCTTTTGCCGAATACTCTCTTATGGCCTCATAACCGGTATCATAGGAAAGGTAACCGTCAGCACTGCAAAACTCCCACTCCCCATTCGTATTAATAACAGGGATGTCAAGGCTTTTGTTCACGAAATTCCCGGCCTCTGTAGCTTCAACTTTGTATACATAGAAGGAATATCTGTATTCCAGGATAAAGTCCTCTAAAGGCGTATATTCCGGATATTCGGCAAGTCCCTCGAAGGCTTTTTCAATGCTCTTAGTAACATCTCCCTGCCTATTTAGTATTGTTGCATACTTAACATAATTGTCCGGCGAGGGTTTGTCTCCTGTCATGGGAAGATTATCTATATAAATTGTATAATCCCCGTATCTTCCATCCGAATAGTAAGCACTAAGAAGTTCTTCCATGACCTGTCTGTTATTTTCAGTATTGATACTCAATGCCTCTTCGTAGAGTGGATAGGATCTGACATACAATCCCTTATCTCTGAATTCATTGGCTTTCCTTACCAGCTCTGCCTGATTCATCACATCCTTCTTATCATTAAGAGCTGCTACGGTTCCAAACCATACCAGTATTATGACAAGTACACTGACTACTGAAATTATTACTTTCCGTTTCTTCATAACCTTCTCCGTTACAAACATAAGTGATCAGCTAAGTACAACAACAATTACTGTTCCTATAAAAAGAAATGGCGCCATAGGCATCGTGTCCTTAAAAGTCATCTTTTTTGCAATCAGCATAACCAGCGCATAGATGGCGCTTATAAATATTCCGAATATCAGTGCGGTAACTATCCTGTCTCCCATAAGGTAAAGTCCAAGAATTGCCGCCATCTTCACATCTCCGGCTCCGAGCTGCCCTCTTACTATGATGTAGCATAGAAGGAAAACAGCACCGGATATTAGAGCACCGCTAAAGCCTCCAATAATAAGACTAAAGCCACTTTCCATATCATAAAGGCAGTATCCGCAATTTATTACGATCCAGGCAATTAAAAGTCCCAAAAGAAACCTGTTGGGAATCTTTCTGTTTGCGCAGTCGGAAAAAGAAAGTCCTGCCATAGCTGCAAGGATTATAAAATCCATCACAAACTCCACTGGCTCATGATAGTCCCGCCCTATATAGTAGTGCACAAAACCGCTCACAGCCGCTATAGCACAAAAAATATATGCACTTTTAGATTTAACAAAAACAGTTGCTTTTGTTTCAAGGTTTATTCCTGCCAGCTGATTTAGAAGAAAAACTGCTAAAACTGCCAGCACCAAAACTATAATTCCCCCCATAATTGCAAGTACTATTTCCATAACTTCTCCTTTTAAAGTCTAAATAGTTCCAGTAGCAAATATTTTTTCTCCATCAATAGCTTGTCGTCGGGAAATCAGATCTGTACAGACCGTCGCCATCAAGCCAGCCCATGGCACTTCCGTATTGAACTACCTTGAGGGTAGGATTTTTTACCAGAGGCATGAAAAGCTTCATATCCACTTCATAGGTGGCTTTGAATACTATATAGTTGCTATCTCCGCTGTACATTTCCGAGCCATTAAAGGTCATGCCGTCATAACCCTTTACCACGCCTCTCCTCTTAAGATATTCATCGGCTGAAACTGTCTGTTTCCCCGAAGAATCGTACTCCGCCAGATATTTTTCCACAGTTATATTGGCAAATAGTCTTCCAACCTGCCCCTTAACATAGTCAAGACCTGCATTTGCTCCATAAAGGATCATGGCCTTTAAGATGTTCTGAGGGTTCTTGAGCATTTCTCCGATATTGTTAAAATCTCCGGAAACATCACTGGGTTTTTTCCCGGAAAAAATGCTCATGATATCCTCCAGTGAACTCCAGCCTTCTTTGTAAGGCTTTGCGTACTTCCCACCATCTTTTGCAAGCTTTCTTGAAGCAGCCTTTCCGTTTATGAGAACGTAGGGGTAAGACATGGCTGCCACCTCATGGGCCGCCTGATTAAGGGCATACTGCACCTTCATATGAAGAGCAAAAATATTCATGAAATTGATTACGGCAACAACCGCCAGTGTAAAGCCGATAAGTGAAATTACGGCTTCAATGGTCATCATACCGCTTTCCGTTTTCCTTAGTTTTTTAAACAAATCAATACCCTCTTATAACCGTATATCTATACTCTCTTCCGAAAATATTGTTTATCGCAGTGCTCGTACCCGGAGAAACCCATCTCTGCCAGCCTGTATTCATAACCACATTCCTGGAGTTTACTTTTGCGGTAACTTCGACAGCTGTATAGGAAGTATCAAAATTGATCTTAAGAGCACCCTTACCACTAATGTTTTTAAAGGCATTTTCTCCCATAATGATATAATTGGAATTCACCATAATGAGATTGGCTGTTCTGTCAACTATAGTATCCGGGTCTAAAAAGACGTACATAAATACCTTGCATATTTTTATGTAAGAGAACCATTTTATGCCATTCTTCTCGGATTTGCTGGCGCTCCAATCCTTGCCAAGAAGCTTCCCAAGCTCACTAATAGCACTCATCTCCTTTATGGAGGTTTTAACAAAGCATATCTTATCCCCATCAGTAAGAATATCCCAGTCCATAACAGTTTCTGCGACGGCTACAGCAATCCTGAGCCCCTGATCCACAATGGCGTATCCTGCTCCTAAAGTTAGGGCAGCTGCAGCTGTGGCCAAACCTTGGATAACAGCATTAACAGGACTTACACTGTATGAAGCAAAATAGTTTAGTATGAGCCTTGCAACGATTATCCTGTTTCGCATTTCATTTAAGTTTGCCTGAGCCTTCTTATGATTACACAGGATATATTCTATTTCAGCTCCGTACATCCAATGATTGCTGCCATCTTGCACAAGACCCGTAAGACTTATATTCTGCTGATTCTTTTCCAGTTTCTTGCCTGTCGTTCTACAGGTGAACATTCCAAAGTCATAGTACGGAATTATAACCCTGCTGATTTGGGCTTTCCCCCATCCTTTAGCGCCTTCATCATAAGTTTTAAACAATGAAGAACCATTTTTAATAAGCCCCTTTATCATACTTCCAAGGCCAAGGCTGAGAGCAAAATCTTCATCATCCCCAAAACTACTCCCCAGACTTTTAGGGATATCTCTGGCCTTCTTGTCAGGCTTATCGCCCTTCATCAACTCCTCTAGTTTCTTTTCCGCTTCATTTTGCTTATCGGTAGCATCTTTTATCTTTTTAGCTGCTTCATCGGAGGTCATTCCCGAATAAGCGTCATGGAGCTTTTTAAGTCTCTCGTAAAGATTCTTATCTGCTTCATGATATACCGTGGATGTAGATATAGTAGCTTCAACTGTCTCCCAGGGAATATCCTTTATAGGCTGAAAAGCGCTGCCGTCCAGGACCTCATCTATATCAGCATCAACAAATTTTTTCTTATCATCATTTAGTTTCTCATAGGCTTTCTTCAAATAGTCATTTATCTTGTCAGGAATGCCTATATCATTTTCAAGCCTGTCAGAAAGATCTTTTAATATCTCGCTGGAACTTTTTCCTCCGTAAGCGCCATAGTCTTCAAGAGCCTTGTTGGCGTTATTTCTCATGCTTTGGATAACATTGGTATCTGTCCCTTTATATTCATCCAGCTTTTTAAATAGCTTGTCCCTGGCCTTTTCCATGGCCTTAAGCTTATCAATAACAGTTTTAGTGGAGGATTTTATATCGCTCAGAATAGTTGAAAGCTCATCCATCTTTTCGTTGTACTTCTTCTGAGTATCCTGAATACCTCCGATAGCTTCATCAAACTTCGTCTCTACATCGTTGTCTTTTCGAAGCTTTGCCTTATCATCTTTACTAAGCCCTGAGAATTCTGATTTGTCTTTATCCGCCTTGCCCTCATTCTCCTTCTGCCACTTTTGGTATTCCTCAGCCTCCTTGGCTTTCTCCGCTTCAATCTGGGTCTTAGCAACCTGTGCAAATTCATCGGCACCATCAATCAGCGCCTTCTTCATGTCATTGTCCAGGTCCTGCAGATCATGGAATTTTTCCAGTTTATCATAGAGAGTTAAAATATCTTTTAGGCAGTCGGCATTTTTTTCGTCAAATTCCATCTTGGCATCCAGAATCTCTGCCTTGTCGGCAATATTAGTCGTCTCCTTAGAATCAGACTGATTGCCTATAACTTCCTCTCCATCCATAAGAAGCATCTGAGCAATACGAAATCTCATAAAGTCAGAAAGCTGAGTCCTCATGACCTCCCTGTGACTTAAGGTTGAATCAGAAACCATTTTGACATCAAAGTCTATATTCAGGCCTGTGTAAGGGGTAAAGCTTCCGCCTTCTGCTGAGAAAGTCTTGTTTTGAACAACATTACGATAGGTTTGAATCTCCGCTTTCCCGGCGGTGGAATTTGAAACGGCGTAAAGACCGTAGAGCTGCTTTAGGAGGTTATTGTACTCCGCAAGATATCCCTCCGCATAATTATCTGCCGCCATAAGAGCATCCTGACTATAGCTCTTTACCCTGATCACATCCACAAGAAAGCTGGATAAAAGAAGCAGCGGCACCATTATTATAACCAGCATTATCGAAACAGAACCCTTTTGTCCCTTATATAGTTTTTTATTAAAAATACTTACCATAGGCTTCCTTAATCTTTGTTGAAATTTGACTTATTTTACTGCCAAAACTTGTATTGGATACCAGATCTGCGATAAAATCCAAATTTGCCACAAACAAATCTCCGTCAATGAGCCTTACCATACCGCTGGCCTTTATTTCCGTGATTGGACCAACCTGAAGTCCCATCATCCTTAAGTTTATCTGTGGCGCAATCTGCATGGTTGCTACAATATAGGCATCTTTATTCCATACATAATTTTCCGTTTCCACTTTTACATCTATCTTGTCTGAACCGGTGATAAAAACGTGATCATAAGCTTTTTTTAGATAAGCCTCTGCCCCTTTTTTATTGAACTCCAAGCTAAAAAATCTATAGGGACTGGTAATCTTGCCTTTGGAGTAATAGGCCTGATTGTTATTTAGGCTTATATTGCTGCTATCCTTCGCTTTTACATAGGTATCCGAATAGTCATTCTTATAGTAAATCAGCGCCATATCCACAGCAGACTGAAGATTTGCCTTCTGGGCTATATACACTGAAATTATGGTAAAAGAAGCTACGATAAACAGACAGATTGGATATATTATGGCCGCCTGAAGTATCTGAAAGGCGCCGTCTTCCTTTTTTAAAAATAATCTGATCATAGGCACTACCTCAGAAGGATGCAGTAAGTCCTGTCATGATTGGCATAAGCAGCATAATAAGCAGGGCTGCAAAAGACATCATTGTAGGAATAAAAAGCTTGCCCTGAAGGGCTGTTCCCATTCTCTGGGCGTTATTTCTGTACTCGTTCCAGCATTCAAAGTTGAGCTGCATGAACTGCTTTGCAATCTCAGAATTTCCTTTATAGAGATTCTGCATGATCAGGGTTGCAAGCTTTGATGTATAGGCATAGCTGCATCTTTGAATAAAGGATGAATAGGCTTCCATAGGCTTTTCATTATTGGCAAGTCCCAAAGTAACCAGTGCCATCTCTTCATATAAGGTTCCCTTTCCATCCTTGCTGGTAAGTTCCCAGGCACTGTTTACTTCCATTCCTGCCTCTGTAAGAAGAGTTAATTTAGACATTACCTGCGGAAATTCTTTTTCTATTTCAGCAGCTCTTTTGTCCAGAGTGGTTCGTACTGAATCAAGCGGTAGATATCCGAAAACAAGTACCAGTACAAAGAGGATAAATCCAATAAGCACGGCCCTTACTCCCAGTCCAAGACCATATCCTAAAGTGGCAGCGGAAAAGCTTAAGAAAAAGCCAAAAACAGCATTCCCCAGAAGCTTTGACAAAGTCAGGTATGCATAATTTACAGCCTCTCCCCTGTTCATAAATCTGGTACACCTTCTTATAAGATTTAATACCACCGGATAGGATGCATTCCAATTAAGAAGCTGCATGATCCTGTAACCTACTATGGAATTCGTATAGGTGATGTCTACCTTTCCGTTTTCGAGAGCGCTAAGGGCCTTTCGGTCTTCCTTCACCTGGGACCTCATATTTTTTATCTTGAGGTTCTCAATGTGGTTTTTCTCCTGATGGCTCTTTTTCAAAAATTCTTCAGCCAGAACAATCTTCACCTCATTTTGCTGTATTCTTCTGTCGTAGTCCTCTATCAGAGAGTCTCTTAATGTACTCTCAATCTCATCCCCTGCAGACAGAAGAAGGAACACAAATATTATTCCCGAAATGGTGGCAAGTATCGCCGGAATAAGTATGATCATAGTCACCTCACAGATCCACTGTTTTTGTTACAGCTATTAAAAAATTTAAACCTCTACGTTACCGGTAAGCACTGTTACCGTCGCAGCAATGGAAATAAGTATCATAGAAATGGTGGCAGCGACTCTTCCATTGAAAGTTGTAAAAAGAGAATCCATAAGCCCTCCACCTGCCACAGTTATGATGGCAAGGATAATAAATGGCATTACCAACATTACGTAGGCCTCGGATTTGGCTTCAGTAATTACGGTTTCAATTTCCTGCTCTATCTCACACTTTTCAGCTATTACGTCTCTTGTGTGAGTAAGAATCTCTTCGAATCTGTCACTCTTTCCCTCGATAACTTCATAGACTGATGCAAAATCTGCTGCATCCTCAACGCCGCTTCTGTCAGCGATGTCCCTGAACAGCTCCGAGATCTTGATACCACCCTTCTCGTATTTATTGATGATATTGTCAATCTCCATGATTATGTCTGAGGTCTCATTATATATAAGTGAAAGATCGGTTCTGGCATATTTTATGGCCTGATAGTCTACGTTACCGGCTCTTACAGCCACCGCCATGGACTCAAGAAAGTCCTTGAACTGTATTCTGAACTTCTTTTGCCTCTGTTTTATAAGCCGCCTTTCATAAAGCTTTTCTGCCGGCACTCCCAAAAGTATCCCCACAGGAATACTGACAAAGATAAGGTGATAAAACATAAACACCAAAAATCCAAGCACCAGTGCAGAAATGATAAAAACGGCCAGCTTATGAATTTTTGTCATGTTACTAACGTAATAAATAGGCATATGTTTCTCCCAAAATCACAAATTACAGATACTCGTACACACCCTTTGCTATAAACTTATCAGGATGAGCCATTTCATTTTCAGTTCTCTCAAGCCTACCCACGACCTTGTCGATCTTGGTCTTCTTCATGTCCTCTCTAAATTCAAATAAAGGATTAAGTTCTATTTCTCCGTCCTTCATTCCCACCACCTCTGTGATCTGTACGGTTTTTCTGGAACCGTCTCTCATTCTTGATAAGTGGATGATTATATCGACAGCTGATGCTATCTGAGCTTTTATGGCTGCCAGTGGAAGCTGGGCAGCTCCAGTGAGCACCATGGTCTCAAGACGGGATAGCATATCATATGCTGAATTTGCATGTCCTGTTGAAAGAGATCCGTCATGACCGGTGTTCATGGCCTGAAGCATATCCAGAGCCTCACCGCCTCGAACCTCACCTACTACAATTCTCTCAGGTCTCATTCGAAGAGAAGCTTTGATAAGATCCCTCATTGAAATCTCACCTACACCTACAGAGTTGGCATTTCTGGTTTCAAGCCTTACCAGGTTCGGAATATGTCTGATCTGAAGCTCCGCACTATCCTCGATTGTGATAACACGTTCATCAGATGGAATATAATTTGACAGGGCATTAAGGAAAGTCGTCTTACCACTTCCGGTACCGCCGCTGATAAAAATGTTATACTTGGCATACACCAGCTTTCTAAGAAACTCAGCAGCCTCTTCGGTAATTGACCCGTAATTGATAAGCTTTTGTATGGTCATACCCTCTTCAGGGAATCGTCTTATGGTAACGATGGGGCCATCCAGAGCTATTGGATTTAGAACAACGTTTACACGGGATCCGTCCTCAAGTCTCGTATCAACAATAGGATTGGATTCATTTACGCTTCGGCCCATGGCCTGAACCAGCCTCGAGATGATATTTCTGAACTGTTCCTGATTTTCGAAGGACTCCTCTATCCTGACAACTTTTCCGTTTCTCTCAACGAAAATATTGTCATAGCCGTTGATCATAACCTCAGTGATAGACTTATCTGCTATGATCTTACCTAGGATTCCAAGACCTCTTATGGAATCGTAAACGGTATTTACAAGGATTTTTCTGCTCTTAAAGTCCAGGGCACCATAGTAGGATGAGGCCTCTTCCTCACCAGAGGCTATCTCCTGCCTTTTTTTTGCCATTATCTCAATCCTGTCCTTGAGCTCTTCCTCACCAAGTTTGGAATAATTGGGATCTTCTACTACCAGTTCTCTGATTTTTTGTACTTCATCATTAAAAAGATTACTCATAGCTTCTCTCTTCCTGTTTATCAGACATTTTTATCTGATCGATCACTTCAGCATTGAGGCCAGATATGAAAAGTCCTGGGATACTGAAAGGTATGAAACAATCTGCCCTGTGCTCATCTGTGTCAACTCCGGAATGGTTCCGAATTCCGAAATAGGAAGTTCAATTTCCCTGCCATTTTGATATTTGTTTACTACTACTTTTATCTTCCTTAAGAAACTATTGGCGATAAACTGATTAGACAAAAGTGCATTCAATTTATAAAGAGCTGTATCTGCATCAGTTGAAACCATAAGAATTTCATCCACAAGATCAAAAATTTTTACTGTCTTGTCCGTAAGAGAATTTTCCATATCAATTACAATAAAATCAAAATTCCCGTTATCTGAAAGGACCGTAATCATTTTTTCGATATCTTCTGCATTCATGGCTCTTACATCGCTTAAATTTTCCCAGCTGCCAAAACAGTAGAGATCTTCTTCTTTTTTCTGAAGAAGTGACCCTATCTTGGCATTCATATCGATTTTTTCATCCAAAGCAGCAGCCAAAGCCGAAATTCCCTTGATACCTGCTTCATCCTGAACAAGAAAGCCTTGCGTCGGAACATCCTCAAGATTCAGATAAAGAGTCTTAAGCCCAAGCCTTGCAGCTCTGAAAGCTAGAGTCAGTGCAATAGTTGAAACCCCGCAACCGCCGGCAGGCGAATATACCGCCTTTACATATGCTCTCTTGGAGTCCAGGGACTTTTGCTTTTTTTCTGCATAATCAGACAGAGCAAATCTATAGAGAGAATCTACTCTCTTATACTTGTCGATGCATTTTACGCCTTCAGTTTCCTTAGCATTTTCCACATCCTCAGAAAGCATGATCAGCGATATGCATCTGCTTACAAGGTCCTCCTCAAAGACAGCTTCATCAGCAAAAATAATCTGAAAGAACATATTTGAATCCATAAGCTTTTTGGAAGAAGAAAAAGATGATATTACAATATCTTTGTCCTTTCTCAAAGCCTCGGAAAAGGTTCTTACATAGCTTTCATCTGCAGTAACAATGGCAATACTTAATTTGCTTTCAGTTATCATACACAAAACTCCAATACTGTATAGACAGTTTTATTCTCCAAAAATGCGCCGTAATACTTGTTCTTTTCACTGCTTCTCAGAGCATAGATATGCTCTATATCGATAGTTTTCAGATAATCCGATCCCTCTTCTCTCTGAGTAAAGCCTTCAGGAAAATATTCTTCCAGATAAAGATGTCTTAAAAGAATATGGTCAAATGCCCTGTAGATAAGAGCTTCTTTTGTTTTAAACTCAAGTTTTCTTATCTCATATCTTCCATCCAAAAGAGTTCCGATGCTTAGCTGCAAGCGATCATCACCTGTAACAGCCTCTTTCCTTAGATTTTCAATGACACTTTCAGAAACAGCTAAACCGGAAATATCTGCACCTAAAGCGTCAAGAAAATCCTCTGCATTCTTAAAGCGCTTATTTACGTCAAGAGAAAGGGCTTTATCGATGATATGCGCTATGTCAGCGGGAACTTTCGCATTAAAGCTGCTGACAAGAGGGAGACTAGTCCCTGTTCTTTCATAGGCCGGCGGGATCTTATTGCAGGATAACAGCTCATAAAAAATAGCACCTGTAGCATAGATGTCCACAGACGGAGAAACCGCCTGTACATCATACTGTTCAGGTGCTGCATATACTGGTGTAACGGTATTTAACATTCCTCTACTGTCGCCTATGCAATTTGCAGATCCGAAGTCGAAGAGCTTTATTGTACCGTTTTTATACACTTCAATGTTACTTGGCTTAACATCTCCATGGATGATTCCCGCTTTGTGCACTTTTGACAGAGCATTCAGGATAAGAACAACCACCTTTTTTGCAGCTTCCAGGGAAAAAAACATATTCTTAGCCTTCGCACTGAGTATATGGTCTTTAAGTGTTGCACCCTCCAGTAGTTCCATAACGTAGTAAAAAGAGCCATTATCCTCAAAGTAATCGTAAACATGGACAATATCGGGAGCACTGCTGAATCTGGTCAGTATTCTGGCCTCTTCTTTAAAGTAATTCCTATCACTAAGACGGGTCAGCTCCTTAACGGCTACTGTGTTTCCCAGCACCATGTCTGATGCTTCATACACCATGCCCTGGCTGCCCCGTCCTAGTATTTTGTTTATTTTATATTGCCCATTTAATATGATCTGCCGGTCAGATATTAAGTTTTCCTCATATCTGTCGTCTGCCATATTCATTAAGGATTTGTGCTAGGTCCCTTGATTTCTTTAGTATCAATGGTTGTATTCTGGTTGATCTGAGTTACGATCTTATTGTATGTGGCTGCGATCTGTTTCCAAAATGCAATGGCAAGTACAAGAGCAATGGCTACAAGGATAACTGTAGCGATAACTGCTGATACGCCATACTCTCCGTCTCTCAGATCCTCGAAGAACTCTTTTGTACGTGTCTTTGCGATGAATAATTTTGCATCAAGTGCGTTTAACATTTCTGTCATAGTATTTTTCCTCCTATACTATACTTTTGTTTTTTGTTTGTTGTTTTCTTTTTGCTTCTTTTTGTAAACTTATCTGTTACTTACTTTTGTTTTCTTTCTACTTGTTTACTTCTTGTATTTCGGTTCGTTTTTGTTTTTTGTTGAGCTTATCTTATCACCACTTCTATCACAAAACTGTCACACTTTTACAAAAATAATTTAAATTATGATTTTGGTGGATCCGCAAAAAGAAAAATCCATCGAAGTATGACATATTCTCTATACTTTCGATGGATTTATTATATATTACTTTTTCTGTGAATTGCACTATTTTACGTTTAATTATTATCCTTTTTTAAGAATTTTTATACGCTATTTATTTTTATACAGATATTTCCCTAGAACTCCATCTCTTTTTTCCTAAAGTAGAACATTGTGACAAACAAAGGAAGCCCAATATAGGCAATAATTGTAATCAAAATAACGATAACACCTTCCAATATATCTCCCATGATAAAGTCTGAGAAAGCTCTGCCCAAAAGGCCGCTGACATAGTAGCTGTCAAGATGATACCTTTGAACCACGGCGAGCATAGATGCAAAGTAAAGTGCCACCGGAATGATAAACTCAAAAGAGAGGAAAGCAAACACGCCCATAGCCACATTTTCCGAGAGAAAGAAAAACATTGCTGAAATGGTCAGGTAGGCTATAAGCTCCAGAAATTCCATTATAAATGACAGCATCATAAATGAAACTTCCGTTGAAGAGAGTTTTATGTTAAAACCAAGTGCTATCACTACAGCAAAGACTGCCGTAATCGTAAGGAACATGATTCCCAGAATGATCTCATCAAAGAACTTTGCCAGGACAAACTTGTCCCTGTTAAGCCCCCTTCCGATAATACCTATCATAGCCATGGATTTAAACTCATCGCCGAATATCCCTAAGATAAGCACAAAACCTATGACCAATGTGGCTAACGTCTGTCCTGAAACTTCTGTAAGGTAAAAGAACTCTCTGTCGACAGCATCGTTTATACTGTATGCAAAGGAGCCTGCAATTACTGCGAAAGCGACAGCAAGAAATATCCAGGGCCAAATTCTAAAGACTATTCGTCTTATATCCGCTATGATAACCCGCCTCATAGATTCAGCTCCTTTCTGTCGAATAATTTCACGTTAATGTAGATCACTATTGCCAGATAAATAAGTGCCACGATCAAAGTTCCGCCAAAACCTCCTGCCTGAAAACTTGCAAATGAAGCGTCGAGAAGGCCCATATAGCTGATGTCATAAAAAGGAAGCTTAAGTTTGTCTTGAAATCCCTTTAAGATTGGAGATGATGCCATTCCTGCCAGAACCAGCATAAGCATTCCTCCTGCTGCGCTCATGCTGACAAAAAGCACAAGGGATGAGAGTGCAAATATACCAACGCCGCGTATAACGCAGTAAAGGCAATATATAAACAAAAATAAACTTTGCTTCTCTGTGATCACAAGATCATCTAAATAAAATTTAAAAAGAGCTGTTCCATATAATACACTGTATGACCCAAGGAGAAGTATTGTGCATACCCACAGTTTTGCCTTAACCAGCTTGTGGCGATGAAGCCCCATTCCGATTGTTGTGATCATTGTTCCGCTTCTGAGCTCATCTCCATATACTGACAGAAAAATCGGGATGCACATAATTGTAAGGCCAATGGTATTAAATAAAGTCTTATAAGACTCAATCTGTTCAGAAGCCGATCTTTTAGATCCCGGGAAGATAGTTATCAGGATCATTAAAATAAGCGAAGCATAAAGGCCTTTCTTTGAAAGTATTCTTTTTAGATCTGCCTTAATAAGATTTCTCATTCAGCTGATCCTCCCACAAGACGGAAATAGAAATCTTCAAGAGAAGACTTCTCATTAACTTCACGAATTATCTTAATGCCTGCATTTTCCAGCACCTCTTTTGCCCTGACAAGGTCATCGACCGCAATCTCAACTGCCGGCTGATTCTCCTGAAGATCCATCTGCGTTATCTCTTTTACCACTATTCCTTCATTCACGATTCCAAAACGATCCGCCGTGTGTTCAAGCTCGCCCAAAATGTGGGAAGAAACAATTACTGTCATGTTGTTCTCATCGCGGAGCTTCTTTATCAGATTACGTATGTCGGCAATTCCCTGTGGATCCAGGCCGTTCGTGGGCTCGTCCAGGATAAGGATATCCGGATTCCCCAATATGGCATTTGCTATTCCCAGTCTCTGCTGCATTCCAAGCGAGAAGGACTTAACCGGCTTTTTTACCCCCTTTAGTCCCACTATCTCAAGAACCCTCTTTATCTCTGCTTTTCTCTCTCTTCTGGGGATACCCTTAACAGTAGCGAAATAAAGCAGGTTTTTTTCTGCATTTAAATAGTTGTAAAACCTGGTTCCTACAAGGAATCCGATCTTGGATCTGTTCTTTAAAAGTTCCTTTTTGTCGGTGGAGCCTTCTATTGAGACATTTCCGGAATTTACTTCGGAGAGCCCCAGAATCATTTTGAAAATTGTGGTCTTGCCGGCGCCGTTTCTACCGATCAGGCCATATATATCGCCCTTTTGGACGTTCATGTTTACACCCTTTAGTACTTCGTGTTTTCCGTATGCTTTCCTGACATCTTCAAGTTTAATAACAGATTCGCTCATTGCTGCTATCCCTCCCTTACCAGACGCTCACTCTATTTTCAGGATCCAGGTACATTCCGTCTCCCTCTTTTATTCCATAAGTTTCAATGAACTCATCGAACTGCTGGAGTCCTATATTGACTCTATAGAAACCAAGCGGATGTACATCACTTAAAAAATATTTCTCAACATCATACGGAATATTTACTCTGTAGTTCCTTGCATATGATCTGAAGAAAAGATCGTAATCAAAATCAGGCTTTTGCTTTGCAAGAGTAAGCATTGCTTTTATGCCGCCCATATCTGCTGTAGCTTCGGCACTCACAAGCTTTCCATCATAGAGCCCCGCTCCGGCAAAAGGAGTAAATGTATCATAGTAGGATGCCACTTTGTCACATCTGTCAGCAAATGCAGTCTTATCTTCTTCAGGAAGCCAGCTCTTTTCCATTCCCTCCTTGTCGTATAAAGAACCGTTCTCGTCAAATCCATGAGTGATCTCATGACCGACTATGGCAAAAAGTCCGCCAAGTTTTTCCTCATAAGTCAGTTCAGGTGAATATGCCGGATATTCACATATTCCGGCCAAAATGTATATTCCGTTGGTGTTTGGATTGTAATAGGCATTGGTAACGGTTGTGGAGTTATCCTGGCCAAGAGGCTCCCAGTAATCAGCGCTGTACTGCATCTGCGAAATATATGCCTTGTGTGCTATCTCAAATCTGTTTGCTTCAAAATATGCATCAAGGAAATTTCCGCCATCCTCTTTTGCCGTAAATTGCATGTTGTTATAGTCAAGAGCTTCAAAAGATGGCCATGCAACGTTGATGCTGATGGCATCGAGCTTTTCAAGACAGGCTTTTTTACCCTCATCCGACAGCCATTCTTCCTCGCTGAAGATTACCTTGTAAGCATCTATTACATCCCGGGTCATGCTAACCAGTTCTCCTGTAACAGAGTCATCAAAGTAGTTCTTTAAGTATACATAGTCCATTGCTCCGCTTATTCCGGTCTGTCCGATATAAAGGCCAAAGATCAGTTCATCCTCCATCTGCTGCGGGCTCTTGCCAAAATCAATTTCTTTCTGGCTCCTGGAGGCTCCAAGCTCTGCATATGTGTCATAAGCTTCCCTGTCCAAAAACTTTGCAGAATGAAAAGCATATCTTAAAAGAAGATAGTCCTTTATTTTTTCGAGATTTCTTTTGCTCCATAGGGATGAAAGTTTTTTGGCATAGCCTGATGGAATAAGTACTGCTCTTGCACTACTAAAGCCCCAGGAATCTATGATTTCCTCCAAAGGAAAGTCTCCTGCTTTTTGCATTGCTTCTTTTTTTGTGGTAAGTGCAGAGTCTACCTTTGATATGCCGCCGGTGTCATCGGCTCTGGCAACTTTCTTTTCCCAGGAGAGGCTGTTCTGAAGGATTTTTTTTGCGTCTTTTTCCGTGTATCCTGCTCGTCCCAGAAGATATATCGCTCTGTCCTCAAGGGCTTCATAAGCTGCAAATCCGGCTGTATCTCCAAGTGAATCATACAGGGAACTTCCACCATAATCGCTTAAGGACAGCTCCGGTGCTCCGATTATTGTGATAAAGCAGTCCGGGAACTTTTCAGAGTGGTAGGCACTTAAAATATCTACAGATATCGGGCCGAAAGCCAGAGGGTTACGCTCAAGATCCTTGGTAAAAGCCATAAGGTCTTCATAGCTTTTTATGGACTCAATGTCATTAAGATAGGGCTTTAGCGGTTCGATGCCCAGCTTGTTTTTGTAGTCCCAGTCGGATGCAAGATTGTAATAGTCCCTGAGAACCTTAGCCTCAACGCCTTCGATATCTGAGTTGATAACAGCCTGCTTTTTCTTCTCAAGAACTCTGTCTGCAGTTCCCTGAAATACCTGATGGAAGGTATCTCCCATACTGAGCTTCCACTCTTTATTCACTGCAGCAGCATAGTCGTCCTCCAGCCTTATGTTATCGTTTTCATCAATGGCTCCGATGATATCAGAGTCGATCCAGCCTATAGTGCTGCCCAGCCTGGAGCCTTTCGCGTTTTCTTTTGGATTGTCAAGCTTGCCTAAATCCGGCGCGCCACAAGCAGATGAAATTATAGTAATGGAAATTGACAGAACCAGTGCAACTATCTTTTTTGTCATTAAGAAACCCCCGGTTTTTCAGACTGCTTAGTTATGTGCGAAATGAACTATGAAAAAATCATTTTCGCTATCATAAGTATAATTATCCAATACGTTGATGCAATATTCTATTAAAAATATATTAAATGTTGTGAATTTGAAACTGAAAAATAGTCTCGGTAAAAGATTGATGTCTAAAAGAAAGGGGGGCATCGCCTAGTGATTTAATCATTCTAAGCGATAGCCCCCGGCTTCGTAATGTTTCAGTTTTTTTTCTTCCATTCATCGTAAATTGCGTCTTCGTCACAATCAGGAAGAAATCTTTCAGCTATAGTGCAGATTTCCTTGACAAAAGATTCTTGCTCTTCAATCTCCGAAGCAATTGTTTCAATGCTTTTCCCTTTGAGAAGCTTTTTACAAATTTTAGCTATAATCGCCAATTCTTTTCCTTGCTCTTTTCCTTCAGCCATTGCCTCCTGCACAAGAATTCTTTCTCTATCCCATTGCTGCATATATTTCTTGGTTACCTCCGGTCTTTTCTTAATTTTTGACACGATAGTTTCGAGGCTACTAATTTCAGGATTTAGTACATCAGGTTTCTCCCCTGATACTATGTATTTTAGCACTTCCATAAGTCGTTTTCCATGCGAAGGTGATAATGACTTATTTATATTCCCGTTACTGTATAAATATATATGAGAAATTCCATCATTGTATAGTATTTGCGGATGCGTTGATAAAATTGTATTAGTCTCATAATACATATCTCCGGCGTCAAATGGATCATAAGAAAGAATTGTTATTGAAACAAAATCAGGAAGCTTCCGCCAATCTGCTTGTGACAATTCCAGCGATGATTCCTATTACAATTCCGGAGACGATGCCTGATATCCAGAGAATTGGAAGGTACCATGTAATTGCACTGGTATTAAGAAGAAAGATTGCCACAAGAATCTGTCCGATGTTATGTGTGATACCGCCGGCTGCACTGACACCAACGGTGCTGAATTTACCGCTTTTTTTCAGGATGATCATGATCAAAGTGCTTAGCATACCTCCCGCAAACGAAAAGGCAAGACTCATGGTATTTCCAAAAAGAAGCGAAACAAGAATAATACGTACTATATTGATAAACATCGCGCTTTTGCTTCCAAGCAGGTACAACGAAACCACAACCACAATATTAGTGAGGCCCAGCTTCATTCCGGGCACAGCAAAAAAAGCAGGTATCTGAGCTTCTATGTAACTCATTATCAGCGCGAGCGCTACCATCATTCCGTATTGAGAAATTTTTCTGATTGTCATAAATATCCTCTTTATGAGCTTTAGCAAAATGTTCAAATTATTTCGCTACAGTTCCTTAGTACAAGTATTTTGAAAATGTCACTTATGACATTTTCGCAAATCCTATCCTTAGGACGAAATCGAATCGAATTCCGCGTCCCCGCTGCTTCCGCTGATTTCCACAACTACCCGGTTGGGGAGGCAGATTATGGACTGCCCCACTTTATCAATTACTCCCATATGTTCGCAAAGATGGTCCGGGCAGGTGGAATCTGTAAGATAAGCCTTTCCATCCTTAATTATCAGAGTATTAGTCCCGCCTTCATAGCCTTTTATTTCGTATTCGATATCCTCTTCAAGGGAAAAAGAAATAACTTCCTGCCCGTCAACACTGACCACCGCATAAGCTCCGCCTTTTTTTCCAAAATAAAGGAAACAAATCATAAGAAGAAATCCTATAAGCAAAGCTCCAATAAGTATCAAATCATTTTTCTTAAACAATTTCATTAAAACTAAACCTTCATTTCTAAATTATTGCCAAACAAAAAACAATTCTTCACTGATAATCATATATTTATATATCCTGCTCAAAACACAAATCCATACTTCGCCAACCCCGTCCATAGTATAGCACAAACACCCGCTTATTAATTTCAATAATTCATATGCAGATTGCTGAACTTTTTACTTTTATTTTCAGTAATCAAAGTGATTTTTGCACAACAATTCTAAACAAAACGTTAATAAAATGTAAAAAAAGTAAAAATTGTGCTTAAAAAAGTAAAACTTTTACATTAATTCGTACAACTTTTTCGGCTATATTAAAAGTATCAAAGGAACGTTGCTCTTTTATCAATAGAGCAACACTCTATCTTTCACCTTTTGTTGTGGCATAAATAAAGAGAGGAGGTAATTTGGTGAAAAAAGGCGGACTTAAAGCAGTTGTCATGGCTGTCCTCATGAGTGTTTCGCTTCTTACTCCTTCTGTGAAGGTTCAGGCGGCTACTACTCTTTATGAGAACAAGACCGGCACTCAGGACGGTTATGACTACGAACTGTGGAAAGACAGCGGAAACACAAGCATGACACTAAACGAGGGGGGAACTTTTAGTTGTCAGTGGAGTAACATCAATAACTGTCTTTTCAGAAAAGGTAAGAAGTTTGGAAGTAATCAGACCTATCAGCAGATCGGCAACATTTCTTTTGACTACGGTGCTGACTATCGTCCAAACGGAAATTCATATCTGTGTGTTTATGGATGGACCACAGATCCTTTAGTAGAGTATTATATCGTAGACAGTTGGGGCTCATGGCGTCCACCGGGAGGGACTCCAAAGGGTCAGATACAGGTAGATGGCGGAACTTATGACGTTTACGAGACAACTCGTTACAATCAGCCTTCAATTCAGGGCAATACAACATTCCAGCAGTATTTCAGCGTTCGAACATCAAAGAGAACCAGCGGTGTTATCAGCGTAAGCGAGCACTTTAAGGCCTGGGAAAGAATGGGCATGAGAGTTGGTAAGATCTATGAGGCAGCTCTTAATGTTGAAGGATACCAGAGCAGCGGTTCTGCAAATGTATATAAGAACGTTATGACTATCGGCGGATCTTCCAATAACCAGAACCAGGGTGGAAATCAAGGTGGCAACCAGGGTGGAAACCAGGGCGGCAATACAGGAAGCCAGGCATCCGGAAACGACACTATCGTTCAGTGTGAAGAGATGACAAAGGGTGGCCAGTACACCGGAAACATCAACAATCCATTTGGCGGCGTTGCTCTTTATGCTAACAATGACAAAGTTTCCTATACACAGTATTTTGCAAACGGAACTCATGATTTCACTCTCCGTGGATGCTCAAACAACGACAACATGGCAAGGGTTGATCTTAAGATCGGCGGCGAAACAAAGGGTACATTCTACTACGGCGGATCTTACCCTGCTGAATACACCATCAAGAATGTAAGCCATGGTACAGGCAATCAGACCATCGAGCTTATTGTCACAGCTGATGACGGACAGTGGGATGCAAACATCGATTACCTCAAGATTGGCGGAGCTGCAGGCGAAAGTGCACAGAATGCAGGCGGCAACCAGGGTGGAAATGCAAGCAACACAGGCAATACAGGAAGTCAGGGTGGAAACACCGGAAACACAGGAAGCCAGGGTGGCAACTCCGGAAATACAGGAAGCCAGCCGACAGCAAGCTCTGACACAATGCAGTGCGAAGAGATGACAAAGGGCGGACAGTACACCGGAAACATCAACAGTCCATTTGGCGGTGTTGCTCTTTACGGCAACAATGACAAGGTTTCTTATACACAGTATTTCGCAAACGGAACTCATGACTTCACTCTCCGCGGATGCTCGAACAACGACAACATGGCAAGGGTTGATCTTAAGATCGGCGGCGAAACAAAGGGTACATTCTACTACGGCGGATCTTATCCTGCTGAATACACCATCAAGAATGTAAGCCATGGTACAGGCAATCAGACCATCGAGCTTATTGTCACAGCTGACGACGGACAGTGGGATGCATACATTGATTACCTCAAGATCGGCGGCGCAGGAACAGGTGGAAACAACTCTGCTGCAAACACAGGTAACAATACAGGAAATACTCAGACTTCCGCAGCAAATCAGAAGCTCATCGCTCTTACTTTTGACGACGGTCCATCAAGCACAACAAATGATGTCCTTGATATCCTTGAGAAGTACAATGTAAAAGCTACATTCTTCCTCATCGGACAGAACATCAGCATGGACACACTCTCAACTATGCAGAGACAGATTAAAATGGGATGTGAGCTTGCCAGCCACTCATATACTCATCAGGATATGACAAATATGAGCGCACAGGGCATCAGAAACGAGATGGAGTGGACATCCTCAGCCATCAAGAATGCTGTAGGTGCAGAAGTAAAGTTCTTCAGACCACCTTACATTTCTGTTAACAACACAATGTACCAGAATATTGATTACCCATTTATCCAGGGAACTCTTATCAACGACTGGGAAAACTCAACATCTGTACAGCAAAGAGTAAACAACGCTGTTAGTGCTGCAAAAGACGGACAGATCATCCTTCTTCACGACTTCCAGGGCAACTATCAGACAGTACAGGCTCTGCCTCAGATCATCGAGAATCTCCAGAAACAGGGCTACACTTTCGTTACAGTAAGCGAGCTCTTTGAGAAAAAGGGAGTTAACCCTAACGTAGAGTACAAGATCTGGTCAAATGCAAATAATTAAAACAAACTAGTTTAATCAGTCAAAAATACCACAACAAAAAACAGGCCGGGAGCATCGACAGATGTTTCCGGCCTTATCATATCCAGTTCTTACTAGTTTCAATGTCACCCAGGTTTATTTGTATTGGTACCACTTTTAACGCATACTAAGCATATAAATAATGCCAAATTTCACTTCGCAACCTTATATGGGAAAATAGTTCTGTACTCCTCTGAGCTTATGTTGAAAGAGACGATCTTCGAGCATACATTAAAGAATCTCTGAATATTCTCTTCTGTCACAATGTCCTCTGTTCTTCCAAGAAGCAGCTGATTATTATAGCCAAGCATAAGTGTTGTGTCAGAAATTGAAAGCGCGTGGTCAGGGAAATGCGTATTTATAAGGCAGCTTGTCCCCATCTTCCTTGTAATATTAACTATTGAGTCGATGACCCGAAGCTGATTTTTCATATCCAGATTTGATTCCGGCTCATCCAGGATAATAAGCTCGGGCTCGGAAATGATTGCTCTTGCGATCATGATCATCTGGAGTTCTCCTCCGGATAGCGCATTACAATGCTTTTCGGACAGGTCGCTTATTCCAAGCATATCCATGACAGCCTCTGCCTTTTTGTAGTCCTCTTTTGATGGTGTGTCAAAAAAGTTCTGCCTTGAGCTAAGTCCCATAACAACCATATCGATGCATCTGTAGGAAAAGACACTTCTCTTTGCCTGGGGGACATAACTGGTTTTTCTCCAGAACTCCTTATCCGTATAAGAGCCTATTCTTCTTCCGTCCAGATAATTGTCTCCCTTTGTCCACTTAAGAAATCCCATGATGCACTTGAGCATCGTAGTTTTTCCGACACCGTTGGGACCAAGGACTGTCATTATTGTCTTTTCTCCAACTTCAAAATTGATATCCTTAAGGATAAGCTTATCGCCATAACCAAACGAACCATTTCTGACCTCAAGCTTCATCAGCCATTTCCTCCATTTCCCATTGTTTTTCTAAGCATCACACCAAAGAACGGTGCTCCGACCATTGCAGTAAGTATAGAAAGCGGCAATTCTGCTGCTGTTAATGTTCTTGCAACCGAATCAATTACCAAAAGATATCCTGCCCCTATGATCACACAGGCAGGAATAAGCCCTCTGTGGTCATCCCCCACAATAAATCTTCCGATATGCGGGATAACAAGACCAATCCATCCGATTATTCCGCACAAAGATACTGAAACCGCAGTCATAAGAGTAGATATGACTATTATGATAAGTCGAACTCTTTCCACATTAACTCCCATGGAAATTGCCTCTTCATCATCAAGGGACATAAGATTCATCTTCCATCTAAGGGTCATCAGTGCCACAGTACACGGGAGTATAGTAACCGAGCAGATAATGACCTTTTGATAGGATACGGATGCAAGACTTCCCATGAGCCACACGGTAATAGCCGGAAGAGTATTCTGCGGATCAGCCACATATTTTACCAGTGAAATAAGAGCCTCAAAAAAGGCCCCCACAATTACACCTGATAATACCAGCATAAAAAGCTCCGTCTTTTTATTTACCCTTGATATACACAACACGATAACTACAGCAATAAGTCCGAAAAAAAGTGCCTGTCCCTGAACGACAACAGCACTGCCGGAAAGCAATATCCCAAGAGCAGCGCCAAAACCTGCTCCGGCAGATACTCCCAGAATATCAGGACTTACCAGAGGGTTTCCGAAAATACACTGATATGAAGCGCCAGAGCAGGCAAGGCCTGCTCCGACAATCATACTCATAAGGATTCTTGGAAGTCTTACCTGAAGTACAACATTTTTGATCAGGGGATCCATAGTGTCATCAAAGGTAAGCGCTCTTATCACATCAACAGGTGATATTCCATATCTCCCAACGCATATAGCAAGGATAAAGAGAATCAGAAGGATCATTAAAAGAAACAGTAGCTTTATACGTATTTTTTTAATATCCATCAGTTCTGAGTATCTCCTAAAATATCATCAAGCATTTCCTGTGTAAGGTCAAAGTTGTATACATCCTTGTAGAATTCTTTTACCTCTTCGTTCATATCCATGTCCTCAAAGAGATCCGGATGCTGTGTCTTTGCGAGCCACTTGATCATAAGTGGTGTCTCAACTCCCGGCGGATCCCATCTGTATCCACCAATCGGAATCTTGTAAACCTGACCCTTTTGTACGGCGCTTACAACTGACCAGTCCTCTCCCTCAAGCTTGTTCTCCAAAAGATCTGACGGCTGGAGGCTTGTGAAGTTTCCGATGTAAATAATGTCAGGATTCCACTCATATATCTGCTCCATGTTTACGTTAAGCGCTTCTCCTGAAAGATCTGATGAAGGGCTGATTGCGCCCGAGTGCTCAAGCCAGTAGGTTGAGAACCCTGTACCTGTAACCTTCATGTCATCAGACAAAAGAAGTACATTTGAGAAGTCATCCTTTGAAAGACCCGCAAGCTTATCATCAACCTCTTTTACGCTGTCATGGAAATATGTGATGAGCTCCTGTGCTCTTTCGGGCTTGCCCATCATAGTGGCAATAATATTGATCCAGGTTTCAAGGTCTTCGATTGAGCCATACTGAAGTGCAATAACCTTGATTCCTGCATCTTCCATCTTCTTGATCTCGTCATCCATGTAGTTCCACTGGAATACAACGTCAGGCTTAAGCTTTATAAGTTCCTCCACATTTACCACAAAGCTTGTGTCAACGAAACTTGTATCAGCATTTGCAAGCTCAGGATACATGTACTTTAAAGCGCTGTCATTGTACGCAACGATTGAAGAAGGGTTACATCCTACAAGATTGTCGTTGTTGCCGACAACTGCGTAAAAGATGTATGGGAATGGCATAATTGTTGTTGCCACTCTTTCCGGAACACCATCAAGCTCAATGGTCTTTCCGAGCTGATCAACGATAGTGATCTTGCCATCTGTGCTTTCTGCTGATGTCTCGCTTTCTGATGTCTCGCTATCAGCGCTGTCAGAAAGGGGTGTCTCCTCCTCTTTGATTTCTGCCTGCTGAACATCCTCTGATGCTGCTGTTTCTTCAGCTGCAGTGTTTTCGGGTGCAGATGTATTTCCGCATCCTACTGTTCCAAGAAACACTGTAGCGCAAAGTACGGCTACAAGTTTCTTAAATACATTGTTTTTCATACGCTCCTCTTTCCGAAGCCTCTTTTGGGCTTCTATTATTTATCTGAATCGTAAAAAGAAATAATTTTTTTTACGATGTCATCCATTTCCCGGCCAATAAAATGAACCGCTTTGTTCCAGTAAAGCTTGCTGGAAAGGGCCACATGCGGCATTTCCACCAGTTTAAGATCATCTGTTAAGACGTCTCCCAAAAGCGGATCACCCACAATTACCCTGTAATTTCCGGACTCCATAAGCTTTACCAAAGATTCCTCCCCCGGAATATCCAAATCGCATTCTTTTGCAATCTCTTTTCTAAGTCCTGTCATAGTCCCCACTACAACAGTGATCTGTGGGCAGCGCCTGTTTATGGCATATCTTATGCTGTTTCCAAGAACCTGCTCACCCACAATAAATACTTTTTCCAAAGTATCATTAACAGAAATATCCTGCGGGCTTTCTTTTTGGCTGCCTGTACTTTCAGGTTCTGTAATTCCCAGCACTCTGCATTTTTTATCCGCTCTTGTCTTTTCAATCAGTTCAAAGAGCTCATTGTCGTTTCCTGTCAGCATTCCCACAACATAAGGAATTCCATATTCCTTATAAAGATATATCGCTGCATCAAGTCCTGACTCAGTGACAACAAGATTGACCTGCGCCATAGTAAGATTTTCTATCTGCTCTATGCTGGCTCCCATCATCAGCTTTCCTATTACCTTATAGCCATGATCGCTCAGCGCTTTATAAAGATCCTCGGCGTTAGAATTAGCGGAAAAATCAAGCGGTGTGGTGCCAATAACATTTATGCTCCTGTCCAGCTTTTCTTCAGATGGTTTTAAAAATCTTTTGATCACCGTAAGTACTGCTTCGGAAACACCTTTGTTGTACAGTCCAAGACCGTTTGTTGAAAAACCAAAGGATGGTATCCCTGTGGAATTTTCAAGTTCTTTTGCAATTCCCTTCATATCCGAACCGATTACCATAGGAACCGGACTTCCTATAAGAGAAAAGCACCTGGGATTTGTATACTCTGCTGTTTTTAAAATATTCGCTATAAGCTTATCGTCCCTGCCAAGGACCGCATCTATCTCTCTAAGTCCCGAGCAGTAAACCATTGAATTACTTCCGTACCATCTCGGCTCATCATAGCCTGTGTAATTGCCTGTACATCCTGATGCATCATGTATTACGCTCATTCCTCCAAGATCAAACATGGCTGAGCATACGCCGGAATAGTCCGGTGCCAGGGCAGGAAGCGATATCCATAATTCTTCCAATGCTTTGCCTCCTTTAAATGATAAGTACCGCATCCTCAAGAATTTTCTTAAGGTCAGCCTTTTCATGTTTTGTTTCTTTTATTTTTTTCAAAAATTCCACTAATCCCCTGTATCCATAAAGACCGTGCTGTCCGCCTATATCTACCACATGCTCGGCACCGGAAAGGTAGCCTGCGCTGTAGCCTACAGCTATGCACTCGTAGTCAACATGCTCTTCTACGGTTACTTTTGGATTCTGCGGCTGTCTGATCTCTACATCCGGATAATTCTCCATCACCCACTCAAAGTTTTCCTTATCCGAAGGAATGACCTGCTGGGAATAAATTCTTTTTACATTAAAGCCATGCTCGAGAAGACATCTTGCAAATTCAAAAACGCTGATAGTACATTCCCAGTCGAGGATAAGCGGCATATCGCCAAGCTCCTTTTTTGTTTCCAAAAGAGCTTTTAAAGCTTCCTGCTCGTACTCTGAAAGGTCGGGGCATTTTACATTAAGTCCCTCTGCTATGGCCTCATAATTTTTCCTGATATTCTCCGGTCTGAAAGAAATAAGTGCCTCGACAGACGGGATCCCGAGCTTTCTCTGCATATTTGTGCAGGCGTATTTTACCGAAGGCGCAAGTCTTATGTTCAGCCTGCTTGCAGCCATGTCCTGATAGTCTTCATAGGTCTTATAGTCAGTGATATGTCTTACCTCTTTAACTCCCATCTTTTCAAGGACTTCCGTGAGCTCACTTTCCTTGTGGACCGGCTCCAGATTTCCCACGATATTAACTGCGTCATCTGTCCTGTCGGTTCTTTCAAGAACTGAGTATATCTTGTTCTGGATATTCACAAGGGGCGGGACTCCGGTATCTGATGAGGTGGGATTCATGTGGCAGTCGATAAAACGTATTCCGCTGTATCTCTCCTCAAGCTGTGCCTTAAGCGCCTCGTGATCTGTTCCAAGAAGATCATCGATGCAGCTCACAAAAATACCCATGACCTTGGGCAGTCTGTTTCTCTTTTTCAAAAAATCCATCAGCTGATCAAGGGCATCAATCAGCATTTTTTCGTAATCGCCGGAAACTATGGACTGCTCAGTTAAAAACAGGTATGATACCCTGTTCTTTCGTCCTTCCATTCTTGCCCCTAAAGCTCCGTGTCTTCCGCATGCCGCCGGGCTTACAAATAAAAAGTAGCTGTCGGGAATTAGCTGGGCAATTTTTAAAACGCCCCAGCCTCCGTGAGCAGGCGAAGCATAGTGAAGACTGGTTTCATACACATTTTCTATCAAGCTGCAGCTCATTCTCACTTACCTCCAAAACTTTCCCGGCCAGATTCCTGTAACATTCTGCCATTGTAGACTCAGGCAGAGCCTCTATTACTGTCTTTCCAAGATCCTCAGCCTGCTGAACAGCGCCGTCTCTTGGGATAACACACAAAACGCTCTCTCCCATCTCTTTTGCAGCTTTTTCAACAAGCTCAAGCTCGTTCTCAACATTTCTTCTGTTGACAATAAGACCTCCAAGCTTTGCGTAGCCTCTTTTTCCAAAATTATGTACTGCGGAAACTATGTTTGATGCTGCATAGAGAGCCATCATTTCTCCTGATGTAACAACCAGTACGTGATCCGCATAACCTTCTCTTATCGGCATCGCGAAACCGCCGCAGACCACGTCGCCAAGCACATCATATAAAACTATGTCCGGCTGATATTTTTCGTAAGCTCCAAGTTCTTCAAGCTTATCAAAAGCAGTGATTATTCCTCTGCCTGCACAGCCGATTCCCGGTGTGGGGCCTCCTGCTTCAACGCAAAGAGTTCCTCCAAAGCCTTCAAAAACTATATCTTCAAGTTCAACACCACCCGGGCCTTTATCTCTTATTGTGTCCAGCACAGTCGGGATCTTCACCCCACCCATCAGGCACTTTGTGGAATCCGATTTGGGGTCACATCCAATCTGCATTACCTTGTAGCCTGCCTCAGAAAGAGCCGCCGACAAATTTGAAGTGGTTGTTGATTTACCTATGCCACCTTTTCCGTAAACTGCTATCTTTACCATTAGTCAATCTCCCTTGCACATACAGCGAATATATTGTAAAATCACTGGTAGTATTTGTTAGCAACTGCTAACCAACAGATACATTATCATAAACAAAAGGAAGATGATGTTGCACACGCAACACTTTATAAAAAATGCTGAATAATTCGCTTTTTGATCATAAAACAAATAATGGGAAAGACGAAAAGCTCCTTCTCCTTAAAAAGGCCCGTCTGTTTCAAAATTTCACAGACGATGAGCTTTTGCTTCTTTTGGAAAACTCCGACTATTACTTAAAAGAATGCAAGAAAGGTACTGAACTGTATCCGCCTGACAGTGCCATATCCCATGCCGGGATAATTCTCTCAGGTGAAGTTGATGTTTTGCACATTTCTGTTACCGGAGATGAAGAGATTGTGGGAAGAAATACGGATGGAGATATTGTTGGTCCTGCCTTTTGTATAACAGGAATGACAAATAATCTCTCGCATTACAGAGTTATCAGAAACTCAAAAATTCTATTTCTGAACATCAATAGCCTCCTGCTCAATCCGGTGAATAAATCTTATTACACCAAATTTGTCACGAACATTACTACTATTCTGGCCAGAAATAACATTATTCTCAACAGAAAAATACAGCTCCTTACGCAGAAGTCCCTGCGCAAGAAGCTGCTTACTTATTTTATCCAATTATCAAAAGAACGTGATAACAAGGCCTTCACACTCTCTTTTACCAGAGAGCAGCTCGCACAGTATGTCTGCTCCGAAAGATCCAGCGTCTGCCGTGAACTTGGCAAAATGCAGGACGACGGTCTGATCAAAGTAGACGGAAATATGATAACACTCTCATCTCAGGGGCGAGCATTTTATTTGCAGTGAGAAGGTAATCAACCAATTTTAGCGATTGCTTTCTTAGGACACTTCTCTACGCAGGTGCCGCAGTGTGTGCACTTTGACTGGTCTATGGAAGCGACGTTGTTCTCTACTGTGATTGCTCCTGCCGGGCAGTTCTTTTCACAGATGTGACAAGCTATGCAGCCTGACTTACAGTAGCCGTTAACTGCTTTACCAAGGTCCTGTGACTTGCAGGCCACTGCCTCTTTTGCCTCGTAAGGAATAAGGTCAATGAGGTGACGGGGGCAGATGTCTATACACTTACCGCAGGCCTTACATTCTTCCTTGTCAACAACCGCAATACCGTTTACCACATGGATGGCGTCGAACTGACATACAGAAACGCAGCTGCCGCCGCCAAGGCATCCAAAGGAACAGGTCTTGGATCCGCCGCCCGGAGCCTGCATCTGAAGTCTGCAGTCCGAAACTCCGTTGTACTCATACTGCTGGGTTGCTTTTTCGCAATCACCGCCGCAGTGTACAAATGCCACCATTCTGGAAGATTCTATAGCCTCAACTCCCATAATGCTTGAGATTGCTGCTGCAACAGGTGCGCCTCCGACAGGACACTGATTAACTGCCGCTTCGCCCTTTGCTATAGCTGCAGCACAGCCTGAACATCCGGGGAATCCACAGCCTCCGCAGTTATTTCCGGGGAGAGCCTCCAATATAGCAGCTTCTTTTTCATCTACTTCTACATGCAACTTAAGGTCTGCAATGCCGAGGATCAGGCCAATTACAATTCCGACACCTGCAACCACGCAAGTTGCAATGATTATTCCACCTATCATATGAATCATCTCCTAATTGTTATCCGCGATACAGGGACTATAGTGTTTTGCACAGGCACAACACTGTGTCTGCTCATTCCCTTTATCACTTACTTGAGTGCCGAAAAACCTGTAAATGCGATTGCCATAAGCCCTGATGTAAGAAGAACCAGCGGCATTCCCTTGAAAGGAGCCGGAATATCGTTGTATTCCATCTTTTCACGAAGGCCGGCAAGAATCACTATTGCGATTGTAAAGCCAACTGCTGTGGCAAAGCCTGTAACCGTGCTTTCAAGTATTGTGTATCCGTCAGTTACATTATTGATGGCAACACCCAAAACCGCACAGTTTGTAGTGATAAGAGGGAGGTATACACCAAGAGCCCGGTAGAGGGATACGATGTATTTTTTCAGGATCATCTCTACAAACTGAACCAGCATGGCAATTACAAGGATAAACACGATGGTTCGAAGATATGACAGGTCAAGCGGAGATAATATAAATTTGTAGATTGTGCTGCAAACCAGTGAAGCCAGCGTAATTACAAAGATACATGCTCCGCCCATTCCAAGGGCTGTGTCGGTTTTCTTGGAAACGCCAAGGAAAGGACAAAGGCCAAGGAACTGTGAAAGAACTACGTTATTTACAAGTGAGGCTGTGATCATAAGTCCCACTAAATTCATAATAGTTTCCATATAATTTAAGCCTCCTTTCCTGAGTTTTTATCTTCAAGGATCTTATCGGCAGCTTTTTCTTCTGATGAGCTGCAGCATCCCTGACCGAATTTCGAAGTATCTTTTCCCTTCTTGGCAAGATTTGATTTCACCTTATTCATGATGGCGATAAGGAATGCCAGTACAAAAAATGCTCCCGCCTGCTGGATAAAGATGCTGATTGGCTGATAGCCTGAAAGGAAAGCTCCTACCGGTCCCGGAACCACGGTTCCTTCGCCAAGGATCTGAACGTCAAAAGCTGTTCCTGCTCCAATAAACTCACGGATAAGACCGATAACTGTAATAGCGCAGGTAAAGCCGATTCCCATACCTATTCCATCGAAGAATGAAGGAACGATACCGTGCTTGCTGGCATAGGCTTCCGCTCTTCCGAAGATGATACAGTTAACAACGATTAGAGGGATATATACGCCCAGGGCCTGATTAAGCGCCGGAACATACGCTTTCATAAGAAGCTCAACCAGTGTTACGAAGGATGCGATTACTACGATGAAAGACGGGATCCTGACAGTGCCTGGGATTGTCTTTCTTAAGGCTGCGATAACCGCATTTGAAAGTGCAAGAACGAAAGTTGTGGCAAGTCCCATTCCAAGGCCGTTTATCGCCGATGAAGTAACGGCAAGCGTGGGACACATACCGATCATAAGTACTAAAGTAGGGTTTTCAGCAATGAGGCCGTTAAAAAAACGTTCAGCCGGCGAGTCTGCTTTAAAGCCCAATGCGCCTTTTTTTGCTTCTGTGCTCATCACTGTCCTCCTTTCAATGCGTTTTCAAAATAGCTCACTGCAGCATCTACGCCGTCTGTCACTGCTTTTGATGTAATGGTTGCACCTGAGATTGCCTCGATCTGAGTATTGGCATCGGAGAGCTGTCCGCTCTTTACTACGCTAAAGAGTGTTGCTGCCTTATCCACAAACTGAGGGGCAATTACTTTTTCTGCGTTCATTCCAAGTCCAGGAGTCTCAGCAATTTTAATAATTGAAATACCGTTGATACTTCCTTCATTTGTAATACCAACCGTGTATTCTATGAAATCGCCGTAGCCCTTGGACTTAACCTGAATTACATATCCGAGAACACTCCCGGCTCCGTCCAGAGCTTTTTTTACACTCTCTATGAAAACTCCGGAATAATCTGCAAGGCTGCTCTCTGCCTTCCCGGTATCTACTGCCACATCCTCAAATGTAGCTGCACTGGCAAAAACAGACTGATTAGCCTTGTCCTGTGCAAGTTTTTCCTGATAAGCTATCGGATCTTTTGTTACCTGATAAACAAGTCCCAAGAGGATTCCGGCAACAAGGGTTATAGCAAAAAGAATAAGGGCGTTTTTGATCATGCTTTTTGTATCGTTCATGCTTTTTTCGCCTCCTTCTTTGCTGTTTTCTTAATTCCAAAGGCTCTTGGAATTGTAAGCTTTTCAATAAGCGGCACAAGAAGATTGCTGATTACAATTGCAAAAGAAACACCTTCGGCATTCGCTCCAAAGATTCTGAAGATTCCTGTAAGAAGTCCCAGCGACAATCCATAGATGAATCTTCCCTTTGGTGTGATAGGACATGTTACATAGTCGGTAGCCATAAAGAATGCACCCAGCATAAGTCCGCCACCTGCCAGATGTGCAGAGATGTATGTCCAGTTAAACCCGTATCCGCCAAACAATCCTACAAAGATCACAAACGAAATTATGTATGTGAATGGAATCACATAATCAATTACTCCTACTGCAAAGAGGATCATCGCACCTATTGCGATACAGAGCATCGAAGTCTCACCGATTGTTCCGCCTGTTAAACCAATGAGCATGTCCATGACATTAACTTCAATGCCGTTTTTTAGGTTTGCCAGAGGTGTGGCTCCTGTGTAGGTATCAGTTACAAAGTTGGTCATAAGCGCAGGGAAAGAAAGAACAAGAAAACATCTTCCGCCAAGGGCAGGATTCATGAAGTTCTGTCCAAGTCCTCCAAAGAGCTGCTTAACCATGATTATTGCAAAGATACCGCCAAGGATCGGAATCCACCACGGCACTGTAGATGGCAGGTTCATTCCAAGTAAAAGACCTGTCACTGCAGCAGAAAGATCTCCTATTGTCACAGGCTTTTTTAGCGCCTTTTCATAGATAAACTCTGAAAGAACGCAGGAAGCCACCGACAGGATCAGTATGATCAGTGCATCCACTCCAAAGTTGTAAATACCAAAACCGGCTGCCGGAAGCAGTGCGATCAGAACCCACATCATGATATTTGATGTGGTGGTCTTGGACCTTACATGTGGATTGGATGACACTCTTCTAAGTTCACTCATATTAGCTTGTCCTCCCCTCACTTTTTCCTCTTACCAAGCTGTATTTTTCTCATACCCTTGATAAGCTGTGTGAGCTGGCGTCTTGCAGGGCAGATATAACTGCAGCATCCACACTCACAACATTCCATTCCGTACATGTCAAGGAATGCCTTTTCATCGTTATGCTCTACCGCATCTGCAAGGTTCTTGGGAATAAGCCTCTCAGGGCAGGCTTCCACGCACCTTGCGCAGTTGATACACGCCGATGGTTCCATCTCGGAAACTGCATCCTTGGAAAAACAGGTTATTGCGGAAGCAGTCTTAGTGGTAGGCACATCAAGGTTAAAGATTGCAAAGCCCATCATAGGTCCACCGGAAATAATCTTTGCCGGTTCGCAGGTAAAGCCGCCTGCTTCATCAATGAGCTCACGATAATTTGTGCCGATTCTAACCTTGAAGTTTCTTGGATCAGCTATGGCATCACCGGTGATGGTTACAATTCTTTCCATCAGAGGTCTTCCCTCTTTTACTGCTCTGCAAACAGCGCACAATGTATCAACGTTGTCAACGATACATCCCGCGTCAGCCGGCAGCATAGAAGAATTGATCTCTCTTCCGGTGCAGGCATAGATCAGCATTCTCTCAGCGCCCTCTGGATATTTGGTCTTTACAGGCTTAACGCTGATCTTGTCCTCATTTTCAGTTAGTTTTTTGAATATGGCGATGGCGTCGGGCTTATTGTCCTCAATGGCAAGGATTCCTCTTGCATTTGGGAAAATACTCACGGCAACCTTAAGACCTTCAAGCAAAAGCTCAGGTTCCTCTATCATTCGCCTGTAATCTGACGTCAGATAGGGCTCACATTCCGAGCAGTTTGCGATGATATAATCGATTTTGTCGGGTTCTTTAGGGGCAAACTTAACAGCAGTAGGAAAGCCTGCTCCTCCCATACCTACAACGCCGGCCTCTCTGACAGCAGCTATCTTGTCCTCTGGTGTCATTTCCTCATAAGGCTTTGCCGGCTTAAATTCTACTTCTTCATACTTCTCATCATTTTCTACAATGATGCTCTGGCACATTCCTCCAGTTGTCAGGCGCCTTGGCTCTATAGCCTTTACTGTCCCGGATACAGTAGCAAAAATGTTGGCAGATACAAATCCGCCTGCTTCTGCAATCTTTTGACCGGTAAGTACATGATCCCCCACTGCTACGATTGGTTTAGCGGGTGCGCCGATGTGCTGGGATAAAGGATATACCAGATCCCCTTTTGGTAGCACTGCTTTGATGGGCTTATCCTTAGACAATTCCTTGCCTTCATAGGGATGGATTCCGCCCGTAAACGTACCTCTTGCCATTTCCTACCCTTCTTTCGATTTTATTTAGAAAATTGTATCCCAAATGAATATTTGGGATGGAAACCAGTTACAATCTGCGTAATTCCATTTATTAGCCTTTTGGCAAATTGTAACAACCCAACATAATAATTATAACTTTTTTTCGTAGAAAAGACTAGTGTGCTGACTCGCATCAACAAACCTTTCCAATCTCTCCCTGTCCATCACAGCTCCAGCACGTGTGCAATCACGTGGCAGGCATACAGGCTCATGGCAAAACGGCTCTTCTTCATATTTTCATTCAGGTCGAAGAAAAATCGCTTGTCCTCATAGTCAGTCTTAAAGAATGGCGCAAAAACCAGGTCCCACTCAAGCAGATACTGGCCTTCCTTCTTGGTATAGCAGTTCTCGGGTGTAGCCTTCTCGCGGTAAGCCTTGTCCACAAATGAAGCAATAGATTTATGGATTGCCATATCTTCATGAGGCAGATAATAGTAATCCTTGTAATTGGAGTAGTAGTATTTAAGCTCGGTTTCATAAAGCGGAACCCTGAGCGTAGCTTCGTTTCCTACGATCTTGAAATAGCAGTTATCAAGATTTCCGGACAGTGAGGATGGCAATGCAACAGGCAATTCAAGTTTCATGTAAACCTCTGTTTTCTTCCTGCCATCATAATCCTCGTAGTAATTGGCCTGAACCTTTCTGGCTCTGAGCGGAAGCTCGTAATCATAGTCAGAATCAACCAGTTCTTCATCGGTTCTGATAGAAACCTTTGGCAAATTCCTAAAGCGCCCGAAGAACTCTTGATACTGAAGCATTGGAAGCAATCCAAACATTCCTTTTACATCTTCAAGATTATGCAAAAGAAGCAGTTTTAAAAGGTCAGGGCTTTTTGTAAGCACATATTCCTTGTACACCTTTATCAACTTGCCGCCATCATATTTGTCCTCTCTGTTTATGCCAAGGTATAATTCCACTGTCTTTTGTTTACAGTCAGGAAGACCAAGCTGTTCCTTGTAGGGCGATACTGCCTTATACAGATCATAGGAACGAAGTCCCCTAAAAGGATCATCCATTTCATACTTCTCAAATTTAGCCTGGAGAAACGGAACATCGAATCTGTCACCGTTATAATGGATAGCATATCTAAAACTTTTTGCAAGTGCAGCAAAATCCTTTAATATCTCGTTTTCATGCTCAGCACTCTCCGCAAAATACTGGCATACATGCCAGGTATGTTTTTGAAAATATGCAACTCCTATCAAATAAATGTCTGAATTTTTGGGAGAAAGTCCCGTAGTTTCAATATCAAGAAAAAGGATCTCTTCTTTGTTGCATCCAAGAAGTTCCGGAAGAGAATCGACATATGTGCTGTCAGATAGCATGAATTCTTCACTGGTCTTAATCATATTCCCCACTCACTTTCAATTATTGATCAGGCGTATCAGCAAACGCTATGCCCATTTGCTGAGTACCCTTCGAAAATAAAAAGAAAAATGAAATCCCCTAACGAATTACATTATACCAAACCCTGCACAGTCTTCACAATTCCAATATTGTCGCAAGGTTACAACAAATAATCATCACTTATCCGTCAGCAGCCTTTATATTTACGGCATATGGTTTATATTTATTTTATTTTACATGCACCTACAGCTAATATAAAATAGAAGTGTGCCTATATGCACAAAATACTATCATGTTCAAACATTCTTTATTGTGTGTTGTATGAGAATAGTCTGTTAACAGGAGGAAGATGCATTCATGGAATACGATTACGAGTGGTTTAAAAAAGGTGTATATGATCTCACAAAAATAGACCTCAATGCTTATAAAGAAAAGCAGATGAAAAGAAGAATCGATACTCTTATCGGCAAATATGCGGTAAAAGGCTATGACGGCTTTCTGGCTCTGATAAAAAAAGACAGAGAGGCCCTGGATTCTTTTGTAACCTACCTTACCATCAATGTTTCGGAGTTCTTTAGAAATATGGATCAGTGGAATCTCATGGATAAAGAAATGGTTCCTGAGCTGATTGGAAAATTTGGTAAGAACCTAAAGATCTGGAGCGCAGCCTGCTCAACCGGTGATGAGCCATACACAATCGTAATGATGCTATCTAAGCACATCCCGCTTAATCAGATAAATGTTTACGCAACTGACCTTGACGCTGTTGTTCTTGCCAAGGCAAAGGCTGCTATCTATGATAAAAAGGAAGTTGCCAATGTTCCGGATGAGTTTAAAAAGAAGTACTTTACAGAAACTCCGGACGGCAAGATGAAAGTATCAAGCGAGATCACATCCCGCGTTACCTTCAAGCAGGCCGATCTTTTAAGAGATCCCTATCCAAAGGATTGTCACTTAATCGTCTGCAGAAACGTTCTTATCTACTTCACCGAGGAAGCTAAGGACGATATTTTCAGAAAGTATTATGCTAACCTTAAGCCCGGTGGAATCCTCTTTATCGGAAGTACAGAGCAGATTGTAAACTATAAGGATATCGGATTTGTAAGAAAGAACTCTTTCTACTACGAAAAGCCTATGGAATAAGGACTGGGAAAAAAGCTTGTGAAAGAATAAAAGATAATAATCCCCGAAGGATCAAAGCGGTCTGTCAAAATTAAAGGCAGACCGCTTTACTAACGCATATACTATCTCCAAGAGTCCGATCAGTCATACCATACAATCACGCTCTCTTATCCAAATACAATGCCTTAACAAGATCAAAGACCATATCCCTTTGATTCGATGACAGGTTTTTGAAGTAATAGAGCAGCTCATCGGCCTTAGCGATATAATCCCTGTACTCGTCAAGTTCCTTGAGGTGTTTCATCCCCTTTGTATCTGCAGAAACTTCAAATGGGGCTGCTCCCTTCTTCAAAGAGTCTTCGCCCTTTCCGCCGTCCACTCCAATTTTCTCTGTAAAAAGAGATAAATCCACTTCATATAATTTCGCAAGAGCCACAAGTTTTTCGGTGGTCGGTGCTATACGTCCACTTTCATAGGCAGAACATGTCACCGGCTTAATTCCTAAAATCCTAGCTATGTCTTTCTGCTTATACCCCGCATCTATCCTAAGTTGCCTAAGGAGCTCTGCGAGGGTCATATCAGGTTGTGTAATATTCTTTCGCTTGCCACTCTTCATCTGTTACTCTCCCGCTTATCTTAGAATTATAATCAAGTGCTCACTAGTCCTTTGCAAATATCTTAGAAATTTTCCTCATGCAATGAGCTGCCACAAAACTCACTGCAAATGTCACAATCCACAATCCAATAGTCATAAGAATTGCCATAGCTACACTTCTGCTCTCCTGCACTTGCCAAACATGGAACACATGCCTGGTAAGCACCATCTGAACCGGTACAAATATAAATATCATTTCCTTTGCACACCCGGCCACATCCCTGAATATAGCACTTAACTTGGGATACATATCTTCCACCTTGAACCTTACCAGCAGATCAAAGCCAAACAGCGCCATCACAGATATTCCAAAATACGTAGGTTTTACCAAATAATCAATTCCTCTATCCTCCAAAAAAATTTGCGACCATGTAGTCAGCACAAACGCTGCTATAAAGAAAAGTACTTCCCTGCTGCCCTTGAAAATCCTCTGAACATATCTAGAAATATAGAACCCCAGGCAAAAATAATAAAAATAGCAAAATGTGCCCAGAGACTGGGGAAAGCTCATATCTCCACCATTAGCCTGTCCATACAGGTCAAGCCCCGGAAAAAGAAATATAAGTACCCAAACTATAAGCATAAAAAACCTCAGTAATCCCACGCTGAACATCTGCAATACCATCGCCACAAAAGGCGCTATCAGCATGAACATCAACACAAACCTAAACATCCAAGCATGACTTAAGTCCACATACTTTATCAAAAGAGCTTCTTTCAGCCATGAAACCGGGTCCAGCACTTTTCCTTCCCAGAAATACAGAAACACATTGTAAATGACCACCCAGACTTCCCATATAATCACAAAGGGAATGAAAGTCTTCTTATAATAATGGATAATACTATCGCCGCTACTATAATCTCCTGGCAATATTTCAAATCCAAGCAATATCAACAGCATCGGCATAGATATTCTTCCAAGCGTAAAAAATCCATATCCGAGAATCCGCATAAGAAGAGAGCTCTCGATCAAAGGCATAACCGCTTCAATCCCAATTTCTTCGCCCGCTGCGAGCAGATTTTTGTATCCAATCATGAACACTTCTGTGCACACAGACAAAAGAACCATCAATGCTATCATGGCTACAACAGCTAACGGTTTTCCCTGACTTCCACCGCCCTGCCATTTAACGGAAAAAGCCTTCTGCCACTCCCTTCGTTCTTGGAGCAATCTTTCTCTTTCTGTTTTACGTATTTTTCGTTTTGTTTCCTTATCTATAGAAGAAATATTATTACTTGTAAATTCTACCGGCTTTTCATTCGCAGATTGACGCTGTTCTTCCTCTAGCTCATCCCTTTCTTCGCGGCGTCTAGTCATGGCTTCTTCATAGTGATTACAAACAGTTTCCGTATCACCATCTTCCCGAATCTGTCCACCCTCAATCCAAATGCATCTGTCTGCAATCTCTTTTATCTGTCCCATGGAATGGGATACTAATACAACAGTGACGCCCGTAGCCCGCAATTCTTCGAGTTTTCTTATGCACTTCTCCTGAAATGCCTGATCTCCAACTGCTAAAATTTCATCAATCAGCAAAATATCCGCATCCACATTAATAGCAACAGAAAATGCCAGTCTCATATACATTCCGGAGGAATAAGTCCTGATGGGATTGTCGATGAACTCCTCCAGTTCAGAAAACCTTATAATCTCATCAATCCTCTTATCAACTTCTTCCTTCTTAATCCCAAGAATTGACGCATTAATATAGATATTTTCCCTACCGCTCATGTCAGGGTGGAAACCGGCTCCAAGCTCGATAAGGCTCGACACCTTGCCGTTTACCGTTACGCTCCCTTTATTTGGATAAAGAATTTTCGTCAACATCTTAAGGGTTGTAGACTTTCCGCACCCGTTCTGTCCAATAAGTGCCAGAGTCTCACCCCTGTACACTTTAAATGAAATCCCCTTAAGAATTTCTCTCTCTTCATACCTTGAACGCCCGGGATTTACAAAGTGTTCCTTAAGCATACTTCCTTTGTCAAAGTAGACTCTGAAATTCTTGTAAACATCATTAACTTCTATAATTATGTCTTTCTCAGGCAATTACAGTTCCTCCGCAAACCGCTTCTCAAGCAGCTTGAACACGACACTCCCAATTACTATCACCAGTGCCGCAAACCCGGCAGCCTTTGCCATGTAAGTCATGTCCGGTACCACCTTGTAATACAGAATCTGCTGATATAAGCTGATTATGTATAGCATCGGATTCCAGTAAAAAAACTTCAGAAATTTCTCCGGGACTATCTCAATGCTATAGAACATCGGCGTAACATACATCCACACCATCATGAGAACCGTAACAATATGCTCTACATCCCTGAAATACACTTCCACCGCAGATAGCAGCAGGGCAAGTCCCAGGGCAAAAAAGTACTCGATTACCATGACAGGAATCAGCCACCCCTGAATACGCAGGTTTATCCCCCAGCCCGACACCAGGAGAATACTGTATATAATAAGAAAAGATATCAGCATGTTCACAAAATTCACTGTCAGTGAGACTATAGGCAGTATCTGCCTTGGGAAATATACTTTTTTTACCAGATCCCCCTGATATCTGATGGAGCCAAGCCCCTGAATAACGCCTCCGGTAAAAAAGTTAAACGGAAACATACTCACAATCAGATACAAATGAAACTTCTCAATCCCGCTCCTGAATATCTGGGAAAAGACAAAGGCATACACCAGAATCTGCATCAATGGGTTTATGTACGTCCACAAGAATCCCATGACCGATCCCTTGTACTTCCCTCGCAGTTCCCTGTGTGTCAGCTCATATATCATGTCCCTGAATATCCAGATGTTCTTAATATCTGTAAGCATAAAAAACTCCTGATATCCGGCAATTTCATACCTTACATCAGGAGTTCGTAATTCTAATGTAAAGTATGAAATTGCCAAGGTGCAAAAGTAGTGTGGAAATAGGCATCTAACCACTTCCCAGGCCCTTCATAATTTTTACGCAATACCGTTAAATTCTTAAGAAAACGCCCAGAAATCTTTCGAATTTGTTCGATTGACGTTCGATTTCAAACTGTGTTATATTACGTTTCGTTGCGGTCATTCTGACCGTCCAAAAGTTACATCTTTATTTCAAGGGCGCATCGCCCATAAGCTCCACACACAGGCTTATGAAATAAGAAATGCATCATAGAAAGAAGGTACATAATTGAAAAAAAATAACTACCAGTACGTAAAAGCCACTGGGGCTTTGAAGTACACTTTGACAAACGATTATCTCTTCAGAATGGTTCTGCAAAGAGATAAGGAAACACTGATAAACCTGATCTGTGCTCTTTTGCACCTGAGCAGAAGTCAAGTAATTGATGCTGTCATCGACAATCCCATAGAACCAGGCGAATCAATAAACAACAAGGAGTATCAACTGGACATTGTAGTAATACTGAATGGCAATATCACAATTAATCTCGAAATGCAGGTAGTTAATTACCACAATTGGAATATGCGCTCACTTTCCTACCTTTGCAGGAAATTCGATTCGATTGCCCGAGGCGAAGATTATAGTTCCACTCATCCCGTATATCACATTTCCTTTCTGGATTTCACTCTGTTTGATGGGCATCCGGAATTTTTTGCCAAGTATCAAGTGCGAAACGCTATCGATGGATATCTCTATACTGACAAGTTCAACCTGTTCGTGGTAGAATTAAAGCATACAAACATGGCAACCAAGGAAGATAAACGCTATGGCGTAGATACCTGGGCCAAGCTCTTCAAAGCAACTACATGGGAGGAAATCAAGATGATAACACAGAACAATCCATCACTGAATTCCACTGCCGAAGCTATTTTCATGTCTACCGCTGATAGGAAAATCCTGGAACAATGCCGAATCCGTGAAGACAACATTGCTCATGAAAAATATCAACAAGAGAAAATCAAGTCTCTTACCTCCGAAAACAAATCTCTTTCCGATGAGAACAATCGCCTTCGCAAGCTTCTTGAAGATAACGGCATCAAGCCTGAGTAAAATACGCGGTCTGCTATGGCAGGCCGTTTTTATTATCTCCAAGCCACAATCACATGGGTTGGTAAAAGAGCTGCTGGCTTCCATAACACTCATACAAATTGATTATCTTTGAGCGGTGACAGGCACCTGAATCAGTTGGTTGATTGTCCTTGAGTGTTGATAGTCATACGGTTTCAAATGCCAGTGCTCTCTCGTGCTTTGCGCAATGTTTCATCAAACTTTTCATTCCTTACCCCTAAGTACTCAAGAAACGGAAACTCAACTTTCTCAATTGTTTCAATCGCATTTCGCAATGAGCCAAGGAATATATACACATGAAAGTTTCTTGGCATACCTTCAGCATATATAGTTTTGGGAATCAGTTTATTCTCATTAATAAAAGCATGTGGCCATGATGTTTCCTCCTCACAGCCATTTCCCAACACTTCTCCAAGTGTCAATCTATAGCTAAGACATGCTTCATCCAGACTAAGAATAATGTTATGCCTCGCTTTTAAAGGCCCCCCTTCATATACATCATCAAAATAGTTATCATCCAGAGTGTTTATGTCTCGAATACTCTTACAGACCAGAAAAGAAGCTGGAAGTATACAGTCAGTGATGATACTTACTTTGTTGTTAGTAAAGTCCTCTCTTCCAAATGTCATCATCTTATTCTGGGCAAGCTTTCGCAGCGCCTTTTTCAAACTTGCTCTATCAAGCGTAGATTTTACTTCTCCAATCGCAAAAACCTCTTCAATGGGGTAATATTTTGCCACACCGTCAAGCGTAACCCCATCTATTGCTGAATTATAGATTACGACATCGCACTGAGTACTGATTTCACCTTTAGAATTTATAAGGAATCCATCACCCACAGAAAAATCTTTACTCAAAATCGTTTTTAGCAACTGATGTAGTGCCCTCTCGCGATACATTCCATATTCACCGGGATGTAGTATTGTTCCATGCTCATATTCCTTAAAAAGTTCATCAGCAGATTCGCTATATGTTTTTCTAAAAATGTCTATCTTTCCGTCTATAAGTGTTTTGTATACATTCTTAGTAATATGATCCATCGAAACTCCAATATCTCAGTTAACGTATAATTCCTATCTTTCAATACTCGTTTTCCACATTTGCCGTAAAATATTGCTTAGGGAATATTGAGCTTAAACTTATTTATAGAATTTATCTACTCATCCTTGATGGTTGATTCAATGCGCTTAGCAAGTCTGTACGTGAAAGCATTCCAAATAAACCCCTCTATACCCACTAACAACGGCAGGATTCCTATAATATTTCCGAACAATGATGTGCTCACTATATTTGCAATCACTCTCATCCTTCTCAAGTCATATGGCCTATGTAGCCACAAATGCCCTTTTTAAATAGAGTTCATTATTCTCTACTCTTGATTGCATTGGCAAATATATGAACTTTAACCATTTTTATTACACATTCGCATATCATACCCATAGCCATTGATACCAGAGTTACCCCTACTGTTCTTATGCCAATATACACAAAAGCGTCAGTATAACTCAGGCCTATACTTCTATATTTAAAAAAGTATCTTAATACGATAAAATTCAAAGGCTCATGAAACAAATAAATGTAAAACGAATACTTAACCAGCCGCAAGATTATCTTCTCTCCTACACCTCTTGCACACAAATATGACAAACTAACCACAAACAGGATATTTATGACTATGGCAGAATTATCATATAAAGTTCTCGTGCTGTATCCGATTATTGATGCCATAAAAGCTAGCAAGCATAAAGGAATGATAACTATAGGATTATCCATTTTATTTCTTATTGGCAATCTGAATTTTTCAAATAATGATCCCAATGCAAACCATATAATGTAACTGCTCGCTGTTTTAATTAAAAAATAGTCACTCTGAAGATAATTCCCCAAGAAGCCGACTAAACTGACAGCTGCCAAAAGGAGAGTTTCACTTTTGATACATAATCTCAAAAGCAGTTTTTGAACGGCGCAATACCATTCTATACACCAAAACAACGCTGGAAGGAACCACAAATGCTGAGTTTCCGCCCCCCCGAGAAATAATCTGACAGCTTCTGCCGCATTTTCTTTAGAATAAAAACCCGTTTCTATCTTAATTGGTAACAAGAAAAAAAGTCCAACCGCCAAGTACGGAAATATAAGTTTTTTTGTTTTTTTCCATGTTAATTCATCGAATACATAGCTCCTTTTTAACCTGAACACACCTCCTGATAAAAAAAAGAAAGCAGGCATATGAAAACCATATATCCATTCTTTAATTGTGGACAAATGCGCAAGAACAGTTTTAAAAGCGGGATTATCATCAACTATAGCCGAATAATCAACCCATCCATACTGTGTGCCATACACATACCAAGCACTATGTCCTACAACCACGCATATCATAAGAAGAAGCCGTAGCCAATCATACATATAGACATGATCACTAATTCCTATATCTAATGTGCAATTACATTGTTTAGTTTTTTCCATAAGCCTTTATCTCTCATATTTACTGATACTTCGTTTATAACGGATAAATTTCAACAACAATTGTTTTATGCACTCTGGCATATGTACAAGTTCACGCATTCTGTCATAATCAGCTTTCTTTTTCAAATATTTTTTAAAGTCCATATCTGATACTTCTATTGATGCTTGTACCCATTGTGCGTTAGTATATTGCTTATTTAGTTCACTTATAGTTTCAACTTTCTCAAACAATGGCAAATAGGCATCATCTCTCCTCCTATCAAGCGAATATCTAACATTTTTTATTTCATTTAGTAACGACAATTCTGGAGCCGTTATAGCCTTTTGTACCCTCTTGTATGTGACATCACGTATAATCTGAGGTGTAAGACTATATTTATTTACAGCACAGCAAAATATATCTACATCACTTATAATTTGGTCTCTGGACATTTTGTTGTACTTATACGTATCAGCCATTTGTTTCTTTCCGTTATCAGAGTAGTTTTTCACCAAAAATTCTATTAAACTATAGCCGTAGTACAAATCAGGGCCATAATTGTATTGACTATAGTACGGAATCAGTTGACGAGCCCTGTCATCACATGCATAGTAATAACCAAATATAGTCATATTGATTTTGGCCCGCTCGATATATTTTTGTATATCCTTCTGAGAAGTGCCTCCCCAACCAATATCAATAATTGCTATATTTTTCTTCTCAAACAAACGCATATTTGATAGTTGGCTAATCACCTCATCTTGTCGTTGCTTTAATTTAGGGTAAAACAGTCTTCTATATTCTTTCAGAAAAAAAGCTCTGTTTGAGTTATTGTTAACAATAGCAATTTGATCCTCCTCGTCAAAATCATTTATTGAAACACCATAGCATCCCACTAAGTGAATAATATGAAATCGTCCAGGATAATTAACTTTTGTTGCACGTTCAATAACTTCATCTATAGAGTCTAAATTAGTCAGGCATGCTGAATCTTTGCGTGATATTTTTATATTGAATGTAGGTTTAACGTCAATATCTTTAAAAATAATGCATTTTCTCACAATAATCTCATAAATAGTTTTAAAAATTACCCCATCTCTTTCCAAAAAATAAACCGCTTCCGCACCTTGCTTTTGGATTTTTATAGCAAAATCGAAAACAAAATTTATGAAGTCAAACGAATAGTAATCTGAAACACTCTTTTGAAAAGTGCCAGTAGCATCGGTATTCCTCAAATTTTTCGATACATATTCTTTAAACTTCGCTCCTATAAACTGCTCATTTAAATCATTCAATCTTGTAGTATTATCTTCTTTATGATAGTAGTATGGTTGCAAGTTAGCTTTGCTTGCTCCATATACATCAGCCAGCTTATTATCTCCAATATGAATTAGTTCATTAGAATTCGTCTTTAAATCATCAATAATGTATTCAAACAGCTTTCCATCTGCCTTAACCTTCCCAGATTCAGAGGAAACGTACACATGATCAATGAAGCTTAATAGCCCATTAGCCTCTATTACTCTTTCAATGCTATCTTTCCTTAAATACATATCTGAGGCAACAATTATTACATAACCTCTCCGTTTTAATTCTTTTAAAGTCTTTAATGCTTCGGAATTCGGATATGTTACGATTATCTCTCTCTCAACCTCGTTTTCATATATCAGCCTAGAGCACTCAATAGTATCCCTTTCACTAACGCCAATATATGCAAGAATATTAGAAATCACTTCGTCTAATCTACATTCTCTACTCAGACCTCTTTTTTTATTTTGTTGATACTCAATTTCAGCAAAATAATCCCTTAAGTCATTGAATCTTTTGCTGGAAACATCATATCCATATGATTTTAAAAGCATACTTGCGTACTCTCCGGTTTGAGCTGCAATTTGCCAATATGGGAAAACTCTTCTAAAAATCAAAGTATCAAACAAGTCGAAACTTATGTATTTCTCTTTATCTACCCGTTTTACTACGTCATATAAATTGTCTATTTCTTCATACTTAATCTCTGAATCTGGCAAAGATTCAACTATGTCCTGTTTATTTACCTTTTTTATTTCTCTTCGTTCAACCTGCTTAATATACCGTCTAAATTGTCGTTCTGTCCCCCCTTCACAATAGTACTTATATAATTCAAGCCAATCACTTCTAGTAAAACAGTTTTCCGGTATTCCCTTTTTAAAAAGGTTTTCACTGAAAGTGTCTATCTCTAGATTCTCATACGAGTATAAGGATACATTATTAGCAATTGTTCTCTCTGTAATCTCAATGTTCTTTGGAGTAAGATGGTCACGGCAACTACAGTCCAAATCAGCCACATGTTTTTTAACAAATCCCATCCAAATAGTTTGTTCAGGCATAAACCTACATAGTGCAGGCTTATACACTAGCTTTGACTCTTCCTCAGGATGAATTTCAAAATACATTTTCTCATCAAGAGAGCTAACCAAATCAATGTCAAATAGCTCTCTTATATCTTCCGTATATCCAAAATAAAAAAAATCCGAAACACAATATGGCATGCAAAGCATTTTTATATTTGATCTGGGATTTCTACTATACAAAGTACATGCAATAACCCTCTCATTCAGAAATTGCCAATTTTTATCGAATGATTCTTCATTTTTAAAATAACTGACGAAACGATTTCCCGTAAGATAAAAATCAGTTCTCATTTTAATTGCATATTTTGTATGGCATAGTTTTAACCCACCATTGGTTGACACAATTTGCCTATTTACATTATTTATGATTGAATTTTCAAACTTGTCACAAGGAAAAGCTCCTGGATCCTCATTAATAACAAGATAATCAAATCCCAAGTCATCTGTCTTGCTCTCTTTCCAGGTTGAAAGTATAATAGTCGCTCCAGGCAAATACTCCCTTATACTTTCAAATGTTTTTTTTGTATCACTGGTGACCGCCCCTTGAACTATCACTGATATATCTTTAAATTTTATTGCATCATCCATCTTTTTCTCCATATACATATATCCAATCCGTTGCCCAGTAATTATCATGTTTGCAACCTTCAAGGTTGTTATAGTAATTGCTCACGTTGCTATACCAAATAGCAACATTATCAAACAAGCTTGAAAAATCTGCTTTTATTGCCTCGACATCGCTCTCGCCAATCCCAACATCGTGCGCTCCATTTGTATATTTGGCGCCATAATCATTCGAAAAATATGGAGCCATTGGCTGTTTCCCGGCAACAGTGATTTCATTATCGTTTATTATCATCTTTCCTTTTATGTTTACGTATGGAAAGTTCTTGTTATAAGCCAGTTGCAAGGTAAACTTACCATCATCCTTTAAGACTTCTTTTATGGAGTTCAGAATACTTCTTCTAATGTCATAGCTAGCGATGTGCTGCATAGATATGGTGCAATACACGAAATCATAGTAATTCTTTGGGACATCTCCCAAGTCATCGCCATTAGTGAGATAAAAAGCGCATTCAGGAACTCGATCTTTTGCAATATCAAGCATTCTCTCTGAAATGTCACATCCATCCACTTGTTTGAACAGCTGTGACATTCGTTTGACCATACGTCCCGGTCCACACGCAAAATCAAGAGCCACTTTATCCTTTGTAGTCTCAAATATTGGTTTCCTAATATCTCCGTTTCTGTACAAAAGAAATGTTTCATAAGGATAATTCTCATGCCACTCATATTGGCCGACAACATCCTCAGGTGCCACCCTGTCGTCATTGTACTGATTTCTTTGCATATTCAAATAATCATCAGCGCTTGCCTTGTCGTTACAGGCAAATGAATCCTCGCCTGCAAGCTTAAGTAAATTCAGCAGTGACTCCTGATTACTAATAACTCTGTCCAGATTACTTAACTTTTCCAACTCTTTATTACTTTGGGCTATATTTCTGTTAAGTGCAGTTTTTACCTCATCTAGATCACAGCTTAGCTTATCATTATTATCAGCTACCACTTGTACCTTATCTCCTATAGTTGTTAAGGCATCTGAATTACTATCAGCTAGCGCTCGTATCTCATCCCCTATAGATATTAAGGTGTCTGAATTATTTTCCGCTTCTAAAGCAGTAGCATCTACTCTCTCGCTTAAAGAAACCAGCATGCGCTCTATTTTCATTTGCTTTCGTGCTAATGGCGAAAGAAAATAATAAAGTCTCCTACAGCCTTCATAAATAGCCCCCATCGATATAGTAATCATCCTTTCTTCAAATCCAAGAACAAATTCAAATCCTCTGGTGTCCCAAGTCCATGCATCTTCTCGCCTACGTTATGGAAAACGATTTTCTCCCCGTCGGCTATCATCTCGTTGTAGACCGGAGCTACGTAGAATTCATTATTTACTCTGATATTTTTGTCTATCATCCGGTGGGCGTACTTGACAAAGTCTTTGCCATGCTTGTAGTTATAAATGCCGACAGTAGCTTCATGGGAGATAACTTCTTTTTCTCTCACTTCTGTTACGTAGCCATTGTCATCAAAGCGGATGTAGCTCCACTTAGGATGGTCTGCAGGCATTGTCATGATGAGTCCATCGTTGCCAGCAAGCTTAGGAATATAGTCATTGATGTCTGTGTCAACATACTGATCACTATTAGCAATCATCATCTCTTCATCGTTGTCTATGTACTTCTCAGCCAACAGCACCGTGCATGCAGCACCTTCTGTAATATGATCAATAGTTACAATTTTGCATCCAGGTGACATCCTGTTAAGTTCCGTTTCCAGGTTGTATTTTTTCAGGTGTTCTTCTTGGCATATGTATATGAACCTGTGATCACATTTAGGCCTTATATTATTAGTAACAACCTCTATCATCGGCTTTCCATTAACATCAATTAGCGGCTTTGGCAGCTTGTACCCTGCATCTGCGAATCTGCTGCCTCTACCTGCCATAGGAATTACTACATTCAGCATAATCTCCGCCTCCTCCTTGTTTTTTAGACAAGATATTTGTCATTGTTTGCACCCGGTATTTTCACAACCACGTTTGTACTGTCAGTAATCGCCTTAAAGTCGGTGGCATCTCCCGGTTCCATTACGATAATGTCATCTTTCTTGTATCTGACACCGTTCATTTCAACTTCACCATCGATAATGACAGTATATTCAGTAGCAATCTTATGGTAATGCGCTTCTTCTGAATCTCCTGCTTTATAGCGCTTTACAGCAACTTCAACTTCATTTGTCTTGAAAAGAGACGGGTCAAAATTCCCGATGAACCATCCTTTAGTCATGTTATCAAGTTTTTCTACTTTCATTGACTCCCTCCAAATGATTCTGATACGCTTCTATTCCTTTAGGTGAAGATAATGAGAAATAGTTATTCCTGTCTATTTCGTATATGCCAAGTTTTCTCTGCATGAGAACCATCTCGTTAAAGACAGGGCAAATGTAAAATGCACCATTGACCGAAGCGTCTTTTCTTATCATGTTTTCTGCTGCTTCAACATAATCAGAACCTTTTCTGAAATAATAAACTCCTATCGTGGCATTTCTGCTTATGGGACGTTTCTCTGTCGCCTCAATAATCTGCCCTGATTCGTCACACTTTACAAAGGACCATCTTGGATGGACACTCTCAAATGTAACAACGCCGCCATCAAGTTTTCTTTTCCTAAAATCTTCAATTGCTGGCAGAACAGACTCTTCAAGGATGATGTCACCATTTATTACAACCAGTTCCTCGTTGTTGTCTATGTTCTTTACAGCTAAAAGTACTGCACATGCAGCCCCCTTTGTAATATTGGGTACGCTTACGATCTTTACTCTTGGAAACAAAAGTCGTGCCACTGACGATGTATGATATCTGTCAATCTCAGGTTGCCTCATCGTCAGAAGTATTTCATCCGCACTATCAAGCACGTCCCTGAAGCAGTTCATGACATTCTGGATCATCGGAGTTCCGTCTATCTCAGTCAGATTCTTTGGATATAAGTAGCCATTTTCTTTAAAAGCTGTATCATCTCCGGAAAAAAGCATCAGTACTCTCATCAGGCTGTCTCCTCAAATTCTTTTATATTCTTCATGATGTTGTCATAGGTTACGTCATTAACGGTTTCAACCTGCATGACGTATGCGCCTGCTGCCTTCCCCGCCTTAATACCGTTTATGTTATCTTCTATTACCATACAGTCTTCCGGCCTCATGCCCAGTCCCTCGATTGCTTTGGTATATATCTCCGGATTAGGCTTTCCTTCTTTAACATCCTGATTGGATACGATGATATCTATGTACTTGCTGAGATCACTCATATCCATCATGGTTACAATAGAGTTCCTGACAGAATTTGAGGCAACTCCAATCCTGTAACCCTCAGCCTTAAGCTTTGACATAGCATATTCCCGCTGAAACACAGGCTTGCATTTGGAATGCACAATTTCCATAGTGTACTGCTGCTTCATTTCATTTATGAAGCTATGCAGTTCTTTGGGAAGATCCCGTTCTTTTGTGAGCATCTCAAGTTTTTTTCTCGTCGGAAGGCCATCATAAGTAACAAGATGGTCATACCTGCTGATAGTGTATCCAAATAGCTCAAGTGCCCTGTTAAGTGCTTCATAATGCCATTCTTTGGCATCAATAAGAACGCCATCCATATCGAAGATAACAGCTTTAATCTTTGCCATAGAAAAACTCCTTTGCTTTGTCAGGATAATCTGTGCAGAGTATTACACCACCATCATCAAGTATTTCTTTATCTTTAAGTCTTTCCCAAAGAGATGAATAGTCCCTTTTATGAAGGTCAGAAGATACTATGCAGACTCTTTTGCCTTTATTTCTGTGAGTCTTGATATAGTCTTTGGTTATCCACTCATCTCCCTCAAAGCCATCAGCCCAGACCCCGTCTGCTTTGTCATAAAGGTCATTTATTGTCTCATATTCGCTTTCTCTTACAAAGAACTTAAGGCCCGATTTGATATATTCAAGAGTGTCCGGAATAGACATGTCAAAACAGAAAAAATTAGTGATATTGTTTTTATTAAGAAGCTCTTTTAGCAGATATTGTATTCCGTCCGCCTTGATGTTAAGAGCTAGTGTACTCCGAGTTCCTTTGTAGATAGCAAAGAAGTCGTCTGCACTCAGACAGGTGCGGTCTGCGACGTTGTGTGATATTACAAGTTTCTCCATATAATCTCTGAAGTCAGTCTCAGAACCTATGTGGTTATCTGCTGCCCGCAGAAAAGCTTCTTTCTGATTTTTCTCTACATCCGTTTTCCAAAAGCCTCGATGAGCTATTATTTCCATGATGGTTTGCTTCTCCTGTCTATAGACTATTGATAAATCTTCGTAATGGATCATTTATTCTTCTGGGGACCCTTTTTACAGAGAACACCTTGTCCCCATATAGTCTGTATTTGGTCACAGAGTCGTTAAGATAGCTATGCTTTCTCAAAAAACTCGCCGGATTGCTCAATATCTTTTCCACTTTACCTACAGTTAGTGCTGCTGGATTATCGTTTTCAAGCCTCCGAGTATAATTCTTTTCATATTGCTCGTAATAAGCTCTATTAATAAACTGTTCCAATCCCAATCTGTGATATATTCCCCAAGTAATATACTGTCGTCTCCATAGCATTCTATCGAAATCATGCACTTCAGAGTATGTTGTCGGATAGCCTATTCTGGCATTCTCATTTTTCTGCAAAAGTTTGTAAGCTATTGTAGAAAAATATACTTCCTCTCTTGTATAGTCTTTGGACCACTTAGGAATATGCCTTTGGGCAACCTGTTCTCTGGCTTTTTCAATTATCGCTACAATCACTCCAAACAGTTCGTTTTTGTAATACGATCCTTCAACCTGAGTGGCTACAACAGACTCTGCACTGATCATTTCGATAGTTTCTTTTAGCACAGGGTCTTCCAAAGCGTATGCTCCCGGCCACCATCTGGAGGGTTTATATATTTTGTGAATATGAAAGCCTGCATCATACTCCGTAATATAGTTCTCCACCCCTGGGAGTATATACATGTCATTTGATGCATGAAGCATAAAGTAATCAAATGCTTCAATACTCTTTATGTACTTATAGTTTGAAATGTGAGCATCGACTATCCTTCCCCATCGGCTAGATAGTCTTTCCGGATTCAGATAGACACGGTCTTCAGCGTATATATAATCTGCTAGTACACTGTAATCTGTAAACTCAGCGCTAATATGAATTATAATTACCGAATTTGGAACATACTTCCTGATGTTCTTAATCTGGTCAATGACTACATATTGTTTCTCATGAACAGGAATGGATATCGCTATTGTCATTATCTATGCTGCTCCAAATGATAGTTGTTCCTATAAACAAAAATGTTTCATAGAGGAACTGGTCGCCTGAACAGGCGCAAGAATATATTTGCAATGAGTATCGTGGTACATCGGTCATTCATGATACTCATAAATGCGGTTCCCCTCAACAATACTGTGGTAAATACTCGCATTGGCTTTTGCTAGTACAAGTATCGTTTTAAATGTGATATTCTACTTTAAATATCGCGATAATAAAATTGTATCACTTATTTTACGATATTGAAAGTATATTATCGTTTTGTAAATGTTGCATTTGTATCGTAATGGGAATAATTGGGAAATCGTGAGTATTATCGATTTGTGGAAATATGATCAGACTCAGAGAAATTGAGAGATTATGATTTGCAGCTATTCGCAAATCCGTTTAATTCTTAAGAAAACAGCCCATCCCCAAACCGAGTACAACGACAAGCGGTCTGCCAAATCAGAGGCAGACCGCTTTCTTTAGGATAATCATCCTGTATTTTAGTCCAAACAGATTTTATATGATATTTATGCGGCGATATCCGATAATATCTTCCGCTTATTTCTTTGGATTTTATTAAAATTGAGATGTGTGCGTAGTTACGCATAAATCTATGAGAATCCAGAGGAACACTTATTTATGGCTAAGAGAAAAATCGAGGAAGAATTTGAGAATGAAAATGTTCAGAGATATCTCAAAGAGTTTTCCTCAAGACTCACAGTTCTTAGGACCAGTAAGAATGTCTCAGCCAGAGAAATGAGTGTTTCCCTTGATAAGAATTATGGTTATATCAATAGTATTGAAAATGGAAAGTCTTTTCCATCTCTTAAGGAGTTCTTTTCTATCTGTGACTATCTTGGCGTAGAGCCCAGGGAATTTCTCAGCTCTTTTTCCAATAGTGATAAGGATAAGCTCACTGATCTGCACGCAAGGCTTGCTCTGTTAACAGATAGCCAAGTCGATGCCATCCACTCCATTGTATCTGATCTCACAAACGGGAATCCCGTCATGTAAATTTTGCTTGCCTTGTTTTGTCTGTATTAAACATCTGATTAACGCAGCATAATGTCTGATATTGCAAAAGGTTCGCTTTGTAGTGTATCTATCAACATTTGGCAAAATCAGATCATCCAATCCTATCCCAAACATTCTGCTAAGAGCATACAGATTATCTATATCCGGAAGGTTATGAGCATGGCGCCATTTGTTCACTGACTGAACTGTAGTGCCAAGCACCATCGCGAGTTCTTTATCCGTGTAGCCGCTAGCCTTTATATAGCAGGAAAGTAATCTGCAGGTAGCTTCAAAATCAATCCTGATATTTTCAAATTCAAAGTTGATGTCGCTCATTCTATTTTGCCCCACCCTTACTGTAATATTGTACAGCGGCTCAGATAAGTTGTCATTTAATTCGTAGTTAAAGATTTCGTGATGCTCATTAATACAAACATCCCACTTACCGTAGTAGGTGCAAGTGGGATGCTAATGTCTTTATGCTGTTTCTATAACGCAAGTATGATGCTTGAAATCAGGATCTGTGCTTGCAGCGTCCTTGTCGTAGTTGATGCCGACGAGAAGAATATTACCCTTGTAATGCTCCAGTTTAGCCGGATATTTCTGCTGTCTGATCTGATTAAGTGCTGTGCTTGCATCTTTATTGTACTTAAGCTCTACGACCATGGCAGGCTTGTCGAAGTGTTTGGGAGATGGGATAAATACTATATCCGCATAACCTTTGCCAGTATCAAGTTCCAGAATAGTAGTATAGTACTTCTGAGCAGCATAATATGCATACTGAACAGCGTAGCTTAGTGCCGCCTCGTCGTTGTAGGTTCTGTTACCTGCAAGATTATGAGCATCCTCTATTAGCTCTGCTACTTTATCAGCATCTTTTGCCCAAGTGGCGTTGAGCAACTTCTCTGAAACTGTAAAAGCTTTAAATACTTCTGTCCAATCCTCTGTTTGCGTTGATGTCCTAAACTCATCAAGAATCTCTTTATTGGGAATAGATGCTTCCATGGTCTCAAAATCATATCTAAGATATCCAAGGTTAATCAAAAGTGATAGCACATCATTTTTTGATGCAAACGATGTCATATCATTCTGGTATGTAGATGTATTGACCTTTACGCTACCTCCATCCATCATGAGGGCCACAACATCTTTAAGCCCGGAGTAATTCATATTAATATACTTTGCAAGAGCTTCATAGGATTCTGTTTTATTCCAGTAATTCTGTATATACCCTGTTTTCACAGCTTTAAGAACAGATAGCGGGCTATAGATAGAATAATGCTTAGCCTCTTTTTCCATTCCGGTTTTTTCTTGATGTTCATAATTTGGATCTGGAGGAATAATATCACTCACTTCATACCCATCATACCATTCCTTTAGCGTATCGAAATCACGTCCGTATTCATTGCACAATTCTCTAACTTCGTCGTCAGTAAAGCCAGTATACCTTGCAAGCTGCATAGGCGAAATCATAGAATACTCATCAAACATATTGAGCGCAGAATGCTTGCCATATTTCTTAATAGGCAATATACCTGTCATGTAAGCAAGCGCAATATAGCTTTTATCTTTTAAAAGATCACGCAAGAAATCCAGATACCTTATTTGTCCGTCCTTATCATCCTTACTCTCTCTGAAAATCGCATCCCATTCATCTATAACAAAAACAAGCTGTCTTGGATTGTCGGTGTATGCATCAGCAATGGTCTGAATCAGATCTTTTTCATCGAAATAGTCTGCGTTCGGGTACTCTTTTACAATCTCACGAGCAACAAGCTGTTGCAATTTCTGTAAGGCACTGTCAGAAGAAATATTCTTCTTAAAAAAGTCAGTCATGACAACTCTGATAACATCGAACTCACCTAAGTATTTGTCCCATGCAAGCTTTTCGGTCTCGGATTTAATTTGCGACAGTTTTAGTGTTTCGAATAAAGCTCTGCTGTCAGCTCCCCTGCCATAATAAGCGCATACCATGTCAGCAGCCATTGTTTTGCCAAATCTGCGAGGGCGTGAAACACTGACGTAGCGTTGTTGTGTCTTAACTACGCTATTAAGAAAGCTGATCATTTCTGATTTATCAATAAAGATATCAGAGTTTACCGCCATCAAATAATTCTGTTTACCAGGATTCAAGTATTGACCCATTCCATTAACTCCAACCATCAGATAGCAAAACCGGTGAAATGTATATTTATTCCACCGGTTTATAAATTCAATATGTTCTGTTATTGCTTGCTATTATGCCTCAGGATTCTCTTCCTGCTCTGCGATAACCTTGTCGATATCTACTGATACAACATCGCCTTCCTCTGCAGGAGCCTCTTCCTTCTCAGGAGCAAACATAGCCTTGATTGAAAGAGAAATCTTCTTCTCGTCCTCGTTGAAATCAACGATCTTAGCTTCTACTTCCTGACCTACCTTAAGTACATCTGCAGGCTTCTCAACATGCTCTTTTGCAATCTGTGAAACATGAAGAAGTGCGTCAATACCGGGCTCAAGCTCGATGAATGCACCAAAGTCTGTCATTCTGGCAACCTTTCCCTTAACAATGTTGCCTACTGCATACTTAGAAGTTGCATCCTTCCAAGGATTCTCATCATCGAATTTTCTTGAAAGAGCAATCTTGTTGCCGTCAATAGACTTAACAAGGACCTTAACTGTATCGCCAATCTTGAAGACCTTCTTAGGACTCTCAACACGGCCCCAGCTCATCTCTGAAATATGAAGAAGTCCGTCTGCACCGCCAAGATCAATGAATGCACCAAAGTCTGTAACATTCTTGACTGTTCCGTCAACAACATCTCCGGCCTTGATTGTATCAAAGAGCTTCTTAGCCTGCTCAGCCTTCTCAGCTGAAACGAGCATCTTTCTGTTACCGATATATCTTCTTCTCTTAGGATTGTACTCAGTTACAACGAACTGGATCTCCTGATCCTGATACTTGGAAAGATCCTTCTCATAGCTGTCTGATACAAGGCTTGCAGGAATGAAGATTCTGACTTCATCAACAACTACTGTAAGACCGCCCTCAAGTACCTGTACAACCTTGGCTGTAAGAACCTCTTTGTTGTTGAAGGCTTCTTCAATTCTCTTGTTGCCTCTATCGATAGCAAGTCTCTTGTATGAAAGAATAACCTGTCCGTCAGCGTCGTTGGTCTTAAGGACCTTAACATCCATAGTATCGCCAACTTTAACGGCGGTTGTGAGATCAATGCTGTTATCATTGCTGTATTCGCTCTTAGTGAGAACACCATCGGACTTGTATCCAATGTTAAGGATTATCTCGTCAGGCTTAACATCGATGACCGTTCCCTCAACAACCTCCCCTGTGTGAATTGTTTTGAACGACTCGTTAAGCATCTGTTCAAAAGTTTGTTCTGACATAATTCTGAACCTCCTCAATAATGTTCTTTGGGGTCGATGCCCCTGCGGTGATTCCCACTATTTTTACATCATCATGTAAATTTAAATGCAAATCATCCAATGTCTGAATAAAATATGTATTGTCGCACTCTTTCGAACAAATGTCGTATAGTTTCCTCGAATTCGAACTGCTAGCGCCTCCGATGACTATCATAACATCTGCTTTCCTTGCAATTTCTTCAGCCTCTGTCTGACGTTCATCAGTTGCGTTACATATGGTATTCACAACATTAATATTGTAACTGTTATTTTTGAAGATTTCAACGGTTTCTTGAAATTTCTTCTTGTTAAATGTAGTCTGGGACACCAATGTGTAATCCAAATCCTTATTTTCGCTGAATTTTTCAGCTTCTTCAGGACTTTCAATAACATAGACAGGCCCATTTGCATAACTGACGATGCCTTGAACCTCCGGATGATTGGCGCTGCCAACAACAATGATCCTTTTACCGCTTGAACTCTCGGTATCTACTACCTTGTGTATTCTTTTTACAAAAGGACAGGTAGCATCAATGACCGTAAGTCCCGATTTTTCCAGCTCAGCCTGTACATCCCTGGTAACCCCGTGTGATCTGATGACGATTATACCCTTTGAATCTGCGCTGTTTGGAGCTTTGGTTAATCCTGAGACATTTTCCCCCATTTGCACCATTTTTTCTGCCATTTCCATAGAATTGTCAGATTTTTCATTTTCCACTTTCCCATCAGTAGTCTTTTGTATTTCTCCGGGATTCTCAGCTCGTCCATTCAGATCTTCACTTATTTTTTTCAGGTCTTCGATATCATTTATGACTTTTACACCCCTTTTTTCCAGATCTGAGACAACGGTCTCGTTATGGATAATGGGTCCAAATGTATAAATATTCAAAGTCTTGCCGGCATTTATCTGTTCGTATACAGTTTCCACTGCTTTTGTTACGCCAAAGCAAAAACCTGCGTGTTCAGCTACTATTACTTCCATTATTTAAAATCTCCTGTACATTGTAAACGGATTTACATAAGGATAGCATCAAAAGGAGCTCTTGGCGCCCACATTATTGTACAGATCAACAATCTTCCCGGCTACTTCATCGATTGTCATGTCTGAAGTATCTACAAGTACCGCGTCCTCTGCCTGTTTTAAAGGAGAGATTTCCCTGTGACTGTCCCTGTAGTCGCGATCGATAATATCCTTCTCGATAGCATCAATATCGCATATTTCTCCTTTTTCCGTAAGTTCTTTGTATCTTCTCTCGGCTCTTACTCTTGAGCTGGCGGTAAGGAACACCTTAAGGTCTGCATCCGGCAGCACTACAGTTCCGATATCACGTCCGTCCATTACAACATCGGTTGTCTGTGCAAGCTTCTGCTGAAGCTCCACAAGTTTTTTGCGGACATCACCGTTGACGCTGCTGGCTGATGCCATTTTGCCGACTTCTTCTTTTCTTACAAGTTCGGATACATCTTCTCCGTTCAGATAAACTCTCTGAACGCCGCCTTCATGTCTGATCGTAATATCAGCGCTCTGGCATGTGGCGCTGATCTTCTCAGAATCACTTGCATCAATATTGTTGTTTATCATGTAAAGAGCCATCGCACGGTACATCGCACCCGTGTCCACATATATAAATCCCAGCTCCTTAGCCACAATTTTCGCTATAGTACTTTTTCCTGCCCCTGCAGGTCCATCAATTGCAATTTTCTTACTCATGTCATTTCTCCTAAAAAATAATCTACTCAGCTGCACTCTCACCGGCCAGGTGCCCGGTGGACCAGGCAATCTGAAGGTTAAAGCCTCCGGTCTCAGCATCAAGATCTAAGACCTCTCCCGCAAAGAAAAGCCCCTTTACAAGCTTGGACTCCATTGTGGAAGGGTTGACTTTTTTTACGCTGACGCCGCCTCTGGTGATGATGGCTTCATTAAAGTTTCTGGTGCCAGTGACGGTCATTGGAACATTCTTTATCAGCTTTACAAATGAAAGCCTCTCTTCTCTTGTGATCTCATTAACAGGTTTTTCCGGATCGATCCCCGAGAGCTTTATCATAACAGGAATAAGCTTACTTGGGAAAAGACCTCCCAAAATATTCTTAAACTGCTTGTTAAGTCCCTCTTCAAAATCCCGAAGAACTCTCTTGTCAAGCTGCTCCTCTGAAAGGGCAGGCTTTAAATCAAGTAGAAGATGCGCCGCCTTGTCTTTTTCATAAAAACAACTGGCTGTAAGAACAAGTGGCCCACTGACTCCAAAGTGGGTAAAGAGCATCTCACCAAAGCCGTCATATACGGGCTTTGACTTCTTGTCGGCCCCTTTCCCGCTGGCTTTTCCATCTCCGGCAGAATGAGAGCCTTCAGCTGCCGCTGTTTTACCGTTACCGTTTTCCTTCTCAAGAAAGAGTTTCAGCCCCACGTTGCGCAGCGACAAGCCCTGCAGCTCTTTTACCCAGGGTTCCGATACTTCAAAGGGTACAAGCGACGGGCTGGCAGCAACCACACTGTGTCCAAGCTCTTTTGCAAAAAGATATCCATCACCTGTGGAACCTGTGGACGGATAGGACAGACCGCCGGTACAGACAATGACGCTGTCAAACTCTTCCCTGGTCAGCGGATCACCGGCTTCGTCACCGGCGCTGCTGTAGGTAATTGCGCTTACGCTCCCGTCTTTCGCCTCAACAGAGTGAACAGTCGCCCCAAGCTGAATATTTACTCCGGCTTTTTGAACTGCACGGTACAAGGTGTTAATGATGTCGGAAGAGTGGTCAGACACAGGAAAAACCCTGTCTCCGCGCTCAGTCTTCAAATGGCACCCGTTATTTTCAAAAAAATCCATCACTGCAGTGTTGTCAAAGGAATACACTGCACTGTACAGAAATCTGGGATTTCTTTTTACATAGCCAAAAAAGTCTTCTACCGCACAGGCATTTGTCACATTACATCTGCCTTTTCCGGTGATAAAGATCTTTTTTCCCGGCTTCTCATTTTTCTCAAAAATAGTGACGCTTCCGCCGCACTCTGCAGCAGACAGCGCCGCCATCATTCCGGCTGCACCGCAGCCGATAACTGCTATTTTATTACTCATATTGTTTCTCTTCGTCTTTTGACTTGTTCTTACCTGCCAGCGGATATCCGATCATCGGAGCATCTGATGCAAAATCAATCTCATCATTAAGATATACCTGGTAATTGTTCCAGGTTTCCTCAAGCATCTTAAGATCAGCCTTTACGTCCGCCGGCCGCTTCATACACAGCGCAACGACCAGTGCATTTATAACACTGAGAGGCGCAACCAGTGAATCCACAATAGATGCCATCTCACTTTTGGCAAGGAGGTTACAGGATGAGTAAAGGTTCATGGGCGAATGTACGGAATCTGTAATTGTGATCACCTTGGCATTCCTGTCGTTGGCAAACTCCATGCACTTTAAAGTTCTCATGGAGTATCTGGGAAAGCTGATGCCGATGATCGCATCCCTGTCGCTTATCCTTATCATCTGCTCGAACATCTCGCTGACGCTGGTGGTTCTTATCAGAACGTTGTTGCCCCTGATAATATTAAGATAAAAATGTAAAAAATCTGCCAGCGGAGCGCAGGATCTGAGCCCCACGATATATACCGTTCTGGCCTTTAAAATAATATCAACCGCTGTTTTAAATGCCGCCACATCAATGCTGTTTATGGTATGCTGAATGTTTGACATATCGGACTGAAGGATTGCGGAAAGGATCTCTCCTTCGCTGCTCTTACCGAATTTGCGGCCAATTTTTTCAACAGAGCCAAACTTATCGGAAACCCAGACGGAAAGGGCTTTCTGAAAGGCCGGATAGCCATCGTACCCAAGACTCATGGCAAAGCGCACCACAGTGGATTCGCTCATTCCGACTATTTTCCCCAGTTCAGCTGCTGTCATAAAAACAGCCTGCTCGTAGTGATCGCAAATGTACATGGCAATTGACTTCTTGCCCTTGCTCATCCTTGCGTAGCACTCATTTATTCTGGTAATTACATCCACACCCTCATCAAACTTCATCTCGCCCCCAAATCAACATCATCCGCAAGTTCTTGTCTGTTATGATAAGTCTTGCAGCATTTTCACACGAAATATCAGCAACCGCAGAAAGCCTTGTATGCAGACTCCAGCAAAGCTACAGATGCAGCCTCGTCCAGATCATAATCACCGGTAACCGCCATGCATCCGGCACCATGGATAAAGATCCACATCTGCATAAAGAGCTGCTGAGCGTCCTTTGCGCCCTTGGCTGCAGCCTTATTGATCTCTTTTACCACATTCTCATTCGCACCGTTTACAAGATCGTACATAGTCTTGGACTCAGGTCCGTTCGCAGAGACAAAAAGAAGTCTGAAAAGATGAGGATATTTCTGGGCAAAGCCGATGTATGCAAGGCCAAGATCAACAAAAGGCACATCATGTGTCTTGGCAAAATCATTGTAATAATCCTCATAATAAGCTGCTGCCTTCTCGTAAACATCCTTCTTAAGGCCATCCATATTTTCATAAATACGGAAAATAGGCTGAGTAGAACAGCCTGCTGCAGCTGCAAGCTTCCTTGATGTTATCTGCTCAAAGCCCTCTTTTTTGGTTATCTTAAATGCTGCATTTACAATTTCTTTCTGAGTAATAGTCGCTTTTCTGGACATCTCATTCCTCCAACATTATTATCGTTAAAAAATTCATCGTGCCTGATCTGCAATAAAACCATGCGTTATTATTTTACAAAATGCTTGTACCCGTGTCAATGTAAAGCCTTCCTCATTTTCTGTCTGCACAGTAACGATTAATCGATTATAATATTTAATGTGACAGTTTTGTGACAATACAGCTTGTATCATGTCTGTATAACAAACAATCATGACAGTGGTTCCGGGAAATTCACCGGAACAAATATGAGGAGGAATATTATGAAAAAGAAAGCAGCATTACTTATTTTAGGAACAGCTCTTGCACTTACAGCCTGTGGTTCAAAGGCAGATGTATCCGGCAGTGAAGAACAGCCTGAAAGCACGCAGAGCACAGAAAGCGCTCAGGAAACTTCCGAAAGCAGCACAGAAACTTCTTTGGAAGATCTCAGCGAAGAAAATGCAGAGTATACCGAGGACACAGTTCTTTCAACAGATCTTTTCACACTGACAATTCCCGATGAATTTAAAGGAAAATTTCTAGCTCAGGTCAATGGAAATGAAATATCTGTTTATGATAAAGAGAACAACGAGGCCGGTTTTGGTGGCTTTGCCTTCTCTGTGATTGCAGACAAGGACTACGAGATAATTGCAGGAGGTTTGTACACAAAGGTAGGCGAGATTGCAGCAGCTGACGGAAATATCTACAATGTCTGCATGCGCTATTCATCAGATGTACAGTGGGACTTTAACGCATCCGACGAAATGCCCGAGGATTACAAAAAGCTCTGCGACAGCGCAATGTCAATCATTGGAAATGCAGTGGGCAACAATGGTGCAACCTTCATGTTTGAAGCAGGCACCAAGGGCGAGGAACTCTATGGTTACATCCTTTCAAAGTATCTGGATGCCTTTAACGAAGGCTGGGATGCTGCGAAGTTTGAAGAGAACGAACTAAGCCCTGAGTTCTATGCGCTTTATGCGGCTGAAGGCGAAAAGGCCTTTGATAAGATGGGATTTGCATATACAGACATCTCCAACGACGGAATTGACGATATGCTTGTTGGAATTATTTCAGATTCCGAAGACAAGGGTGTTGTCTACGATGTATATACAACAGTAAACAGAGAGCCGAAACTTGTTGTATCAGGGACCTCAAGAAACAGTTACCGCGCAATGGCCTACGGCGGTCTTGCAAATGTCTTTTCCGAAGGAGCTGACGAGTACGGAATAAGAGTTTATTCAATTCAGCCCGATGATGGAAATCTCTTTTTACAGTACGGCATCAAATATGATGGCTACACAGATGAAAAGAATCCCTGGTATGTAAATGACTTCTCCGGCCAGGAGGAAGAAAAATGGACTACTACCACCGAAGAAGAGTACAATATGTGGCATGATCGCGCAACCGAGCAGTTCCTTGTGCCTGAGTTCACTCCTTTTTCAGAGGTGATGCCGATTGACTACTCCAAGACAGACCTTTCAAAGTATGATACCTTCACCAAGATGCTTGATGATTTTAAAAAGGGTATGGGATACGCCAATGAAAAGGTAGGCGACACAGATGTATTCTTTGCTTCAACAGCAACATATAACGATGAAAACGGCAATCCAAACGCCATCGATTCTTCACTTTTTGTATATGACAACGACAAAATTGTTTTTATCGGAGAAGTTCAATCTGCAGGAACAGCTTATCCACTGGCACTTAAAGATGGTTTCCTTTATACATGCAGCCATCACATGATAACAAAATATACAGTACAGGACAAAAAGCTTGTTGCAGCCGAAACAGCTGAAGAAATCTTTGATGCCGACGGAAACGCAACATATACCTATGCTTCTGACGGAAAAGATGCACAGACTGTAGATGACAATTCAAATCTCACAAGGCTCTTTGAGGAATATGAAAATGCCGAGCCTATCATCTTCTCAGTAGAAAAGCAGTAATTATAGAAAAGAATCCGGTTTGACTGTAAAGATTTTAATCAGTCAAACCGGATATTTTTTATCCAAGAAGTTCTAACAGTTCTTCCTTTGAAAGTCTCGGAGTACTGAGAACATCATTATTCAGGAGCTGGTCCGCCAGTTCCTTTTTCTTTTGCTGAAGTTTTATGATCCTCTCTTCGATCGTATCCTTCATCACAAGCTTGTAGACTGTAACCACATTCTTTTGCCCGATCCTGTGAGCTCTGTCGGTGGCCTGATTCTGCACGGCTATGTTCCACCAGTGATCATAGTGGATAACAATATCCGCAGCAGTCAGATTAAGCCCGGTTCCGCCTGCCTTTAAGGATATGCAGAAGACAACAGTGTCATCCTCCTGGAAGGCATCAACCATCCTGACGCGATCCTCTTTTTTGGTGGCACCGGTCAAAAGATAGTGAGAAATACCCTCTTTTTCAAAAATCTTAACCAGCCGGTCCAGCATGGATGTGAACTGGGAAAAGAGAAGAATCTTGTGCCCGCTCTCTGCTGCCGACCTTATCATTTCCACCACAAGGTCCGCTTTGGCACTTCCGCCATCATAGTTTTCGTATAACAGCCCGGGATCACAGCAAAGCTGACGGAGCCTTGTAAGCTCGGCAAAAATCGCAATTCTCTCCTGTTTAAGTTCCTCGTCACTACTGCTTCCCACCATCAGCTTGACTTTTTGCAAATATGCCCTGTAGAGCCTATCCTGCTCGGTGGTCATCCTTGCAACTATGGTCTCCTCCAGCTTATCCGGAAGGTCTTTGAGCACATCCTTTTTAAGACGCCGCAGCACAAAAGGCGATATCATGCGCCGCAGATGCGCCATCTCTTCAGTATCTTCCTTTAAGGTCACGGGAATCTCTATCCTGTCCCTGAAACTCTTATATGTAAAAAGATATCCCGGCATGCAGAAATCAAAGATGCTCCACAGTTCACTGAGTCTGTTTTCTATCGGTGTGCCTGTGAGAGCCGCTTTAAACGAAGCCCTGATACTCTTTACAGCCTTAGATAGCTGAGTGGTCTGGTTTTTGATAAACTGCGCCTCGTCAATTATCATGCACTCAAAATTAAGGTACCTGTACAGATCGATATCTCTTCTCAAAAGATCATATGAAGTTATCAAAACATCTGTCTTTTCCTCATCGATTTCCGACGTAACTCTCTCCCTGTCGGGCTTTATACCTACAGCCAGCTCAACGTTCAGAGCAGGCGTGAATTTTTTTATCTCATGCTGCCAGTTATAAACAAGGGATGCCGGGCAGACGATCAGCGAACAGGGCGCTTTTTTCCCCTCCTTGACAGCTTCTTCCTTTATTGAGAGTAAAAGAGTCAGAATCTGTATGGTCTTACCAAGTCCCATATCATCGGCTAAAATTCCCCCAAAGCCGTTTCTCTTAAGGGCCTTTAACCAGTAAAATCCGCTCTTCTGGTAATCACGAAGTACATCCAAAAGGCTTTCCGGCAGGCTAAATTCAGTTTCATAGTCCTCGGAAAAACTCTTGACCAGATTCTTGAACTCACGGCTTCTACTGATATGCGTATTGTCGTAGTCATACGCCCGGCCTGCCAGATCATCCAGGAAAAGAGCTCTGTACCTGGGGATGCTTACGTGTCCTTCTGCAAGATCATCCACAGATATCATCAGGCCGTCTCTTAAGGTGTAGAGCACATCCATCTCGCCGCTGGCCAGATCCAGTATCTCTCCGCTCTTTAGTCTGTAGTATTTCTTTCGCCTATCGTATTTGCTTAAGATCTCATTCAGCTCTTTTACCGAAATGTCTAAAGGCTCAATCGAAAGTTCCAAAAGGTCCGAAACCACTGAAACACCGAGATTTACCTTCGGTGCTGATTTAATATGGACGCTGCGGATCGCATCCGAAAGATAGACTTCGCCGAATCTGTAAATAAGCGGAATATCTTCAGCAATGAAAGAATAAAGACGCTCAGGATCATTCTCAGTGGCTTCAAGGATAAGAAGCCCCTTTTCGCTATCGAGCTTGTCAAAATAGGGACTTATGGCCTTGGCGGTCTTATTCTCGCTGTGCATATCTCTTTTTACATTCTCATCTTCCTCATTCCTGCCGCCGGAGCTGTCTTCAAAGACATGAAAGATGCTCTCTCCATGCCCATTTGCATTATAAACAGCCTGCACATCGCAGGTTATCATCAGAGGACTCGGCATATCTATATAAATCCTGAATTTCGCATCATCAGGCCTGTACTTTGCCCCATCGAAGCCGTCGTAACTGACGTTTAAATACTCTTCCAGAACCGGCAAAAGACCTGTGGTAAAAAGCGGAAGGTCTTTTTCTGCAACGAAAAGCTCATTTTCCGTGCGTCTTGCGGAAAGAAAATGCAAAAAGCCAAGGATCGGCTCGCAGTCGCTGCGCGGAATCACGGCCAGTTTCCTTTTTCTCTCAAAATAAATGTTTGAATGTCCCTCAAACATTGTGAATGCTCCGGCTTCAAAGTTGATTCCGTTAGGAGTCTTTTCTATAGTCAGATCGATAGACGGGAAAACCGGAGTTATCGAAAGTAGCCTCTCCTCCGTGTACCTGGCCCTGAAATCGGTGTTTTTGAAATAAACACTGCTTATGATATTAAAGAACTCATCCATTTCATTTCCCACAAGTTCTATCTGCTTGTTGTGGCCTTTTCCGTAGGCATAGTTATTCCTTTTCTTTTCCCTGAAATAACTGCGAAGGAAAGTAATGATGTTCTGAGTTTCTGCTGTAAAAGCCGACATATCATGGGTAAATGTAAGAAGCTTGCCGTAGCTGATCGTTTCCGTCTCATCTACTGCTGCTATGAATTCTTCGATATCCTTCAGCACATAGCTTGCCCCTGTGGCAGCGCAGATGTTAAAGCCGATGAGCATCTTTTCCCTGTTATAGGTAACGTGAGGCTCAAGGTGGACTATCGAAGCCTTTTTATATAAAAGAGGTGCATCACTTTCAGGCGCATATACTTTAAGGAGCTTTTTAGTCTCAAAAGACGTGTAATGAAAGTCCTTTGGGGCATCAGAAACAAACCGCCTTCCGGAGGCAGTTATAAATTCCTTTTTTTGATTGTCGCCTGAAATGTTCTGCATTATTTAATTGTAGCACAATTATGGTATTTAAAAGAAATATATATGTATTTATCATATAGTTGTCACTTAAAAAGAGTTTCTTAAGCGCAACAGTTTTCAGGAAAGAGCTGCCAGCAGGTCTGCTACAACTTCTTCCATGGTGTTATTTTTCTCATCAATTGTTATGTCTGCATATTTCTCGTAAAGACTGCTGCGCTCATTGTAAAGAGAGATCAGTGACTGTCCCTCCTTCATTACAACGCCCCTCTGCTTTACGTCCTTAAGACGCTTTGTGAGAACTTCCATGCCAACTTTAAGGTATACAACTTTTCCTATGTTTTTGTAGTGCTCCATAGCTTCTTTTCCGTATACAACACTTCCGCCGGTGGCAATTACAGTCTTTTCCACTTCAATTCCGGTATTGATGCGGTTTTCTATATCAATAAATCCGTCAACACCCTCGGACTCAATGATCTCAGAGAGCTTTCTGTTCTCTTTTTCCTGAATAACGATATCTGCATCCAAAAAATTATAGCCGAGGATCTTGGCCAGAATAACACCCACGGTACTCTTTCCTGAGGCAGGCATTCCTATAAGAATAATGTTGTTTTTTTTCATAATTTGCTCCTGAATCTTAATAAGTCATATATCAAAAATTTTAAAATCACGAAATCCGTAGCTAGTGCGGATTTCTGAAATTTCATTCAAGATGTCATACGCCTATATCATTATATACAGAAATTAAGAATTCACAAATTACTATTCTTGATACATATAGAGGCTGCAAATATGCGCCGGATCATCTTATAGAAAAATCCACTCTGTCTACTGAAAAAAGGCAGGAAATTACAAGGAAGTTGCTTCCCTGCGCTTTTTCGCGGTCGAAGTGAGACTCGGGATCTACCGAAAGCCAATCGTTTATAACCTTGGACTTTTCCTCGGAGTCCTTTATGTTTACATTGTTCCTTGGCTCTTCGTAGTAGGAGAACAAAAGATTCTCATGCATGGAGATAAAAGCATATTTGTCGCCCTTTAGAAGTCCCTCTTCTACTATTGCGTTGTGATACATCACATAAGATGGAAGCTTTTCAGGGAAAACAAAAGCAATTCGGCCGATACGCTCCTTTTTATCCGTGGTTCTCTCATGCTCCCATGTATCAAGATCATCCTCAGGTATATGATGATAGTATACGTTTATCATAGGAGCAAAGTATACGTCGCCATCTTCCCTTGGCCAGGGCTTCAAATAAGGATTAAGGTCGCTCATTACGCTGTCCACGCAAGTCAATGGGGACGGTTCTTCCGACTGATTGATGATCTCTTCAACATACAGAAAGCCCATGTTTTCATATCTGTAAAAAGAGGCATTGCAGATTTTTCCATCCTTGATGAGCTTTTTAAATTTCTCTCTGCACCTTTCTATGATATTATCCAGTGGCACATTATTTCCCAAAAGTTTAAAACTGCATCTGTATTGTATTCTTCTGATCATTTTTTCCTCCATGAAATGAAAAAGCGAACTCTGTCAGCTATATTACAACCGATAGAGTCCGCTTAAATAATTCAATTTACAGCTTATGCGTTAACAATCTTGCCAAAGTCAGGCTTAAGAGAAGCGCCGCCGATAAGGCCGCCGTCGATGTCAGGCTTTGAAAGAAGCTCTGCAGCATTTCCTGCGTTCATTGATCCGCCGTACTGGATACGAACTTCATCAGCTGTAGCCTGATCGTAAAGCTTTGCGATAAGCTCACGGATAAATCCGCAAACTTCCTGAGCCTGGTCAGCTGTAGCTGTCTCGCCTGTTCCGATAGCCCAGATAGGCTCATAAGCGATAACAAGCTTCTTAACCTGATCAGCTGTTACACCAGAAAGATCCCAAGTGATCTGTCTTTCGATCCACTCTTTGTAAG
>SVFZ01000123.1 GCA_015056585.1 Butyrivibrio sp. | reverse complement strand
TCCTGCTCCTGTTCCATCCAGTCCATGGTAGCAGTACCTTCGTAAGTCTCACCAATCTTATAGTTTACACCGGTATAGTAAAGAATACGCTCTGTAAGTGTAGTCTTACCAGCATCAATGTGCGCCATAATACCAATGTTTCTGGTTCTCTCCAATGGGTATTGTCTTTCAGCCAAAGGTTCTTCCTCCTAATCAATTTTAAACCCAGATCTCAACACACAGTTCAAAATTAGAATCTGTAGTGTGAGAACGCCTTGTTTGCTTCTGCCATCTTGTGCATATCTTCTTTTCTCTTTACAGCTGCACCAGTGTTATTGTATGCATCCATAATCTCAGAAGCGAGTCTGTCAACCATAGTCTTCTCGCCTCTTGCGCGTGAAAAGTTTACAAGCCAACGAAGTGCAAGAGCCTGACGTCTGTCTGGTCTAACCTCGATAGGTACCTGGTATGTAGCACCACCGATACGTCTAGCTTTTACTTCGAGAGCAGGCATGATGTTATTCATAGCTCCCTCGAAAACTTCAAGAGCAGGCTTACCAGCCTTCTCCTCTACCTGTGCGAATGCTCCGTATACGATCTTCTGAGCAACACCCTTCTTGCCATCAAGCATAACTGTGTTGACAAGCTTGGTTACAACCTTGTTATCGTATAAAGGATCCGCTAATACGTCACGTTTTACAATATGTCCTTTACGCGGCACGGTTCTTCCCTCCTTTAGAATTGCAATGATCACAAAAGCCATTGCTTACTATAATCATCGGTACTCACTAATTTTTAGTGTACGTGCGGTATTTCTTACTTCAGAAAAATAATACTTACTGCCCTAAGACAGGTTCTTACTTATATATAGAGTAGAACACCAACACAAAAATTAGATTTTTAATAGTTAGCATGAGAATCATTTATGATTCTCTCGCACGAGCGGAATCGCGAAGCAATTATCTTCATTTCCGCGAGTTGCGATAATTATAAGATATCAATTATGATATCTTATTTGCCTGCCTTAGGTCTCTTAGCGCCATACTTGGAGCGAGCCTGTTTTCTGTCGGCAACACCTGCTGTATCAAGAGTACCTCTGATGATATGATACCTTGTACCAGGCAGATCCTTAACTCTTCCGCCACGGATGAGAACAACACTGTGCTCCTGAAGGTTATGACCTTCTCCAGGCATGTAGCTTGTAACCTCGATACCGTTAGAAAGACGAACTCTGGCAATTTTTCTCAGAGCTGAGTTAGGCTTCTTAGGGGTTGCTGTCTTAACAGCTGTGCAGACACCACGCTTCTGAGGAGAAGCTGTAGCAGTTGCCTTCTTGTGAAGAGAGTTAAAGCCCTTCTGAAGTGCAGGTGCTGTAGACTTCTTAACAGATGTCTGACGACCCTTTCTAACTAACTGGTTAAATGTTGGCATTCTTTTTACCTCCTATTTTAATATATGCATAGGACAAAGGGGCAGAATTTCGCCCCTTTGTCGATACACGCAATTATGAATTATAAATATTATCATTTTGGTTGTCAACTAAAAGTTTTATTAACAACCCAAGGATTATTCTTCATCCTCATCATCGTCTACATCGATAGGCTTTTCGTAATCGTCATCGAAGTCATTTCTGGTCTTTTTAAGGATAAGCTTCTCCGGATCCTTAAAGTTTGCATCGGTATTAAGAGTTGTATTTCTGTATCTCTTCATACCTGTTCCGGCAGGAATCAGCTTACCGATAATAACATTTTCCTTAAGTCCAATAAGCGGATCAACCTTGCCCTTGATAGCCGCATCAGTAAGAACCTTTGTTGTCTCCTGGAATGAAGCAGCTGAAAGGAACGAGTTGGTTGCAAGAGCAGCCTTGGTAATACCAAGGATAACCTGCTTGCCCTCAGCCGGCTTTTTGCCTTCTGATGTAAGAGCTTCATTGGTGTCCTCGAAATCAAGAACATCTACAAGTGTTCCGGGAAGGAACTCTGTATCTCCGCTCTCGTCGATTCTTACTTTCTTAAGCATCTGACGAACGATAACTTCGATATGCTTATCGCAGATATCAACACCCTGCAGACGATATACTCTCTGAACTTCTCTTAAGAGATAATCCTGAACTGCACGGATTCCCTTGATTTTAAGAAGATCATGAGGGTTAACTGAACCTTCTGTAAGTTCATCACCGGCCTCAATAGTCACGCCGTCCTGAACCTTGATACGTGAACCGTAAGGAATGAGGTAAGCCTTTGACTCACCGGTCTCATCATTAGTAACGATAACCTCACGTTTCTTCTTGGTATCTCTGATCTCAACCTGTCCGTCAAGTTCTGAAATAATAGCAAGTCCCTTAGGCTTTCTTGCCTCGAACAGCTCTTCAACTCTGGGAAGACCCTGAGTGATATCGCCACCGGCAACACCACCGGTATGGAAGGTTCTCATTGTAAGCTGTGTACCGGGCTCACCGATTGACTGAGCTGCGATGATACCAACTGCCTCACCGACCTGTACAGCTTCACCAGTTGCCATGTTCGCACCATAGCACTTTGCGCAGATTCCGTTGTGTGAACGGCATGTAAGGATTGTACGAATCTTAACTGCCTCAACAGGGCCGCCCTTACTGTTTACACCTACTGAAAGGATCTTGGCTGCGCGAGATGGAGTGATCATGTGATTCTTCTTTACGATCACATTACCATCTTTATCTTTTATAGTCTCACAAGAATATCTTCCTGTAATTCTGTCCTTAAGTGGCTCGATTGTCTCTTTGCCATCCATGAATGCCTTAACTGTCATGCCCGGAATTACTTCCTTGCCTGCGCAACAGTCAACGTCACGAATGATGAGTTCCTGAGATACATCAACCATTCGACGTGTAAGGTATCCTGAATCGGCTGTACGAAGCGCTGTATCTGACAGACCCTTACGAGCTCCATGAGCTGACATGAAGTACTCCAGAACATCAAGTCCTTCACGGAAGTTAGACTTGATAGGAAGTTCAATAGTACGACCTGTTGTATCAGCCATAAGTCCACGCATACCTGCCAGCTGCTTGATCTGCTGGTTACTACCACGGGCACCTGAGTCAGCCATCATGTAGATGTTGTTGTACTTATCAAGACCTGCAAGAAGCTCATCTGTAAGCTTTTTATCAGTCTCCATCCATGTATCAACAACTGCACGATAACGCTCTTCGTCAGTGATAAGACCACGACGGAAGTTTGCTGCTATTCTATCAACTGTTGCCTGTGCTTCATCAAGCATTTCCTGCTTCTGCTTAGGCACTGTCATATCTGCAATTGATACGGTCATGGCAGCACGTGTTGAATAGTGATAACCTGTTGCCTTGATCTTATCAAGAACCTCTGCTGTAGCGAAGGTTCCATGTGTATTGATCATAGCTGTAACAATCTGCTTAAGCTGCTTCTTGCCAACCATGAAATCAACTTCAAGCTTAAAGAAATTCTCCGGATCAGTTCTGTCTACAAATCCAAGATCCTGAGGAATGATCTCGTTGAACAAAAATCTTCCAAGTGTAGAATCAACAAGTCCCGATACTACGTTTCCGTCTGCATCTTTCTTGTCCATTCTGATCTTGATTCTTGACTGAAGTGTAAGATAACCATTCTCATAAGCAAGAATAGCCTCATCAACACTCTTGAAGAATTTGTTCTCTCCAAGTGCTCCGGGTCTTTCCTGTGTAAGGTAATAGATACCAAGTACCATATCCTGTGTAGGAACGTTTACAGGGCCACCATCTGAAGGCTTTAAGAGGTTATTAGGTGAGAGCATAAGGAATCTGCACTCAGCCTGAGCCTCAACTGACAGAGGAAGGTGAACAGCCATCTGGTCACCGTCGAAGTCGGCATTGAATGGTGTACATGCAAGAGGATGAAGCTTAATAGCTTTACCTTCTACAAGGATAGGCTCGAAAGCCTGAATACCAAGTCTGTGAAGTGTGGGAGCACGGTTAAGCATAACAGGATGCTCTTTAATTACATCCTCAAGCACATCCCAAACCTGCTCATCGAGACGCTCAACAAGCTTCTTGGCATTTTTAATGTTCTGTGAGATTCCTCTGGAAACCAGCTCTTTCATAACAAAAGGCTTAAACAGCTCAATCGCCATTTCCTTTGGAAGTCCGCACTGGTAAATCTTAAGTTCAGGTCCTACGACGATAACTGAACGTCCTGAATAGTCAACACGCTTACC
>SVFZ01000119.1 GCA_015056585.1 Butyrivibrio sp. | reverse complement strand
CCCTTGCCCTTGAATACGCGGCTAGGATCTGAACTTGAACCATTAGAACCCTGATGACGGTGGAACTTGGAACCGTGTGCCATAGGTCCTCTGTGCTGACCATTCTTCTTAATAGCACCCTGGAATCCTTTTCCCTTTGATACTGCTGTAGCATCAATCTTATCGCCTTCTGCGAAGATATCAGCCTTGATCTCAGCGCCAAGTGCATAATCAGCAGCATTCTCGAACTTGAACTCTCTTACATATCTCTTGCAAGAAACTCCAGCCTTCTTGAAATGTCCCTGCTCAGCCTTTGTAGCGCCGTGGCGATGGTAGATTGTCTTGTTACCATTCTTGTCCTTGTTAACAACCTTTTCCTTCTTGTCAACAAAGCCAACCTGTACTGCGCTGTAACCATCGTTCTCAACTGTCTTAACCTGAGTTACTACGCATGGTCCTGCCTGAAGAACAGTTACAGGAACCAGTGAACCATCTTCTTTGAAGATCTGGGTCATTCCGACCTTAGTAGCTAAAATAGCCTTCTTCATGTGTTTTACCTCCTTATTACATCTACAGCGGATGCTTATTTCGTTCGCAATGTCGTCAATTGTCATTTGACAATTCTCCAGTTATCACGGCATCATGCGTCTCGCATCATACTAGTAGAGGTGAATTGATTGTTTCTTATATGATAATGCGATATATAGTCTTAAAAATCTCAAATTGTCGTGCAAGCACGAAATTCTTATGACTTTGAATCCCTATATCACTTCATCTTGATATTGATATTTACACCGGCTGGCATCTCGAGTCTCTGAAGAGCCTCAACTGTCTTGCTTGTAGGTGTGATGATATCGATAAGTCTCTTGTGTGTTCTCTGCTCGAACTGTTCTCTGGAATCCTTGTACTTGTGAACAGCTCTAAGAATTGTAACAACTTCCTTCTTAGTTGGAAGCGGAACCGGTCCTGAAACCTGTGATCCATTCTTCTTGACTGTCTCGATAATCTTCTTGGCAGATGCATCAACGAGCTGATGATCATAAGCCTTAAGTGTAATTCTCATTACCTGATTTGCCATAAAAAAAGTCGCCTCCTTTTCGCACTTTTTGAATTAAGTACGACAAGCGGTGACTGTACACTCTCCCGTGTGTGTCCCAAACCTTAACACATAATAAGGTCCACTCCCGAACACTTTGCACGTCGTTTCTGCCTTGGGTTAATCGGCAGACTCTTATTTACTGTACAGTGACTTGTCGTCAGTTTGTTTGGCCTTTAATGCTGGCCTCTAGACATTCGCTCCACGGAAAACCTGCTTAACTGGATGAAAGCAGCAACCTCACGCTTCATAGCTATCATGTCACAGCGTTTATTACTATAAAACATTTTTTTAGGATATGCAACACCTTTTTTAAAATTAATCACTTTTATCGAAAAATCAGCGTTTTTCAACCAAAAATCTTGATGCATTTTAATCTCTTACCCGTTTTAACCCTCATTCGGATAAATTAATGGTATTTTGACACCCCGGCCATATCGTAATATAATTTGTAATCTCAATGGCTCATGTTATCATAGTAAATATAGAGTTATGGTAAAACTTCAGGCTGTGCTTTTCGCACGCGCCTATGCAATACTATCACATTGATTCTTGCATAGCCATTACCAATTACAAAACTTTTTATGAAATAATTATTACCTTATATATAGAAAGGATTCATAATATGTGGATTGCAGACGGATGGAAAGATTATGAAGTCATAGATACCTCCAGCGGCGAGAAGCTTGAGCGCTGGGGAGATTATATACTGGTTCGTCCGGACCCTCAGGTAATATGGAATACCGAGAAGAAACACTACGGATGGAAGAAGTTCAACGGTCATTATCACCGCAGCAATAAAGGAGGCGGTGAATGGGAGTTTAAGAATCTCCCCGAAGAGTGGTCCATAAGTTACAAGGAACTGACCTTTAATCTTAAGCCCTTTAGTTTCAAGCACACAGGTCTTTTCCCGGAGCAGGCAGCGAACTGGGATTGGTTCTCTTCATTAATAAAGGAAGCCGATCGTCCAATAAAAGTTTTAAACCTGTTTGCTTACACCGGAGGCGCCACTGTCTCTGCAGCTAAGGCCGGAGCCAGCGTCACACACGTTGATGCAGCCAAGGGAATGGTAGCCTGGGCAAAAGAGAACGCGGCTTCATCAGGACTTGCTGATGCGCCTATTCGCTATCTTGTTGATGACTGTGTGAAATTCGTTGAAAGAGAGATCAGAAGGGGCAATAAATACGATGGTATCATTATGGATCCTCCATCCTACGGAAGAGGACCAAAAGGTGAGATCTGGAAAATCGAGGAATCTGTTTTCCCGTTTATACAGCTCACATCACAGCTGCTTTCTGACAATCCGCTGTTTTTCCTGATCAATTCATATACAACAGGGCTTCAACCGGCTGTTTTAAGCTATATGCTCCACACAGTCCTTGATCCCATCCACAAGGGAACCGTGGAAGCCAATGAAATTGGTCTTCCGGTTAAGTCAAACTCTCTTATACTTCCTTGCGGAGCCAGCGGGCGCTGGGTTGTCGAAAGAAAATGATACCGACAAAGCAATTTATCATTAATTAAGAACAGCCGCGAGAGGCGCTCTCGCGGCTGTTTTTGATCATCTTGATTTTTAGCTTTCATCCTCACTTGCATCAATCTTCTCTCTGATCTGTTGCATTCTAAGATCCAGCTGATTGATCAGATCAGCACTGAATTTAAGATCATCACTGATAACTTCCTGATTCTGAATATTCTTTTTATATTTCATCTTGTGTTCAAGAGATGCCCAGAAATCCATCGCTATGGTTCTAAACTGCACCTCAACCTTCATATACTCTTTTTCCTGAGTAAGGAAGATTGGAATCTCGATTATAAGATGAAGGCTCCTATAACCGCTCTTCTTGGGATTTTCAATATAGTCCTTGCGCTGAAGGACTGTAATGTCATCCTGATCTGCCAGACACTTTGCCAGCATATAAATATCATCCACAAACGAACATATAACCCGGATACCTGCTATATCCGACAAATTCTCATTGATATTCTCGATAGTAAAATCAAGACCCTTGCTGCTTAACTTCTTGTATATGCTAATAGGCGTCTTGATTCTCATTTTAATAGACTCAAAAGGATTTCTGTTATTAATAAGAGAAAGTTCTTTATTAAGAACATCAAGCTTGGTTCTGACCTCTGATAATGCGCAGTCATATTTCATCATGAGGATCTGGAACTCTTTGACCTGATCCCTCATTCGAAGCATATTCTCCACATCAGCAGCTGTTACCTGATCATCCTCCTTTATACCATCAATAGTCCTAAGCTCCTCCTGCTCTTCCGCAAGTTCAGCAAATTCTATCTTAGAATAGTCTATATGTTTTACAGCCATAGACTTCACATCCTTTCCGGAAAGTATTTATCTAGGCTTAGTATACCAATATAGTTTTAATTTTCTGTGAAGTAATTATAAAGTTTTACCCAACATTATCCTTCGCATTATCATGAATCTTTGCGGGAAGATCAGCAAGGGAAACCACACTGTAATCAATTTCAGCCCTTGGCCCTGCTATCATCTTGTACTTGTTGAGAATTCTCCTGTAAACAGTCTTGCAGCTCTCCTTGCTGGTTCCAACCAGGAGCAAAAGAAACTGCGAGGATGAATATTTGCAATAAGTATCGCCCTGCCTTAAAGTTATGGATATTGCTTCCTGAAGAAGCTTATTCTTGGACTCCAGTTTATTCTGATTTGCTATCTTTTTCCCCTCATAATCAACGATTGTCAGAAGCATCATGTAAACCGACTGACCGCTTCTTTCCATGTTACGGCTCAGGATATGATAAGCATCAATAAAGCTGGGGTATGAGCAATCATATGCTCCGCTGTCATCTCGATCGAGGCTTTCACGTCTTTCGAGAATATCATCCCTTATCTGAAGGATCTTGTTTGGAGTGTTCGTGATCTGCCTGCTCATTTTGTCATAGCACTCAATGAGATCGTTACTTGGAGTAATGCCAAGTTCATCTGTATAGTATCTGACGGTTTCGTTGTAGACTCTGTATGCTTCCTTATAGTTATCAACACCTATTAGAGCATTTATCACTCCGATCTGCCACTCATCATCAGGATAAAGATCCGATGCCTTCCGGTAAATCTTGAGCATGGAATCATAATCCTTGCGGTTTTCATAATATGAACCAAGGGCAACCACGCACTCCGAGTACATCTTCTGGAGCTGAACGCTCTTTATGATCACCCATTCCTGAGTTGATAATTCCGGTAAAAGTTCTGCCTTGTAAAGCTCAAAAGCATTCTTATAAAAAATAGTTGCATTCGCCTGATCCTCAGTTTCTCTGGCTTCCCTGATATTGCTGATAAAAGAAACAGCATCAGAATCAATTTCCACATTTTCATCTGTATAAAAAATGCCGTTTCTGCACACTATGTAATCAGCATCGGGAAGTCCCGACTTCTGAAGCTGCTTATGCATCTGATAGATCAAATTATTAAAGCTGTTATTTATGTTGGACTGCTCCTCTCTGTCATAGAGAGTGCTTATCAGCTTATCTCTTGATATTCCGTCCTCACCACTAAGCCAGACGATTTCAAGCAGCTGAATGTACTTGGAAGTTTTGTTTTTTCCAATTGATATATTTTTCCCCTCATAAGTAATCGAGAGGCCACCAAATAGGTCTATTTTTAGTTTTATCCTGTTGCCACGCCCCATATCATCACCTCAAAACTATCAAACAACTTCTTCCATATTTCCTACATATTTACAGATACCGGTAGTTTCTTTACTGAGCTCATGAATATCAGTATCAAATTTTGCCCATTTACAGCACCAGCACTCCCTCATGGGGACCAGCGCTCCCTCATCCGGTTCATAGTGTTCACAGCAAAAATTCTCTTTTACCACCATGAAGCCATTCTCATCAAACCCACTCTTCATTATAATCCCCTCAGCATGTCCTGAGCATCTAAAAAATTAACGTAATTCAGATTTACAATAAATTATATTTCTATAATTATACTTTAACATGAAACTATATTTCACAACTATAATTGTCGTATATTTGTCTTTTTTTGTCGCAGAATGTATTTTTTATGATGAAAAATAATGAAACATGTCATTTACAGAGAATTTCAGATTATAGATTTAAAGCAAAAGAGGCCCTGCTCTCATAAAGGCAAGACCTCAGATTTTTGTTATAGTGAATGTCCGGAGTAAACAACTTTGACGCTTACAATAAAAGCTATCACTTCAAGTCATATTCAAGTTTTACAGTAATAGTTGCAGTTTTGTTCCTTGCACTTGTATCAAAGGCGCCATCATAGGAATAGCTGCTTGTTCCTGAATTTGTAGCTGTGATCTGAAATACTCCAAGGCTTGAGTTGCGGAGTTTTCCCAGCTTAGCTCCTGACTGCTTGGCCATGATATCAATCCTCTCCTTTGAGTTTGCTGTAGCCTGCTCAATCAGGTTAAGCTTTAAGTCATCAAGTCCTGTGTAATAGTACTCAGGGCTCTGTGACTCAAACTCAACGCCTTTTTCAAGAAGGCTTGAAATGTCTCTTGAGATCTTCTCAACCTTATCGATATCGGATGAAGTAACATCAACTGTCTGCCTGAGGCTGTAGCCGTCAAACTCTCTTCCGGTGTAGTTTCCGTTTTCATCATAAATATCCCTGTATTCCTTCCAGATATCCACGGAATTGAAAACTATCTCATCCTCAGTTACGCCGTTGTCCATAAGATACTGCTTAACAACAGCTGCATCCTTCTTGATGGTGTCATAAGCATCCTTTGATGTGTAGTCATGTGAAGAAAAAGATCCTCTCCAGATGATAAGATCAGATTCAAAATTAACACTGGCACTGCCCGTAGCAGCAATAGTGTGTACAGACTCAGACCTGAAGCGTGAAAGTCCCATTGCAAGGACTACACAGCTTGCAACAATGCTGAGCCCGATAATTAGTGCGTTTAAAAATCCCATACTTTTCTTGTTTTCCATATCTCTTTTCCTCCTTAAGCGGATGTGCAATGTCGCTTTCTCTGTTCATAGCACACTACTTTTATAATTCATTATACACTAAAAGGCGGTACACATCCTGATTGCTGTTTTTTAGCAGAAGCAGATAATACATTACAAAATTAATGTGTAAAGAGATTAATTTTGTTATCTTGCAACAACGCGTCACAGTGGTAAATTAGATTCATGTTATATTTAGTCAACTTTGTTGGCAAATATTATCATATGGGGAGAATTTTGAGCAATGTCTGCATCTATAGAAGATTATTTTCATGAACTTTTAAAAAGATATGAGGCAAATTTCGACATAACCGAAAACTTCAGCCTCGGAGATACCATCTATCCGGCTTATGCCAAATTCTTTTCCCTGGGAGAAAAATATGTTCTAAAAAAAGAAGCAAAGCTTTGGGCAATCCGCGCTTATGAGCATGTGCTTTTCATAAAAACAAAAAGGATCACAGAGGATACTCTGAGCAAAATACGTACCACAATTGGCAGCTATATGGAACCGGACCTGGTGCGAAAGGGCGAAAAATACCCGGAAAAAGATCACATGTGTTCCTATCTGACCTTCATCATTATATCGGAAGAAACTCCAAATCAGAAAATACAGAAAATCATAAAGAAATACAGCTATGATAAGGGCTACCTTATGGGATTTCGCGGGCACTCTCAGGCTCGCATAGGCTGCGCCTTTTTGGACAGTGAAGGTGTTATTACCAATTACGCAGGCAAAGAGCTTAAAAAGCTCTTGACCAATATTTTTAATACCCTTAAGGGTAAGGAGGAGAAAGCATCATGAATGCAGCATTATTACTTATTGTAAGTGCTTTGATCCTGGTTGCCGGCTATGTACTCTACGGCGGTTATCTGGCAAAGCAGTGGGGAATCGATCCCAGCAGGAAGACTCCGGCTCACGAGCTTGAGGATGGTATGGACTATGTTCCTGCCAAGACTCCTGTAGTTATGGGTCATCACTTTTCATCAATCGCAGGCGCAGGCCCGATAAACGGACCTATCCAGGCCGCAGTATTTGGCTGGGTACCTGTTCTTTTGTGGGTTCTCATCGGAGGAATTTTCTTCGGAGGAGTACATGACTTCGGAGCTCTTTTCGCTTCACTTCGCAATAAAGGTCAGTCAATCGGTGAGATTATCGACAATTCCATGGGCAGAGCAGCAAAAAAGCTGTTCCTTACATTTGGTTACCTTACACTACTCCTTGTCGTAGCAGCATTTAGCTCAATTGTAGCAAGCACATTCGGCAACACCACTGCTGCCGGAGCTGCAGTTGAAGGCGCAGCTCTTGCAGCCAACGAGTCAACCGCTATGATTTCCTTCCTTTTCATCGCTCTTGCCATCGTATTCGGATTTTTCGTATATCGTAAAAATGCACCTATAGGAATTGCTTCAATAGTAGGCGTACTTGGAATCATCGCCATTGTTGCACTTGGTCTTAACTTCCACCCTATCTCACTTTCCTACAACACATGGATGTGGGTTGTTGGTGCATATATCCTTGTTGCTTCCGTAACACCTGTATGGATCCTTCTTCAGCCAAGAGATTACCTCAGTTCCTTCCTTCTTTACTTCATGATAGGAGCAGGTGTCATCGCTGTAATCGGAGGTGTTGTTTCAGGAAACGGCAATTTCGCTGTTCCTGCTTTCGGAGATGCAGCACTTAAGGGAACAGGCGTGTTCACAACAGGAACTGCTTTCCCGGCTCTTTTCGTAACAATCGCCTGCGGCGCTATTTCAGGTTTCCACTCACTGGTTTCCTCAGGAACAAGCGCAAAGCAGCTCGATAACGAGAAAAACGCCCAGCCTGTTGCTTACGGCTCAATGCTTATCGAGTGTCTCGTAGCAGTTATCTCTCTTTGTGCAATTGGCTTTGTATGGTCTGCTGCCGCTGAAGGAAGCTACGCAAGCCCTACACAGGTATTTGCCGGCGGACTTTCAGCTATGATCGGCACATTTGCACCCGGCGCTCAGAACATCATGTATCAGATGCTTATCCTTGCAGTTTCTGTATTCTGCCTCACATCACTTGATACAGCAACACGTCTTGCAAGATATATGTTCCAGGAATTCTTCCTTGATGGTGGAAAGAGCTATAAAGATGCTGACGGCTACAAGAAAATAGTTGCACATCCTCTTTTTGCAACATTTGTTACTGTAGTTCTCGGCGTAGCACTTGGAATGACAGGCTACACAAAGATCTGGCCGCTCTTTGGTGCTGCTAACCAGCTCCTTGCAGCCATCGGTCTTCTTGCAGTTTGCACATGGCTCGGCGCTGTAGGCAAGAACAACAAGATGTTCTACGTACCTATGGTATTCATGCTTGCAGTTACCATCTGCTCACTGGTCCAGACTATCATTGCAAAGATGACAGCCTTCACATCAGGCGCTGCTGATTTCTGGGCACTTATCCAGTCAGGAATCGCTGTACTCTTAGTTGTTCTTTCACTGGTTCTTGCATCCATCGCTGCCAAGACACTTCTTAAACAGAGAGATGCCAAGAAGAGCGAAAACAAGAAAGCAGCCTGATTTCAGCAAACACACAAACTTAAAGTATAATAAAAAAACGATGCAAGTATAAAATAAGGCTACAGCTCATCTGACGGATTCTTCCACCGAATGGCTGTAGCCTTAATTTTTTCTGATAATTTATTCTTGAACAAAGCATTCAATAATACATACCGGTCTGCTTCACTTTCTCAAATTCTTTTACCAGATCTCTCCCTGAAAATTAGTAAATATCCAGTCAGCTCCTGCCATTCCCATGGCAAACAGCGCCATAACAAACATCAGGAAAATAGCCGCCTTATCATACACTATTTTGTCCTTGGCAAAGTTTGATAAAAGAAGTTCCACCCCAAGTCCAATCAGTATCACAGGCCAGAGCTTGAATATAAGCTCATAGCTTAGCACGTTCAAAAACATGTGGATTACAAACATTACACCAAAGGCTATTAGTGACAATCCTGTTGTAATGCTGCCAACTCTGTGAGTCCTTACTGTCTCCATCTCAAGCCTCCTTTGTCTCTGAATCTGCAACTACTTCCGGCTTTTCCTCCTGCTTGGTGGTAATCTCGGAAATACGCTGGATTTCTACAGTAGGCGCTATGTCCAGCTCTCTCTTTTTGCCTCTTACCATGAGTACACCAACTGTAATAAACAACAGCGCAACCGCAACACTTGGGATACCCTCAACGACCGGATAGATATCATTCCAGATGTTCTGTGGAATCAGGTTGTAAATAATACCGGAAAAATAGCGCCAGAGTTGCCCACAGCCAAGGATGATGAGAATTGCAGCTATGACTTTTTTAACAGTTGTATTTGCAATCCTGATATTGCCAAGTTCAGGGAATTCTTCCCATATATACCTATCTTCCATCGCGTCAAATTCAGTATCTGTCATGCTGGCATAGTTTCTGGCATGGAAAAATCCAAAAAACCAGATGACAAGTCCCAGCGCCATAAGGAACTCAAATGAGCTGAAGAAGACTATCGGCACAAATGATAAAAAGAAAAATATCATAAGCGTAAGTCCGTTTTTCATAAATCCCATGTACATTTCAGCCGCTCCCGGCAGGCAGGAAAAAATAAATGTAAAGAATCTGTTTTTTCTCTTCTGTTTCATAATATCAACCTCCAACTATGGTCCTAAGGGGAACGCTTGCAGTAGATTCCTTAGGATAATTAAATGTTTTCATGACTAGCGTTACATTTGTTATTCAAAATAGCTTCTAAGTTGCTCATAGGGGCTTGGTTGTTTAAGGCTGTTTAATACTTCTTCCTTAGTCCTGACTTCTTTTCCCTTAAGCACTTCGTCCTTTGTAGGGATTTCCCTGGCAAAAAAAGTATCAGGCTCTGCCGGTTCTGTAATCTCCACAACACTTATGGTCCCGCCGCCCTCTGTCATCCTGCTTCCGGAAGCGAAAGGCGCTATACAAAGGAGGGCTATTGCAGCAGCTACGCCAAATCCGACTCTCGCACAATAACCGGCAAAACTGATGGTTTTCTTTCGTTCAATGCTTACTATTCTGGCTATTACCTTGTCTTCCAGATCGTCCGGTGCCTTTATTTCGTTTTCTTTTTCTGCATCCTCCATAAGCTTTTGCAGCTCTTCGTCGCTTAAATATGGTATCTGATCACTCATGCCAAAAGCTCCTCCTTTCTTATCTTTTTTTGAAGCATCTGTCTCGCCCTGTAAATCTGGGATTGGACTGTTTTTACCGGAACACTGGTCCTCTCCGAAATCTCTTTTGCCGTAAGCCCTTCATCAAAATGAAGCACCGCAGGCGTCTTGTAGGGCTCCGGAAGTTCATTGCAGCTATCCCTGAACCTCTCCATGACATCCGAGGAAATAAACTGCTCCAGCGGGCCGTCGCGGCTTGACGCGGCTTCTGCAGGCATTTCATCCTCCGGTGTAGCCACAGCCCGGCGCTCTGCCTGTCGCAGGTAGTCGATGCATTTGTTACTTGCTATCCTGCAAAGCCAGGCTTTCTCAGACTGTCCGTCAAATTCGTTCAGATGCTGATACGCAGAGATGAATGTCTCCTGGCTTATATCCTCCGCGGTAAAATAATCGCCGGTGAGTTTGAGACATACGGAGAAAACCAGATTCTTATACTGATCCATCAGCTCTATTAACTTTTTCTTAGAATCCAATTCCCCCACTTTAGTCTTCCTCTTACGACATCACTGTTTTCTGACTGTTTTATTATACTTCCTTTCGCCTTTCATTAGATATAACGAATCGCGAAAATAAAAGTCTGCAAAAATTTGAAAAAAATTTTTTATTTTTCCGGATGCGATATTCAAACATACAAAAACATCCCCAATCCATTGGACCAGGGATGTGTGACAGTTCTGTGATGATTTGTCGTCTATTATATCTTTAAACAAAAGACATTTATCGGTCGGAGGGTGAATACTATGAACAAGAACAATTTATGTAAAATGTTTTGCGGTGCAATGCTTATCTCGATGATCTTTGGCGCTTTCACAAGAACTGTAGATAAGAGGCTTGAAGCTGAATCTGTCGCAAAGACCAAAGAGGCTGAAGTTGTCAGCGAAATAATGACCGATGACTATATAGACGTTGTTAAAACTGATTTTGAGCTGGAAGATATGCTTCCAAATTCATGAGATAAGATAATACAGTAAATCGTCTCATCATCTGTATATGGCATATCCTACATAGGCTATGTATATCAGTACCAGTGAACAGCCTTCAATTCTGTTTATCCTGTTTGCCGTTGCGGAATAAGCAAGTGTTAAAAGACTTACCAGAACCAATATAGCCAAATCGACTACTGATGCTACATTGACTGATATTGGATGAACCGTTCCCGATACTCCCAGGATAAATAGCATGTTAAAAATGTTCGATCCTACCACATTGCTCACTGATATCTCATTTGAGCCCTGTAGCGCAGCAGAAACGCTTACTGCCAGTTCCGGCGCACTTGTGCCGAGAGCAACAATTGTCAGCCCTATTATGACTGCGGGTACTTTCAGGTTTTTTGCTGCATCCGAGCTTCCTTTAACAAACAAATCCGCGCCTTTTATGAGGCCGACGAAGCCAATCAGTATTATCAATATATTTATGATCATCTTATTTCTCCATGCTTTATCATAGTTGTTTACATTATCTTCTCGCCGAACTTTATCTTTCTATAGATCTTGTACACTATCACTACAGGAAGTGAGAGTACGACATATATTGTTGAAAGGCCTCCGAAGATGACCATAAAAATTATAAAGAGATATGTTGCGATATTACTCATTTTTATCCTCCAAATCCTTTTTGTCTTTGTTTCCCTTTTTTTTGTCCTCTGTATAATCCGGAGCATTATGCTCCTCTATGAGCACCCAAATAACAGCACTGATCATCAGGAACGTGCATATAGCAAAAATTGAATTTGCAACCATTTCAAAATCTCCTTTTCACAAATAAAAAGATGGCAAATACTCTATATTCAGTTGTCAGGGGAATTTGATTATTTCAGACCATCCTGATCATGGATAAAGACCATGACGCTGTTCCGTGAACAAATGACATTTGTCCAGGGAAAGATTGAAGGCAAATTAGACTTAAAGAAAATACCTATAGACAAAAAGAAGCACAGAATCAGTGTCAGAACGACAATTCTCTTATTTGATGAGCTTCTTTCCAGCTTTTTGATAACTTCGGTTAAAACGCTGACATCCTTTATTTCTGCAGCAGATAATACTTTGGCCTCGTTATAATTTACATAATAACTCGCTGTAAGAGGATCGGTTGCATCAGCCTCATCTGTATTCAAAATATAACCAATGCGATCTGAAAGTTCCAGGCTTTCACCCGCATCAAAAAAAATGCCACCTAATATTATGGCAAGCACAATAATATGCAATATTAAGTTTTTGGCATTCATTCCATATTTCATTTCAAATACTGTTTTTCAGGTTCTTCATATTTTCTTCTGATAGCTTAAACCGTTCTTAATTTTTCAGTATTGTAATTGTACTCGAAAGTACTGTTTTTGTCCATTTTCTTCCTCCTGCTTTGCAAAGCAGCGGACATTTCCGCCTACAATAACACCTTTCATGAGTTTTCTCCTTTTTTGATACATTTCCATGCATTTATCAGTCGCTCTATATTCCATGCTGCATTAGCAGGGCTGGTTGATGGAAGACATATTGCAGGCCTCTTAATTACAGGCTCTGTGTACTTTTTATAATATTTGTGTGCTGTTTTGCCGTTAACATATATTGCCTTAATATCTGCTGTACTTAAAATAACGCTTAAATCATTTGGCACCACATTACTGATACTGGAATCTGAGGATCCAACAATATCACAGGATTGTATCACATCCCACAACGCTATCTTATTTCTTATCAAAAGAGACTTCTTTCCCTCTATTGACTCCGGCTCTTCCTCTTCAAATATTCCGGAAACCACCTTCCAGAATCTATTCTGCTTATGTCCGTAGAAGAACCCTTCTTCTCTGGATTTTACAGACGGAAAACTCCCAAGGATAAGAATTTTTGAATTTTTATCATAAACAGGTTTTATCGGATGTATAACCATTTTTCACACTCTCTTAATCATTAGAATAGATTTGATTGTCTTTTACGCTTCTCTTATACCAAAACTTAAATAGTATTCATCCATTTTCTGCTTCGAAACATAAATACAGATATTACAAATCTCACCAACTCTTCCTGAGAAAGAATAAAGTACACCAGCACAATGGGAAGCCTTAGGTACAGTCCTGTGAAAAGAGCCAGTGGCACCCCGACAAGCCATGTTCCCAGTATATCTATTATCATGATATATTTGGTCCTGCCACCGCTTCTTATAATGCCGCCTCCAAGTATCATGTTCTGAACCTTGACAGGCATAAGTACTGCAAAAGCAAGCAGAATTTCAGCTCCAATACGGCGCACATCACCGCTCACATTAAAGATACCTACATATTGATAGCGTAGCATTATCAGCATCATGGAAAAGAAAACAGTACCAATAAATCCATAAATGCAGAGTTTCTTAGACTCTTCATAGGCTTTTTTGTATTCTCTTTCACCAAGTCTTTTTCCAATTAGAATTCCTGCCGCTTGAGCAAGACCACTCATGGCGCCGATAGTCAGCCCCTGAACAGAACCTGTCAGAGACATACCCGCCAGTTCTTTTGTCCCAATATGTCCATAGACAAAGGTATTGATGCTCTGGCCCACGGACCATAAAAACTCATTCACAACAACCGGCAAGAGCATTGCAAAATACTGAATATACCCATCTCTTCCAAGTCTTATTGATATGTGCATGTTTTTATAGAGCCTAAAAAGCAGCAAAAGCGAAATTAAAGCTCCCACAAGCTGAGATATGACACTTGCGATGGCCGCTCCTCTCACTCCCAGCTTGGGCATACCAAAATTGCCAAATATCAGGCAGTAATTAAAAAGAGTGTTTATGACTGCAGAAAGCGCTCCCACATATAACGGCCAGGAAGACTTTCCCCTGCATCTTATTGCAACACCGCAAATGTTACTTATACCCAGCGGGATATAGGTGAGTCCTATGAGCTGAAGATAATGTGTTCCTTCAGCAATGACAAGACTATCCTCAGTAAAAAGTGCAATAAAGGGTCTGGCAAAAAGGCCTGATATTGCCATGAATAATAAGCCCACGATAAGCATAATAAGCGTATTAACACAAACTGATTTCTCTTCAGCCGGGATATCTTTTTTTCCAATGTACTGAGATATCATAATCCCGGCAACTGTCCCTATCGCGCCAATGACAAATGCATAGATAAAGCTTGGTTTAGCGGCTATCTCCACAGCTGCTATGCTCTTTTCTCCCAGCTGCCCCACCATAATCTGATCGATCATTGAAAATGATGACTGCAGCATGGATTGAAGCGCCACAGGTATGGCTATTTTTGCAACTTCACTTTGAAAAGACTTATCCACTAAAAACTCCTCCGTTCATGCTCATATTTCTGTCAGATTTTGCGCGTGCTGTCTCTTATCACCAGCTTAACCGGAACACTAACGCTCTCAAAAAAGCCCGGATCTGCGATCATTTTCACCAGGAGTTCCATCGCCATCTGAGATCTGGCTTCATTGTTCTGATAGACAGATGTAAGCGTCGGCACCGTCATAAGACTGTCTCTGCCACCGTCAAATCCCACCACTGAAATATCGCTAGGAACCCTGATCCCATTCTCGAATAAAAACTTGATCAGATCTATTGCATAGTAATCAGACACAGCAAAGACTGCAGTATACCCAAGAATCGTCTTTAGTTTCTTTTGATAAAAGAGCTTTCGCTTGTCCTTATCCATTGGTATCAAAAGAAAGTCTGCTTTTTGCCCCAGCCCATCACAAAGGCCATTGTACCGGTCAAGGTCCATACAGACATTATTGTCCGCAATGCACAGCACCTTTTTGTGGCCAAGAGTTCTTAAATACTGACCAACCTGCCTTCCTCCATCAAAATCATCGATACTTATGTTGCTTATTCCGGCATGCTGGTCCATATATCCGTCATAAACAACAAAAGGCACTCTCATGTGCTCTCTGAGATCGAGATAATCCTCTGCACAAAAACCAATCACCACAAGGCCTTCAACATTCCACATAGTTGAAAAACGGATAATGTCCCGGATATCCTTTGTTTTTCTCAGCATCATGAAATAGCCATATGCTTCAATAGAATCAGAAAGTGCGTTGACAGAAGCGCTGATAAACGAGTCTTCAAATACATGTCCTTCATATTTCTCGTGATCATTGACGACAACACCTATGATCCTGGAGCTGTTCCTTGCAAGGAGTGTAGCCGCCATATTGGGTATATATCCCATCTCCTCGAGCTTTTTCTCAACTCTTTTTACTGTTGCATCTGAAATCTTTTTTGTTTTGCCGTGAAGCACATTGGAAACAGTTGCAGTGCTAAGTCCCAGTTCATTTGCAATGTCTATTATCCTGACTTTATTCTCATCCCACATAAAAAAGCGCTCCTTTTGAATTGATTATTCAACAGAAGCGCCGGTTTTGCAATGGGTTAATCGCGTAACCCTCTCTGTATACTCATGTATATGTCAAACCGAAAATAATAATCCAAACAGTGGAGAAAGCACTATCATAATGATTGAGAACGTAAAGGAATTCACCGACATAAGTGTAGCTCTTTGATCGGATGGAATCATTGTATTTAGTAATACATCAGTCCTTACCTGCAGTAGGTTATCAGAAAATGCCCCTATGAAGCCGCCGATTATCATGAGGCAATAGTTTCCGGAAAACGCAAAGCCAAAGGATAAGGCCACTCCAAATGCGCTTAAGATTCCTATATTTTTGTATCTTTTCCCTGCGAAATACTCAGCCGCCTTGGCTCCCACTGCTGCGCCGATTCCCATCAAAAATAATGCCGGTCCAAGCCATATTTCTTTTAAACCAACTTCAGGGAGCTTGGCCTGCATAAAGAATAGAATAAGCACATCCACAGCTCCGATGCAGGCGTTAAGAATTATTATCATTCTTGCTTTTCTGCTATCTCTTATAAATGCGAAGCTCTCCCTTACTATCTGTCTAAAGCGCATTGATACAGATGTTTTGCTTTGAAGATCAGTGCGGACATCTGCAAGTGTGAGCGCTATCGCCACAGTGATAGCCCCTACAACAGCATCAATCATGTTTGCTTTCTTGTATCCCAGCAAAAGAGCTACTCCTGCCATCAATGTTCCAATAGAACTGAAAATCTGATATAACATCAGGTCATTGGATGCAAACTTGTCGTATTCTCCCTCAATACCTGCCTCTTTAAGGCTGTCGTAGGCCAGGGCTTCCCTTGTGCCCGATGCCAGATTGTAGCTTAATGCACTGAAGGCTATAGCCAAAGCCACCGTAAAAAAATCTCTCGAAATGATCATAAGGAGCGATGAAACTATGACCATCGACCTGCCGGCAATCATAGCCCTTCGCCTTCCAAACACATCTGCTATAACACCTGACGGTATTTCACAGATCATGCTCACTATGTGAAATATGCTCTCCAACATTCCTATCTCTATAGTGCTGAATCCCCTGGCCGCAAGAAGCGCAACCCAAGCTGCCCCACCTATAGCAAATCCCGATACTGAATCAATAGCAAGTAGCTTATTTATCTGTTTTCTGGCTGTTTTCTTTTCCATAAAAAAACTCCTTAATCTTTAATCTGTTTTCTAAAGAATAAGGAGATAATGTCTCTTATAATTTGGTTTGAGAAGCCTTAAATATCAGCTTTTCCTAAAAAAGAGCGCACTATCCCCGTAAACAGCAAAAACATTACCCTTCATAAGATGGATGTTACTTGTTTTCCAGGTCATCATGTGCTCCTTTCCCTTAAATTATCTGTTTTATTTTAGCATACATTATTGTGGTGCGTCTATGTTTTTCCATATGGACAGACGGCCAGACATAATGCACATGCTCCCCATCGTCCAAGCTTATTTTCAAATGCTCTTCTGATCTCGTTGCAACGATATATATCTATAATGTCGTCCCGTACCATTCCTACTTCCCACCGAACATTCCGCAGAGCGTGAGCGGGGCATATCCCAACACACTTCTCGCAATCCGGCGGGCACATACTTTTTTCATATGCCTTTCCATATTCAAAATCATGATCTATTAGAATTGCAGCTAACCTTACTCTTGGACCATATTTTTGTGTTATTATGACATCATTTTTCCCAAACCACCCAACGCCGGCAGCTGCTGCCGCATCCTTAAAAGAAAACTCGGCCCTAAAAAGTCCGTCGTCCTTCTGTGCCACTTGCGGAACATAGTAAGGAATGCCGTCTTTTTTCAAGACAGTCTCTATTTCTTTCACCTTAACCTCTAACCTGTCTTTTGCTCCGAGTATACCTTCATGGAAGACTTTCTCATTATAGTTTTCCAGTGTAAGCTGATGTGTATATGGCACTGCAAACACAAGGCCGGATTTATATTCTTTTCCAAAATCACTGTAGGATATATCGGTGAAACCAAAGATCATATCCGGAGAGTCATAAAAAATATCTACAATCTTATTCTGCAGTTCATTCATGAGAAGCCCTCCATCTTTTGTTTCATTATTCCTAAGAAGCTCTTTTACCTGAGCTATTTCGTATTATCAGTATTAGTGATGAACTTTAGTCTTCCATCTACAAACCTTATAAATTTATCATAGTCGCGAAAGAATGTTTGTCTCAACTTTTCAGCTGTTTGCAGAGCCCTGTCGTATTGTTCTTTACTTATATCTCCATTT
>SVFZ01000011.1 GCA_015056585.1 Butyrivibrio sp. | reverse complement strand
GTTCGAATCCGGCTAGCCCAGCTAGTTGCTTAGGCAACAAAGGTTACACGGAAAATTTTGTTTTAATATGGGATACTAGCTCAGGTGGTAGAGCACTTGACTTTTAATCAAGTTGTCGGGGGTTCGAATCCCCCGTGTCTCATTTCAAATCCCTATCTTCATTTGAGGAGTAGGGATTTCTTTTTCATAATGGACACTTCAGGTTGAACTATAGCAAGTGGCATTGTTTTACATGCGGATATGGCGGAATTGGCAGACGCGCTGGATTTAGGTTCCAGTGGGCGACCGTGCAGGTTCAAGTCCTGTTATCCGCAGCTGTGAAAAAGCGTTTCATGACTGGTCATGAAGCGCTTTTTCTTTCATTAGAAGGAGTTGGTTTAAATGAGCAGTACCAGTACCGTTATTGCAAAGGAAAATAAGATTACAGAAGGCTCAATCATGCGAGGAATGCTGGGATATTTCCTGACTCTTTTGCTGGGAGCTTTCTTTCAGCAGTTTTATAACACTGTAGATGCTGTTATTGTGGGGAAGGCTGTTGGAAGCGATGGACTGGCAGCGGTGGGAGGCTCTGCAGCCACGGTGGTGAACCTCTTTGTAGGGTTCTTTATGGGACTTTCATCCGGAGCAACAGTTGTAATTGCCCAGTTCTATGGAGCGGGAAGACGAGATGAAGTGAAAAAGGCTGTGCATACTGCCATTGCTATGGCTATTGCAGGAGGAATAATTATCACTGTAATCGGGCTTGCCATTTCATCATGGATAATCGGGGTGCTGAATACGCCTGTCGAGGTTGTAGAAGCGTCTACGGCTTATATGAGGATCTTTTTTCTGGGTATGGTCGCTAACCTTGTCTATAACATAGGGGCAGGTATATTAAGGGCAGTAGGCGATTCCAAGAGGCCTCTGATAGTACTTATCATCAGCTGCGTTGTAAATATTTTCCTGGATGTATTTTTTGTTATTACTCTTGGCCTTGGAAAAAGAGGTATTACAGAAGGTGTCATCGGTGTAGCGATTGCTACGGTGATATGTCAGGTGATCAGTGCAGCAATAATAGTTGTTATGCTTGTAAGGAGCACGGATTCTTACAAATTGTATCTGAGGCAGATTGGCATTGACAGGCAGATGCTCATTAGGATTGTCAAAATAGGCTTTCCGGCAGGTGTTCAGTCTACTATGTATACTCTTTCCAATATGCTCATTCAGGCGTCCATAAATGAATTTGGCAAAGATGCTACAGCTGCCTGGGCTGCATACGGAAAAATAGACGTTCTGTTCTGGATGACGGTAAGCTCCCTTGGAACAGCAGTGACAACTTTTGCCGGACAAAACTTCGGTGCAGGAAAGCATGACAGAGTGCGTCAGAGTACCAGGACAGCGTTTATGATTGCATTTACGATAACTATTCCGCTTAGCCTTATTCTCTTTTTCTGGGGAAAAGGATTTTTGTATATTTTCGTGGATGATGTGGAAGTAATAGACATTGGCATTCAGATGATCAAGTTCCTGGCGCCATTTTACTGTACTTATATTGCAGTGGAGGTCTTTTCTGGAGTCTTAAGAGGTATGGGGTCGGCGCTTGTTCCTATGCTTATAACCTTGAGCGGAATATGCCTTTTGAGAGTGGGCTGGATACTTATTGTATTTCCTTTGCACAAGACTATTGAGACTGTGGAGACCAGCTATCCCATTACCTGGATTACCACATCACTGCTATTCCTGGCTTATTATACTTTCTATATACGGAAACACGCAGATGAGTTTAGGAGATGATATGAGATTGTAATTCTTTGATGGAAAAGCAGGTAGCAATTCAGGAATATTAACAGGAGAATGGAGCTTGGATCAGATGGCGCATGATGATCGGATAACTGAATATAGTAGCTGTGATCTTTGTCCAAGGGCTTGCCATGTCGATAGAAATGCAGGTGTGGGCTTTTGCAGGGAAAGAGCTGAGCTTCATGTGGCAAGGGCGTCTCTTCACATGTGGGAGGAGCCATGCATATCAGGAACACGAGGATCAGGAACTGTTTTCTTTTCCGGTTGTAATATGGGCTGTGTCTTTTGCCAGAATAGGGCTATTTCAAGAGGAGATACAGGGAAAATAATCTCTTTGGACAGGCTTGTGGATATTTTCTTTGAACTGGAAGATTCCGGGGCAAATAATATAAATCTTGTGACCGGTGATATGTTCATTCCCACCATAAGGAGGGCCATTGAGCAGGCAAAGAGCAAGGGGATTAGAATACCGTTTTTGCTTAATACTTCATCATACGTGAACGTCGAGCCGTTGCAATCCCTGGAAGGACTTGTTGATATCTACCTTCCTGATTTTAAATATATCAGGAATCAGGATGCAATTCGTTACAGTAATGCGCCCGGATATGTGGAGGCGGCAAAAGCTGCTATTAAAGAGATGGTAAGACAGCACCCAAGGTGTGTGTTTGTTGAGGATCCGGCAGGGGAGCCTGGGCTTCTCAGAAAGGGCGTAGTTGTGCGTCATCTCCTGATGCCTGGAATGCTGATTCAGGCGAAGATGATCGTGAAATATCTCTATGACAGATACAAAGATGCTATCTACATCAGCCTAATGAATCAGTTTACGCCAAATGGTGAGCTTGCCGGCTTTCCGGAGATTGATCGCAAGGTTACTTCTTCTGAATATGACAGTCTTATTGATTATGCTGCTCAGATTGGCGTAATAAATGGATTCATGCAGGTGGGCGAAACTGCTGCTGAGAGTTTTATTCCACAGTTTGACGGCAGAGGAGTTTGAATAAAAGAGAAAAAGTACCCGGGAATTTTCATACATTCCCGGTTACTTTTTATGTAATCTTAGTTAAATGACCATTTTTGGGAAAACGTCAGTTACCTGCTGCAACGCTTTCCGGAACTTCATTGACTACAGAGTCAGGAGCTGCCTGTTCTGCGGGAGCGGGAGCAGCCTCAGAAGGAGCTTCGCCTGCGGCTGCAGCAGCTGCAGCCTGGGCGGCTTGTGCAGCCGCAACAGCATTTGCCTGTTCCATAGCGATAATATCAGCGATATTAGGCTGGGCCATAAATTCGGCTGAGTGGTGACATTGGTTCAGAACTCTTGTCTCCACACCGTTTTCATCAGTAACGGTAGTATATGCTGAATTTGTAGGGGTGTAGTTCACAAAACCTGACTGGAGAGCCGGTGGAACTTCAGGTGAAAGCTCAAATACACCTGCTGTCTTAAACGGACAAAGCTCTGTGGCAGGGCATCCGTCAATAGCACACATTGTGCCTGCGTAGTGAACATCACAGCTCTCTGTCGGAACTGTTCCCTCTTCAAAATATTCCTGCATTAAAGTTCCGCCGCAAAGCCCTTCTATAGGTTGTTTGCCGGATCTTGAACATACTGTGGCTACAACAATTCCTGATGGAACATCAAAGGAAGAGTAAGGCAGGTTTTCGTGGATCTGAGACATTACCTTTCTCCAAAGAGTTTTGGAAAGGTTTCTGCCATCTCCCTTAGGAATTACAACGTTGTTGTCATATCCGGTCCATGTAGTTGCGGTGTAATAATTAGTGTAACCGGCAAACCATACATCTCGGTAGTCTGATGTGGTACCTGTCTTACCGGCTATCTGCGTAGTGCCGAAATTAACTGATGTAGCAGTTCCTCCTGTTACAACGTCCTGCATTGCACTGGTAAGAAGGAAAGCAGTGGTCTCCTTGATGATGCGCTTTGAATTGGGCTGTGTATTATCAAGGATAACATTGCCGTCATGGTCCACAACCTTTGTATAGAGCTTGGGCTCAATATAGACACCACCATTTGCTATGGCTGCATAGGCAGCATTAAGCTCATAGTTTTTAACACCGTAGGTAAGTCCTCCAAGAGCTGTTGACTGCTGGATGTCTGAGAACACTTTTCCGTTTATGGTCACACCATCGGTAAGGGTGGTAAAACCAAAGTTCTTGAGGTAGTCATAGCCAAGCTGAGGAGTAATAAGTGTAAAAGCTTCAACAGCAATTACGTTCATTGAATCTCTGATGGCAGTTCTGACTGTATTAAGACCTCTGTATTCAGAACCCCACCAGTTCTTTACCAAAGTGCCATTATCATAAGCAAAAGGAGCATCGTTAAATACTGTCGCAAGAGTAAGTCCTGCACTGTCGATACCCGGAGCATAAGTTGAAAGAACCTTATAGGTTGATCCGGGCTGACGATAACTGTCAGTGGCACGGTTAAGTGTACGGCTTGCAGTCTTTTGACCGCGTCCGCCAACCATGGCTACAATGTAGCCTGTACTCTGCTCCTCAACGGTAATTGAAACCTGAGGCTGAGGTACTAGTGAATATTTCTCTCCAAGTACCTTATCCGTATCTGACATAACAGCAGCCTTATAGTTTTCTATAGCTGCCAGTGCGTCTTCCTCGGAGTTGTAGAGCATATTAAAGCCCTTGTTTTGCTCCTTGTAGAATGACTGATACATCTCACTGCTGTGGTTGGTAACTGTACCGTCTGCAGATTCTACGGAAAGTTCATAGCTCAGAAGCCACTGTGTACCTGCCGGATAATTTTCCTCGTTCTGGAAGACCGAGTCACAGATTGACTGGATCTTGGGGTCTTGAGTTGAGTAAACTCTAAGTCCGCCGCTGTACAGAAGTGTGTAAGCCTGTGTCTCGTTGTAGCCTGCCTCAACAAGGTCGTTTAAAACGTCATTGGTAAGAGCATCAACAAAGTAGGAGTTTATAGTGTTGTCACCGCCGGTCTCCTGGTTGACGTTCTGAATTCTTGAATATACATCGTCGGACATGGCGCTGTCATATTCAATCTGAGTGATATACCCTTGATCGAGCATCTTGTTAAGGACTCTGGTACGTCTTTCAGCATTCCTGTCAGGATGAGTGATAGGGTTATATCTGCTGGGATTCTGGGTAATAGCTGCTATTACAGAACATTCTGAAAGAGTCAGTTCACTTACGGACTTGTTGAAATATCTCATGGAAGCTGCCTGAACACCAAGGGTATTGGAACCAAGGTTAATGGTGTTCAGATAGTTTAAAAGAATATCCTGCTTATTCATGGTCTTTTCCAGCTGAATGGCCAGGTACTGCTCCTGTATCTTACGTTTTACGCTCTGGAGCTTGGTCTCGTTGGTCCAGCCTGAAAAGACGTTGTTTTTAAGAAGCTGCTGTGTGATGGTGGAAGCTCCCTGGGAGAAATCGCCACCCGACTTGATGCCCTCAAAAGCAGCTCTTATGATACCCTGAATATCGATTCCGTTGTGTTCATAGAATCTTTCATCTTCGATGGCAACAAAAGCGTTCGCCAGATTCTCTGGGATCATATCCCAGGTTACAGGGATACGGTTTGAATCTGTAGAGACAAGCTTGGCAATCTGATTGCCTTCTGTATCATATACAAATGTAGAAAAGCCCTTGGGAGTAACACTGATATTTGTGATGTCGGGCGCAGTGTCTCTGATTCCGTTAAATACGCCAAGTCCTGCACTGGTACCTATGATCACCACAGCAAATATTACTGCAATTACAATATAGAGTCCGAATAAACTAAGCTTTTTGCCCCATTTATCAGTTCCGGAGTTAAGTGCCCGGGCCTGTTCAACAATTCCTCTTTTTCCATAATTCATTTGGTTAAAACCTCGCTTGTGCAGCGCTACGCTCCGGTAAAAGAGCTTTATTTGCGCGATAATACTTCCTTAACCTAGAGATTATACCACGAAAAGTCCTTTAGATAAAGAAAACGGCATTTGTGACAGCTGTTGTGACAATACTTGTAACATATATGCTTATTTTTTCTGAGTGTAATGGCCGGGGTTCATGTTATACTTAGAGATATGAGTAACGTATCTTCTTACAAAATAATTAAAACAAACGGCATAGGGGAGATAATCGAGAAGAAATCCCGATTTATCGCCGGTGCGTTTTATGTGGAAAGCCAGCAACAGGCTGAGGAAAAGATTGCGGAGATTTCCAAGAAATACTGGGATGCCAAGCACAACTGTTATGCCTACGTTATCGGCGTTAATAAGGAAAATACCAAATGCAGTGATAACGGAGAACCATCGGGAACAGCAGGTAAGCCAATTCTGGAGGTGATAACAGGAGCCGGGATTACTAATATTCTGATTATTGTCACAAGGTATTTTGGTGGAATCCTTCTTGGAACCGGCGGGCTGGTAAGAGCTTATACTGCAGCAGCTCAGGCAGCTCTTTCTGCATCTGAAATCGGAGAAAAGATCTTTTCCCGGATGCTAACGCTCAAAGTGGGCTATAACATGATAAACGGGGTGCAGTACTACCTTTCCCAAAACGAAATCGGAATAATGGATTCCCGTTATGAGGCGGATGTTCAGTTTGATATCTGCGTAAAAGAGGAGGATGTTTCCCACGTGATAGATGGGCTCACGCAGAAGTGTGAGGGGCAGATCGAAATAATCAAGGGAGATGTGGGCTACTTTTAAAGAAGTTAACCGGGCAAATTCGCTGTTCTGATTTAGATTGAGAGTGGTACTCAGATTCTGACAGACGATAGGTGAAAAATGAATATAGATGCGAATCATTTTGACGAGGAGATGATTTGTAATAAGAAAAAAGGATAAATAATGGTTGCTTTAAGTAACACGAAAACCATTATTTATCCTTTTTAATTATTTACAAATCACGACGTAGGAAAAGTAAGCAGATATATTCATTTCACCAATGCCGTCTGCGTAGCCAAATCATTTCTTGAAGCTTGCACGCTTTCTGAGTGTAGGATCAAGAATTCTCTTTCTGATACGAAGGCTGGTAGGTGTTACCTCCAAAAGCTCGTCGTTATCAATGAATTCGATACACTGCTCAAGAGACATGATCCTTGGCGGAACAAGTCTTAACGCTTCATCAGAAGATGATGTACGTGTGTTGGTAAGGTGCTTGGTCTTACATACGTTAACTTCAACGTCCTCACTCTTTCCGCTGGTACCGATTACCATTCCGGAATAAACCTTGTCGCCTGGCTTGATAAAGAGCTGTCCGCGGTCCTGAGCATTGAAGAGTCCGTATGCTGTAGCTTCACCTGTCTCGAATGCGATAACCGAACCGGTCTTACGATAGTTCATATCTCCCTTGTAAGGAGCATATCCGTCAAAAATAGTATTGATGATTCCGTTACCCTTTGTATCTGTCATGAACTCACCTCTGTAACCGATAAGTCCACGTGAAGGAATATTGAACTCAAGACGTGTGTAACCACCGTTACCGGCGCCCATGTTCACAAGTTCACCTTTTCTCTCGCCGAGCTTCTGGATAACGTTTCCGGAAAACTCATCGGGAACGTCTATGTAGCATTTCTCCATGGGCTCAAGCTTGTGTCCCTGCTCATCTGTGTGATAAATAACTTCAGCCTTACTTACTGCAAACTCAAAGCCCTCACGGCGCATGGTCTCTATAAGAACTGAAAGGTGAAGCTCACCACGACCTGAAACCTTGAATGTCTCTGTTGTGTCTGTGTCTTCTACACGAAGTGATACGTCTGTATTGAGCTCTCTGTACAGTCTGTCACGAAGATGTCTTGATGTTACATATTTACCTTCCTGACCTGCAAGAGGAGAATCATTTACGATGAAGTTCATTGAGATTGTAGGTTCTGAGATCTTCTGGAATGGGATGGCAACCTGCTCATCTACAGAACAGATGGTATCACCGATCTTGAGATCCTCAATTCCTGAAATAGCTACGATTGAACCAACCTTAGCCTCTGTAACCTCAACTCTTCCAAGGCCGTCGTACTCATAGAGCTTGGAAATCTTGGTCTTGATCTTTCTGTCAGGCTCGTGATGGTTGACAACAACAACTTCCTGATTGACCTTAACAACGCCGTTGTCTACCTTACCTACACCGATACGTCCGACATACTCATTGTAGTCGATTGTACTGATAAGTACCTGAGTACTTGCGTCAGGATCTCCTACAGGAGCAGGAATATAGTTGATGATAGTATCAAGAAGTGGCTTCATATCAGGACCCTGCTCATCAGGTGAAAGAGAAGATGTGCCGGCCTTGGCTGATGCAAATACAAACGGGCAGTCAAGCTGCTTGTCATCTGCACCAAGATCCATTAGAAGCTCAAGAACCTCGTCGATAACTTCGTTAGGTCTTGCTTCGGGTCTGTCAATCTTGTTTACGCAGACGATAACCGGAAGACCAAGATCCATAGCTTTGCCGAGAACGAATTTTGTCTGTGGCATAGGACCTTCAAAAGCGTCAACTACAAGAATAACTCCGTTAACCATCTTAAGGACACGTTCAACCTCGCCGCCGAAATCAGCGTGGCCGGGGGTGTCGATGATATTTATCTTGATGTCTTTATATGTGATAGCAGTGTTCTTAGACATGATGGTGATTCCACGCTCTTTTTCAATATCACCGGAATCCATAACACGCTCAACGACCTCCTGACCTGCACGGAAAACACCGCTCTGACGGAGAAGACCGTCTACGAGAGTTGTCTTACCATGATCAACGTGGGCTATTATCGCAATGTTTCTGACATCATTTCTAGTTTGCTTCATAAATTACTCCTTATTAATATGTGTAAAACCGTTTTTTATTTCAAACTAACGTAGTATATCACGCATTTTTCCTATGTTCAACCAAAAAAGTACACTAAAATATTGAAATTTGTATAAATTCTTTTGTGCATATAAGTTTATGAATGATCGGATTTGAAAATATAATTGTTCGGTAGGAAAACAAGGTGAAAAAACGTCTCAAATGCCGATAAAATCTTGCATTCAGGCTGCTGATATCATATAATAAAACACGATTCTGCGGCTTTAAAGCGCCAAAAGATTAAAATGAAAAAGCAGAAAGGGGATATTAGCAATGAAAGCAAAGTTTTCACCATATTTAAGCGGAATTGCAGATGGTATAAAAGAGCTTATAGCAGAGCTTGATAAGAGTTTTGATTATGTCTCGGTTCTTTCTACAGATTCTGTAGGCTTTACAGTGAGTGTCTCTCAGCGCTCAAAGTCTATTCAGGGAAAAACTATGATGACAGAAAGGGGTAACGTTGTAAGAGTTTATAAGGACGGACTTTACAGCGAATACGCATTTAACCTCTTTGATCCTGCAAAGGCAAAAGAGACTGCTGATAAGATCAAAAAAATCCTTGATGAGCAGTTTGCTGTTCTTAAGGCTACCGGTACTAAGATTTATGACACAAAAAAGTTATCTGATGAGAAGCAGGAACTTTTTGTTGAAATGGAGTGTAACTCAGTTCCTGAAGAGACTGACCTTAGCGCTCTTGTGGACAAATTCCAGAAGATCAGTGATAAGGGCGTAGCTCTTTCTGAGGAAGTCCTTGACTGTATAGTCGGAGGCAGATCAACACATATTTCCAAGATGTTTTTGACTGCAAACAGAGACCTTCGCCAGAGTTACGTGGCTTCTGACGGACACCTTTATATGATGGGAGCCCGTGGAGAGAAGTCTGACGTAGCACTTACAGGTGTGTCTGACAGAGAAGGCCCTGACATTTTTGATGCATTTGAGAACATGATCGATGAAACATTCAAGGAGCTTCAGGACAACCTTGGATCAGAGCACATCGAGCCCGGTGAATATGAAGTTATTACGACTCCCGAGGTTACAGGCCTTATCGCCCATGAAGCCTTTGGACACGGCGTTGAGATGGACATGTTTGTTAAGAACAGAGCCCTTGGTGCTGAGTATATCGATAAGCGCGTTGGATCAGACCTTGTAACAATGCATGAGGGTGCGAAGGTTGTAAAGGATGCCTCAAGCTATGCATTTGATGATGAGGGAACTCTGGCAGGAGATGTTGTTGAGATCAAGAACGGTATTCTCAAGGCCGGAATTTGCGATGCGCTGGCAGCTCTTCGTCTTGGCTGTGAACCTACAGGAAACGGAAAGCGTGAGAACTTCGAACACAAGGCATACACTCGTATGACCAACACTATGTTTGATGCAGGAACATCCACCAAGGAAGAGATGATAGCATCAGTTAAGAAGGGATATCTTTTGTCCGGATTCTTCTCAGGAATGGAGGATCCAAAACACTGGGGAATCCAGTGTATTATCGCAAGAGGCTACGAGATCATCGATGGTAAGCTTACAGGCAAGGTGGTTTCACCTGTTGTTATGACAGGATATGTTCCTGACCTTTTGGGCTCAATTTCAATGACCAGTAAGGACTATGTATCTTTTGGTACAGGAATGTGCGGCAAGGGACACAAGGAATGGGTCAAGACTGTTGATGGAGGCCCATATCTTAAGGCAGTAGCCAGACTTGGATGATTGATGTTTGCTATGAGCAGCCCTGGGACTGCAAATAGTAAGGAGGAAAAAGATGACAGAAAAGATTATTGAACTTTTGAAAAATTCAAAGGCTGATGCGTGGGAAGTAATCGATAAGGTTACAGAGGCCTGGGAGTTTTATTTTATAAAGCATGAACTTGACCAGAACAGAGTAAGAGACGTTGAGCACATTAGTGTTGAGGTTTACAGAAAGCTTGAGGATGGCAAATACCTTGGCAGTGCTTCCGAGGAAATTTCTCCGACTGCAACAGAGGAAGAGGCTAAAAAGATCATTGAGGACCTCTATGAGAGGGCATCATATGTAAAGAATCCGTATTATGAGCTCAGTAAAAACAGCGCAGAGCTGAAAAACAGTGACTTTGATCCGAAGGATATGGCAAAAGACTTTATTGAAGCTCTTAACGAAATTCCGGAGACAACTGCTGAATACATTAACTCATATGAGATTTTTGCTGAAAAGATCAAAAAACGCTATGTGAACTCAGAAGGTGTTGACATGACTGCAACTTATCCGAACTCAATGGTTGAAGTGGTGGTTAATGCCAAGGATGAGAAGCATGAGATAGAGCTTTATAACATGTATGAATCAGGAACCTGTGATAAAGAAGCTCTTAAGAAAGAGATAGCTCTTTCCCTTAAGTATGGTAAGGACAGGTTAAATACTGTTCCTACTCCGAATCTCAAAAAGGCGACACTGGTTCTTTCAACTAAGGATACAAATCAGATTGCCCAGTGGGTGGCAATGAAGATGCATGCAGCCATGGTTTACAGAAAAATGTCCAATTGGGAAATCGGTAAGCCAATATGCGAGAATGTAAAGGGTGACACATTCACGCTTAAGTCTGTAAAAGAACTTCCTAATTCTTCCAAGAATATTGGAATGGATAGTGAAGGCAATGTAGTAAGGGATATGGATATTATAAGAGACAACATTCCTCAGAACTATTGGGGAGACCGCCAGTTCAGCTACTATATGGGAATAAAGGACTCGTTCCTGCCAAATAACTATGAGCTTGAGGGTGGAAAGTGCTCGGAGGAAGAACTTAGACAGGGCGATTTCCTTGAAGTCGTAGAATTCTCAGATTTTAATGTGGACAATATCACAGGAGACATCGCAGGGGAAATCCGCCTTGGATACTTGCATGAAGGCGATAAGGTAACTGTTGTCTCCGGAGGCTCTGTATCGGGAAGCCTTCCTGAACTCATAAAGGATATCCGTTTCTCCAAGGAACAGAAGCAGTACGACAATAAACTTGGACCTGCTGTGATAAAGATTGCAGATGTTACAATCGCCGGTGTTGAATGAGATAACACGGATACACCGAGAATCACTGTGAGAGCGTAGATAATGAATTTAAACGTGCTGACATTATAGGAAAAAGTGCCGGTGTGTTGACATGGTATTGACACTGTTGTAATATTTATAAAACAAAGAGATAGAGGTTGCGTATTTAATGAGTAATTCTGTGGATGCGGGAGGCGCATGAGAAGCAGAACGGAAGGTAAATACGCCGAAAGGTCCGACATCCTTACAGTCGGGTACTTGGGCATACAGTTAAGAGCTGCATGACTGTCATCGCAAGATGGGGCGCTATCATTGATATTCTTTTGATATATTTGGAAGATTATTTTTGCGGCTCATTGCATATTGCGATGAGCCGCTTTTGTATTATAAGGCTTATATTTCTTGGTTCACAAATGCATTTTTATTATATTTACTGTTTATGAGTGAGGGGATTTTTACAACTGCCCATAAGCGGCAAGAAGAGGAGAGGATCATGGCAATTTTTAAAGGTGCAGGTGTTGCGATTGCAACTCCATTTAAAGAAAACGGAGAAGTGAATTACGATGAGTTTGAGCGTCTCATTGAATTTCAGATTGAGAACGGGACTGACGCCATCATAGTTTGCGGAACTACAGGTGAAGCAGCAACTATGTCTGAAAAAGAACATATGGATGTTGTGAAGTTCTGTATAGATAAGGTCAACAAGAGGATTCCTGTAATTGCAGGAACCGGTTCGAACTGCACTCAGACAGCGATCGAGCTTTCAAAACTTGCTGAGGAATATGGAGCAGACGCAGTTCTTTCTGTGACACCGTATTACAACAAGGCTACACAGGAAGGGCTTTATGCACATTTTTCTGCAATAGCTGATGCAATAAATATTCCAATTATCCTTTATAACGTGCCTAGCAGAACAGGCTGTAATATTCTTCCTGAGACAGCTGTAAGACTTTGCCGTGATAAGAAGAACATTGTGGGAATCAAGGATGCGACAGGAAACATCGCTCAGACATCAAGGATGATGCAGCTGGCAGAAGGATGTATTGATCTTTACTCCGGAAATGATGATGAGATCGTACCTATAATGGCTGTTGGAGGACTTGGAGTTATTTCTGTACTTTCCAATGTTGCGCCTTTTCAGACTCACGAAATCTGCCAGAAGTGCCTTGATGGTGATTTCGCAGCAGCAAGAGAGCTTCAGTTTAAGGCACTTCCTCTTGTGAAGGCTCTTTTCTCAGAGGTTAATCCTATTCCGGTAAAGAGCGCGCTTGAAATGATAGGCATTAAGGCAGGACCTCTTCGTCTTCCTCTTACAGAGATGGAAGAGGCTCATAAAGCAGTTCTTTTGGAAGAAATGAAGAAATACGGACTTGTAAAATGATTTAAGTAAAGCTCGCGCTATAGGTGCGGGCTTTAATGATAAACTGTCATTATTGGAGGAGAATGAACATGACAAAGATGATAATGCACGGCTGCAATGGCCGCATGGGACATATGATCATTGATCTGGTAAAAGATGATAAGGATATAGAGGTAGTTGCCGGAGTTGATGCTTTCGGCGAGAGCAGCTACGACTTTCCTGTGTTTAAAAGCCTTTCTGAATGTAATACAGAAGCAGATGTTATCGTGGATTTTTCAAGCGCATCTGCTGTTGATGGACTTTTAGACTACTGTGTTTCCAAGAAGGTACCTGTTGTTTTGTGCTCAACAGGCCTTTCCCCAGAGCAGCTTGAAAAGGTAAAAGAGGCATCAAAGAGTGTTGCGGTTCTTAAATCAGCTAACATGTCCTATGGAGTAAATGCTCTTTTAAAGGTTTTGCGCGAAGTTTCACCGCTTTTTGCAGAAGCCGGGTTTGATATTGAGATTATTGAAAAGCATCACAATCAAAAGCTTGATGCACCAAGCGGAACAGCTATCGCTCTGGCTGATGCGATCAATGATTCTTGCGATGATAAATACGATTATGTCTATGACAGAAGCACAAGAAGAGAAAAACGTCCTAAGAAAGAAATCGGAATCTCTGCAGTACGTGGCGGAACAATTGTCGGCGATCATGATGTGATCTTTGCCGGTTTGGACGAAGTTGTAACCTTCTCCCACAGGGCATATTCAAGAGCAGTGTTCGGAAAAGGTGCTATTGAAGCTGCCAAGTTCCTTGCAGGTAAGGCTGCGGGCATGTATGATATGGCAGATGTTCTCGCATAATACTGACTTAAATTCCGAGGCGGAATGTAGATGCGCGTTTATGCACGAATACCAAAATGGAGTGAGATTGCATGCGATTCAGACCTTGCATTGACATACATAACGGAAAAGTGAAGCAGATTGTGGGCAGTAGCCTGCAGGACCGGGGAGACGTGGCAAGAGAGAATTTTATTGCCACTAAAGATGCAGCTTTTTATGCCAATATGTACGAAGAACTTGGCCTTAAGGGCGGGCATATTATACTGCTCAACCCGGTGGAAAGTCCTTATTATGAGAACACAAAAAGGCAGGCTTTGGATGCTCTTTTGGCGGCTCCCGGACTTATGCAGATCGGCGGAGGCATAAATGCTGATAATGCTGCTGATTTCCTTGATGCCGGAGCATCCCATGTAATCGTAACTTCCTATGTTTTTAAGAATGGAAAGATCAATTATACGAATCTAAAGAAACTGGTGAAGGCAGTTGGCAGGGACAAGATCGTGCTGGATCTTTCCTGTAAGGTTGCCAGTGAATTGTCGGATAGAGACATTGGTAAATCCAGTGAGTCTGCCTCAGATTACTTTGTTGTAACCGACAGGTGGCAGAAGATGACAGATGTGAAACTCTGCGCCGAGACTTTGGATGAACTTTCAAAGTACTGTGATGAATTCCTGATCCATGCAGCAGACGTGGAAGGTAAACAAAGTGGTATCGAAGAAAATGTGGCAAAGATTCTTGGAAATTGGGGAAAGAAACCGGTAACTTATGCCGGCGGAGTTCATAACCTTGAAGATATTGCACTTCTAAAGAAAATTGGAAAGGAAAAAGTTGATGTCACTGTTGGCAGTGCTCTCGATATATTCGGAGGGACACTAAAGATGGATGAAGTAATCGCTGCCTGCTTTTGACTGATCAAAATACTCAAAAAAGCCATCCGGTCTAAACCAGATGGCTTTTGTTGATTAATCATTATTACAATCTTTGCTAATTCAAAATAAATCTATTTTAGAATAAGGCACTTTGTAGTCTGATTAATTCCTTTAATTACTTAGAATTAAAGCTTGTTTACGTTTACGGCCTGAGGTCCCTTTTCGCCCTGGATTACATCATACTCTACAGAAGCGCCCTCTTCGAGAGACTTGAAACCTTCCATGTTGAGTCCTGAATAATGTACGAATACATCATTTCC
>SVFZ01000118.1 GCA_015056585.1 Butyrivibrio sp. | reverse complement strand
GTGGTAAAGAGGGTTGAGCGAGTATTTACTAATAAGAAATATATAAGTGATCTTGAAAAGTCTGGTAAAAATTGGCTTGGAGTGTCAACAGATACGGTGCTAAAAGAAGATGTGGATTTTCTAAAAAGTATTTAGATAAAGAATGGAATACTTGGTCTGACAGCGTCTGACTAATTGGATAAGAGGAGTGGCTTGATGCTGCTCCTTTTTTCATGTTTACATTTTGAGAAACATAAGCAAAAGTAGTGATAAACTTATAGCTATTGATGATCAAAGCCATAATACCCTCCCAGGTACTTCATCTTCATGGTTTCTTCCTGGTAAAAGAGATATGTATGATAAACTTCAATCCCATTAAAGAACTGAAAGGTAATCCCAAATTGTTGATGGCCTTCCTCCCAACATCAACCCGCTTATAAAAGGGGATTTAACATAGATGCACTTTCATGACTCATATAGCATGGAAGTGCTTTTTTGCATATAATAGAGTAAGTTGGAAATTAGGGGCATTGGCGCAGCTGGGAGCGCGCTTCCATGGCATGGAAGAGGTCACGAGTTCGAGCCTCGTATGCTCCATGAATAAGAATATATAAGGGGAGTGTTGTATGGGGCTGATTGAACTTGCTAGTGGAAATTCAGTATGGCGTGGAATGGATTATTACAATGCCAAGAAAACGAAATCTGTAGAGAAGACAGGTCCGTATACATACGATGGAACTGTTCGGGGTGAGCAGCTTTATCATGTTCACATAGACAAGGAGCATCCGAGGAGATCTACGTGTACATGTCCTTTTGCTGAGGGTAGGAGAGTTATCTGTAAGCACATGATAGCTCTTTATTTCACTGCGGAGCCAAAGGCGGCAGAAGAATTCCTTAAGCAGGTTGAGGAATGGGAAAAAGAGGAAGAAGAGGAAGAACAGCGCCACTATGAGGAACTTAGAGAGTATGTTTACAGTTTAAGCAAGGCTGAACTGCAGCAACTATATCTTGAGGCGCTTATTGAAGAGGAAGAACGAAGGAATAGGTATTGGTGATTAGGAGGTTTGTTGGGGATGCAGGGGAAATATTCGGTAATTACGCTGTGTGGGAGCACACGTTTTAAAGATCAGTTTCTGGAAGCCCAGAAGAAGCTGACGCTGGAAGGCAAAATAGTAATCAGTGTTGGATTGTTTGGCCATTCAGGGGATTATGAAGTCTGGGAAAATATGGATGAAGGTACTCTTACCAAGACCAAGGAAATGCTGGACGATATCCATAAGCGCAAGATTGATATGTCTGACGAGATCTTTGTTATCAATGTCGGAGGCTATATCGGTGACAGTACCAGAAGTGAGATTGAGTATGCTTTGGCTCATGGAAAGAAGGTTAGGTATCTGGAGGAACAAAAGTAATGCGGGAAATGGATTATGAAAAAGCAGCATCAGTGTGGTTAGAAAAGGATAAGGATTCTGTCCACATGGAGGAAGATGCTCTTAAGGATAAGATCTTTTATTGGATTGTGGGAGAGATTACATAATGACGATTTTAATTGCCTCGAATTCGAGGCAATTAAAAATGAAGCAGGCGAGAATGATTTTGTTATGACTCCCAAAAGATGGATAGAAACTACGAATGCTATAGGCATTGTGAGTAAGCAAGGAAGATAATACTGAGCATCAGCTCATGAGTGCGCTGTACTTGTGGCTGGTGCTTTTTCTTTTGTTCGAAAATCTCGAACATAAAGTTCTATTTCTAGGAGAACGTAATATTCTGTCACGTTCCGTAGAATTACATATGTAAGCAAGAGGTACAGCTTAGCCGGTTAACCTGACCTCCGGGTTTCAAACAGGAGGTGTGACATGAGTAAGAAAGATAAAGAAATATTTGACTCCTATGCAAGTGGTAATCCGAATCAGCGCTTTGATTCGGACACAATCTTTTCACAAGGCTTTAAGGCTCGTTTAAGCTTCGAATTGTATTATGAATACATCAAGAAGAACAAAGCTTCTTGAACCCCACACAACACTTTTTCATAGAAACTTTCATAACACACAAAGGTCATCCCAAATTGTTGATGGCCTTCCTCCCAACATCAACCCGCTTATAAAAGGGGATTTAACATAGATGCACTTTCATGACTCATATAGCATGGAAGTGCTTTTTTGAATATAATAGAGTAAGTTGAATGCATGGGGATTTAGCGTAGTTGGAGGGTGCGGATATGTCGAATTTGCTTGAGTTTAGAGACAAGATGGATATGTATGACAAGGAGTCGCTTAAGATCTTTGCCAGAGATCTTTATATTGGGAAAACTTCTCAGCTCAAAAAGGCAGATCTTATTGAAAAAATCGCAGAGAACTTTCTTTCAAAGGAGAGTCTTTTTAACCGGTTGGCGATTCTGGATGAAGCATCTTTGCTTCTTTTGGAAAAAGCATATGGAAAGGTCATTGAGGTAAAACCGGATGAGCCAGTGTTTGATATGGCTTGCACATTAAACGAGATGGAACTGGCATACTTCGATGAAGACCATTATTTCTCAACGCTTACAGATGTGTGGGAGATCTATACAAAAGAGATTGCTGGTGAGGAGTTTAATAAGTACAGAGCAAGAGCTGCCTGGGTATGGATGTGCCTTAGATGGGCGGAAACCATGTACGCATACACACCGGTAGATGTTTTTTTGAAAGTAGTTAACAAGAAAAAAGGAATGCATATGGACGCAGAGGAACTTGATGTGATATATAAGCGTATCCCAGATGATCTGCTTAAGTCAGTCAAGATAGAAAATGTGCTTATTGAGAGGCTCTTTATCGGTCATATGGATTCTTTGGACAGGTTACGTAGAGCACAGGCGGATAAAGATTTTTATATTCCTACTCCTGCAGAAGTTGAGGAGTTGTTCTTTACAGGAGCTCTTTTATCTCACAAGGTGTATAAGGATATGCTGGCATTTCTTGTGAAAGATATGAAGATGGAGCGAGATGATGCGATTGATCTTTTGTATGAGCTTTGGGACAGGATCTCATGGCAGGATGATAATCCACACGATACCATGCAATGGTTCTGGGATCAGTTCGAATTTGCAAATGATCAGCAGGTGAATAAGATTGTTAGTCTGTACATGCCGCTGACTAATGGAACAAATATGCTCATTAACAGAGGATATGCACCAAGAGATATGCCAAGGCCGGTTCTTAAGCCGGGACAGATGCCAACTATAATTCCAGGAAGCAGTCACGCAGCTAAGATGCTTGCTGAGGCAGCTCCGCATATCAGGGAGATGGGATTTGGTGTTGACGTTGATGGAGAGTCAATTGAAATGCCGGTTATGAACATGCCTATGGGTATGAATGGCCCTGTTGAGAAGACGACCAAGAAGGTATATCCCAATGATCCATGTCCTTGCGGTTCCGGTAAAAAGTTTAAGAAATGCTGCGGAAGAAACTGAAGCAGGCGATAAGCATGTGTGTGTTTGTATTTTTGACAAGGTAGGAGAAAGAGATGGGCAAAGAATTATTCATAAAGCAATTACGGCCTTATCTTTATCTTATGGATGAGGCACATGAAGCAACTGGTTATATAGTTGTAGGGAATGAAAAAGTATGCGTCATCGATACCATGAACGGCTACAATGATCTCTATAAAGTCGTGCGTGATATAACAGATAAACCCATAGTAGTCGTAAATACGCATGGGCATCCTGACCATATTTTTGGCAATGTGCATTTTGACGAAGTCTATATGAATCCTAAGGATAATGAGCTTGCTGAATCTTTTATAAATGCCCCTGAGTTTATTAAAGAATGTAAAAAGGCTGGACTGACTATGCCTGCGTTCAAACCTATAAAAGGTGGGGATGTAATAGATCTTGGTGGGAAAACGCTGGAAGTGTATGATCTTCCGGGGCACACTCCGGGTGGTATTCTCCTCCTTCTAAAGGAAGACAGGATACTGTTTACTGGGGATTCCATAAATCATCATCTGTGGATGCAGTTAGATGGGTGTCCCAGTATGGGAGATTATGTCAAAGAACTTGATAAGGTCATGTTTCTGGAAAAAGAGGCAGATTTTATTTTACACGGTCATGCAACTGATTTTGATGATATTTCTTTGATGCGTTGTCTGAGAAGTGGGGCTGTAGAGATATGTGAAGGCAAAACAGAAAATGATCTTCCATATCAATGGTTCGGAGGTGAAGCTAAGCAGCATCCGTTTAAGCTGGAAGAAGGTAAAACATATCAACAGCTGGAGAGCGTTATCTGTTATAGATGAAATCGGGTATGCAAGTGAATGGCTCTGTATCATTTGAAGAGGCCGAAGTGACGATTGATATGATGAGGGTTAAAGAAAATGGAATTGTTTGATGGAAGACCAGTAAGCTGTGAAGGCCGTTTGCCCAGAGAGGTCAAGGTATATGACTATTTGGATAAGATTGGGATAGAGTATAAACGAGTTGATCATGATCCTGCTACAACTATGGAAGCCTGTGAAGAGGTGGATAAGGCACTGGGCACATTGATGTGCAAGAATCTTTTTCTTTGTAACAGACAGAAGACCAGGTTTTATCTACTGCTCATGCCGGGGGATAAGAAATTTAAGACAAAAGAGCTCTCAAGTCAGATTAATTCTGCCAGGCTTTCTTTTGCCGAAGCAGAGGACATGCTGAAATATCTGGATATCGAGCCCGGAGCGGTAAGCGTGATGGGGCTTATGAATGATAAGAACCATGAAGTGCAGCTCCTTGTGGATGAGGATCTTAAAACATCAGAGTTTTTTGGTTGTCATCCATGTGTATGTACATCAAGCCTAAAGATCAGGACGGCTGATATTTTTGAGAAGTTTTTGCCAGCTGTGGGACATGAACCACAGACAGTGCATCTTGTGGGAGAGGATTGATTATGAGATTTCTTGGTAATTTGATTTGGATTTTGTGCGGAGGGCTGCTTAGTGCTCTGGGATGGTGGATTGTAGGACTTCTCTGGTGCTGCACAGTTGTAGGCATTCCTGTAGGGCTCCAGTGCTTTAAGCTTTCTTCAATTTCACTGAATCCTTTTGGAAAAGAGATTGTGGATGAAGGCGGGGCTGTATCTCTGCTTCTTAACATCCTTTGGATTTGTCTTTCCGGGATTGAACTTGCGATCGCAAACGCAGCGATTGGCTGCATTTTTTGCATCACCATTATAGGAATACCTTTCGGTAAGCAGTTCTTCAAGATTGCAAGAGTGGCTCTTTTACCATTTGGAGCAAGGGTTGTGAGGGTGCATTATTACGTTTGATATCCAGGGCTATTTTTAAAATTCTATCTCTCGAATGGAATTATCAATGCTTAGGGAAGTTGCGCTCAATCAGCTGAGGGCTCTGCAGAATATGAATAAGGTGTTGGATAGATAAAGGTAACGGATGCTCTGCGTGTGCAGGGCATTTTTTTGAAATAAAGTTAGCGATAGCTAACAGAAAGTAGTATCATGAAATTGCAGAGATGTAAACATGGGATTTCATAAATGGAGGAAAACAGTGTCATGAAAAAAGGTACAGTGGTTCCTATTCTATTTGCATTTGAATGGCGTATATATGATAAAGCAAGCCATGCACTTACCGACGGGCTTGATGAAATGTCCGGCTATGCCAAATGGGCTCTGAATCATATGCTTCCGGCTGAGAAAAAATACGGAAGCATTATTGAAAATGGAGTTAGCTTATGCTAACATTTGAGATAACTGATAATGATTTTCATGATATTAAATATCTATTAAAAAACACCCGGTTAGTGCGGGCTTTTCTTTTGAGAATGGGTTAGTTGAAACTAACGAAATAATGTTTGGCTGGAAGTGATG
>SVFZ01000117.1 GCA_015056585.1 Butyrivibrio sp. | reverse complement strand
GGTGCTAACATGCAGCAGACAATCAATGCGATCAAAGAGGCTGAGGCTTATCCGGGACCTTCACTTATCATCGCTTATGCTCCTTGTATCAACCAGGGTCTTAAGGCCGGCATGAACAAGGTTATGGATGAGGAGAAGAAGGCTGTTGCTACAGGATACTGGGATATGTTCAGATTCAATCCTCAGGCAGAGAACAAGTTCACACTTGATTCCAAGCCTGCAACAGAGGACTTCCAGAGCTTCCTTGATGGTGAGGTTAGATACCTTTCACTTAAGCTCAAGAATCCTGAGAGAGCAGCTAAGCTCAATGCAGCTGCAGCAGAGCATGCTAAGGAGCACAGAGCTTACCTTGAGAAACTCGTTTCTCTCTATGGCAAGAACTGATAATTTCTTAGCTCATATAGCTTAAAATGATTAAGGGCATCACCCGATTGTGGGTGATGCCCTTTTTACTGCAAAAAAAAGAAATGCGCAGAGGAATTATGATTATCCTCTACGCATATTGTGATCATCAAATTTTTGAAAGTGCCTGTACAGCGTTGTCCTTAACTACTATGGTGTAATGTTCGTTGAGATATTGTTCATCAGCTGTGCTACCGATTTCGGTCTTGCCATATTCTGTAAGAAGTGAGCAGATATTTGCGAATGTGTTATCGTCAATTTCGCCCTGATGAAGTATCAGGTAAAATTTACCGCTGACTTCGTTCTTGTATAGAGTATTCAGACCGTTGAATTTCTTGCTGACAGCCTTGGCGAATCTTGTAACCTCATGAAGTGAGTCAAAAGAGAATATCTTGGAGCCTTTTTTTGTAGGCTGTCCCTTTTTCCTGGGGCTTGTTGTCTTCTCTTTTACCTTCTTGGAATCGGACATTGGAGAACTGCCAAGAGATGAGCCTCCAAGATCCAACATATTGCTATGCTGAAGTCTCTGGAAGAGATTCATGACATCCTCTTCCTCATCCTCCTCATCTTCATAATCCTCGTCGTAGTATTCGTACTCCTCATCCTCGTCCTCTTCGTGTACGGAAGGAGCGAAATTGGAGAACCTTGTATCCAGTTCCTCCGGATCGTCTACCTTAGTAATAACGAGAACGATACATTCTGAATTGATAGGTATTGCCTCAATCATCAGAGGAGTATCCTCTGCATCAAAACCATATTGTAAATTAGCCTGTTGCATCATGTCCTGAAATAGCTCTTTGGCCTTTTCAGTGCCATATGCAAGCTCTGTAATTTTAAGGTCGCGCTTCGCAAGGTCATCTTTGGTAAGTGTGCATCTAATCTGATGATCATTGACTTTTTCAATTTTCATGATGCTTACCTCCTGACTTTGGAATACATAGATACTAAATGAAAGAAGTTATTATGTCAATAAATGTATCGACATTTTTTTGAAAAATGTGAATTTTTTGTGTCTACATAAAATCTTAAGAAATTTCGACGTAATTTCTTAAGATTTATGTGCTACTATAATTTCTGTGAGATGCCTCACCAAGGATATGATCCGGAAGGGAGGCGAAATTTACAGGGATATATAATTCTGCATCTTTCAATTTTTCCGTTCACACACAGCGGAATGTCTTAGAAAGTTTCAATTAATTTCCCAATAAATTATTTTATCAACAACATAGAATTTATAGACAAATTATAGTATTTTTCTAATACTATTATAGCATATTTGGCATGTCGACAGTGTCAAATAACTAGGATTCTGGTGAAGCATCTTCAATAAATTAATAAACGTCAATTGATATTTGCCATGGAAAAAGGCATAGCAAGGAATATATCACATTAAATGACCTTTTGGTTTCCTGCCGCGAATAACAGAGTTTAAAATACATAAAAACTATCAAGAATATTTACAATGAGAGAGGACCCCGCCTTTTGCATACAATACTTGATGTTGCAGTATTTATAAGGACTTAAATAATGACGTAAGCAGCATAGTCTGCTATAATAAAGGACGATTGAAAAGGAGCTAGAACATGAAACAGAAAGTGTTACCGGCGATTTTTATAATCGTCCTTATTCTTGTTATAGGCGGTATTTATGCCGGCCAAATTGTTTATCAGCATTATTCTTACAGCTCGGAGAGAGCTGATCTAAACGATTATTTCGATATTACAGACGCTGAGGACACAGCTATAATTCTTGGAAATGAGAGAATTGAAGAGAGAGCAAGGCTTATTGACGGATTTTACTACATGGACTTTGCTTCGGTACAGAAGTATCTGAATGATCGATTCTACTATGGTATCGCAGATAATACCCTTATCTACACAACAGCAACGAAAATCATAACTGCTGAGATTGGATCAAATTCATGGACCGATTCAGAGGGCGGATCCGGGTCAGAAGACTATGTGATCGCAAGAAATGAAGGAGATACCTTATATCTTGCACTGGAATATGTCAGGAAGTATACGAATTTCTTTTACCAGGGATTTGGAGAATACAATCACATTCAGCTTACCACAAGCTGGCCGGAAGAGACTGTGGCTACAATCAACAAGAATACACAGTTAAGGCTTCGGGGCGGCGTAAAAAGCGAGATATTGGAGGACCTTTTAAAGGGCGACACAGTTGTTGTACTGGAGGAGCTTGAGAACTGGTCCAAGGTAAAGAGCGCTGATTCATATATCGGCTATGTGGAAAATAGGCGTCTTTCAGATATCAAGACCAGCACACCATCCCCTGTAAACGACTATGTCGAAGAGGAATATACATCAATAACAAGAGACCATAAGATAAACCTTGGATTTCACAGTGTTGCCGGCGCGGGCGGAAATGACACTCTTTTATCCGGCATTGAAAATACAAAAGGTCTCAATGTTATTGCCCCTACCTGGTACAATATAGCATCTGAGGATGGCAGTATCAGAAGCTTCGCATCATCTTCATATGTTAAAACAGCGCACGACAAGGGACTTGAGGTTTGGGCTGTTGTGGACAACTTTAACGGCGATAGTGAGTTTTCCACTTCGGAATTTCTTTCCCATGCAAGCAACAGACAAAACGCAATTGACCAGATAGTGGCAGAAGCCCTGTCCCTAGGAATTGACGGCATAAATCTCGACTTTGAGATGATAGCATCGGCTGATGGACAGTCTTTTGTCGAGTTTGTAAGAGAGTTTTCTATTGCCTGCAGGAAGAGCGGACTTGTTTTTTCCATAGATAATTATGTACCCATGCATTTTAATGATTATTATGATCTTGAAGAGCAGGGCATTGTAGCTGATTACGTGATAATTATGGGATATGACGAGCATTATGCAGGCTCTGCCGAGGCGGGATCTGTCGCATCTCTTACATACGTGGAAAACGGAATTATCAATACTCTTAAAGAGGTTGATGCCTCCAAAGTTATAAATGCGCTTCCGTTCTATACAAGAATCTGGCACACTTCCGGAGGAAAGGTGTCAAGCGAAGCGGTTGGAATGCAGACGGCAAAAGAGTATGTGGCAAATCACGGCATTGAAATGACATGGGATGCGGATTGCGGACAGAATTACGGCGAATTCACATCCTCAGATGGAACTTTGAACCAGATATGGATGGAAGATGCGGAGTCTATCAGGGCAAAGCTTACAGCCATGAAGTCAAACGGTATTGCAGGTGTTGCAGCCTGGAGACTTGGATATGAGACACCTGATATCTGGGATGAGATTGCAGAATTTGTAAACGGATGATTATCGATATAATAGCAGGATAATCATGATTTAGAGGAAGTAAAGTGTTAACAGAAGTAGTAAAGATAGAAGAAAAAAATATAGATGAAAAGGCCGGCGAAGAGCTAAGGAAGGCCGGCGAGATAATTAAGGAAGGCGGACTGGTTGCATTTCCCACAGAGACGGTATACGGACTGGGCGGAGATGCGTTAAATCCTGATTCTTCCAAAAAGATATATGCAGCAAAGGGAAGACCTTCGGATAATCCGCTGATAGTTCACGTATACAGATTTGAAGATGTTGAGAAAATAGTTGAAGATGTACCGGAAGCTGCAAGGAAGCTGGCGAAGGCTTTTTGGCCGGGACCTCTTACTATGATAATGAACAAAAATGACAAGGTGCCCTATGAGACAACAGGGGGACTTGATACGGTGGCAATCCGAATGCCGAATAATGAGATTGCGCTTAAGCTGATCGAGCAATCCGGTGGCTATATAGCAGCGCCCAGTGCCAATACCTCAGGAAGACCGAGCCCGACTCTGGCAAGATACTGCATAGAGGATCTTACAGGTAAAATCGAGATGATAATAGACGGTGGTCAGGTCGGAATAGGCCTTGAGTCCACAATAGTAGACCTTACTTCCGAAGTTCCCATGATCCTTCGCCCGGGATATATTACAGCAGATATGTTAAAAGATGTGCTGGGGGAGATCAGCATAGACAGAACGATTATCGACAGTTCATCCACGCAAAGACCAAAGGCTCCCGGTATGAAGTACAGGCATTATGCGCCAAAAGGGCAACTTACAATTGTTCAGGGAAGCCAGGACAAAGTGGTGGAATATATTAATACCATGACTAAAAAGGCTGTTTTGGATGGGAAAAGAGTCGGAGTTATAGGTACGGATTCTACGAGAAATCTATATGATGCGGAAGTGGTAAAGAGCGTAGGCAGCAGGGACGACGAGAAGACTATAGCCCATGAGCTCTTTAAAGTGCTCAGGGAATTTGATGATGAGAATATTGATGTGATGTTCTCAGAGTCTTTTGACGAGAACGGAATCGGACAGGCTATTATGAACAGGCTTTTAAAGGCAGCAGGACACAACGTTGTGACGTTGTAAAGCGATATAAAAGAAGTGTATTAAAGCAATAAAAAAAGTATAATATAGAAGGAGCTTGAAAGTATGATAGCATTAGCAAGTGATCACGGGGGATTTGACTTAAAGGAAGAAGTAAAGAAGCACCTTCAGGAGAGGAATATTGAGTTCAAGGATTTTGGAACCTTTGACAAGAATTCCTGCGATTATCCTGATTTTGGTGTTCAGGCAGCAAGAGCTGTTGCAAATGGAGAGTGCGAAAAGGGAATCGTTATCTGCACTACGGGAATAGGTATCTCGATTGTTGCCAATAAGATAAAAGGGGTAAGATGCGCCCTCTGCTCTGAGATCACATCTGTAAGACTTACCAGAGAGCACAATGATGCAAATGTCCTTGCTATGGGCGGAGGATTTGTTGGACCTCTCCTTGCAAACGAGATGGTTGATGTTTTCCTTGATACCGAGTTTTCCGGGCTTGAGAAGCACAGCCGCAGGATTTCCAAAATCTCAGAGATTGAGAAAGATAATTAAACTATTTGTTAATAGCGCAAACTATTTGCTTCAAAATATTAGTTATGTATGTAAGAACAGGAGGAAAGTATGGCAAAAGTAGTTATTATGGACCATCCATTGATCCAGCACAAGATTGGAATGATAAGAAGAGTTAACACAGGAACAAAGGATTTCAGACAGACAATTGGCGAGATAGCTATGCTTATCTGTTATGAAGCTACAAGAGATCTTAAACTTCGCGATGTGGAGATTGAGACTCCTATCTGTAAGACAACCGTTAAGGAGCTTAAGGGCAGAAAGCTCTGCGTAGTTCCGATCTTAAGAGCAGGTCTTGGAATGGTTGACGGAATGCTGGCACTTATTCCTGCAGCTAAAGTAGGACATATCGGATTATACAGAGATCCGGAGACACTTAAGCCTGTAGAGTATTATTGCAAGATGCCTGCCGATGTGGCAGAGAGAGAAATCTTTGTAGTTGATCCTATGCTTGCTACAGGCGGTTCTTCAGTGGCAGCTATCCAGATGCTCAAGGACAGAGGATGCCAGAAGATTCACTTCATGTGCATCATCGCAGCTCCCGAAGGCCTTAAGGCTATGCAGGAAGCACATCCTGATGTAGATATTTATGTTGGAGCACTTGACGAAAAGCTCAACGAGCACGGATACATAGTTCCGGGTCTCGGCGACGCAGGAGATAGGATCTTCGGAACCAAATGAGCGATATAGGGACGAAAAGTTACATTTATGACTGCTTGCAGGCATATAAATGTAACCTTGAGGACCGAACGTACATGAGAAAAAAAGATATGCGAAAGAAATGAGCATATCGATTTTCGAATGTACGTAGGATTGCGAGAGCGAAGCGAAGCAATCCGTATATCGCGGTGCATGTCGAGAGCGAAGCGTAGACATGCGTATTTTGTTAACAACCGTAGCAATCCGTATATCGCTTACCTGCAATCCGTATATCGCGGTTCACACCGCCAGTGGAGGACATTTCACATGAAAAGAGACGATTACATAAGTTGGGACGAGTATTTCATGGGTGTTGCCAAGCTTGCTGCAATGCGTTCCAAAGATCCGAATACTCAGGTCGGAAGCTGTATAGTAAGTGAAGACAACAATATCCTTTCCATGGGTTATAACGGCTTTCCAAAGGGCTGCTCTGACGAGGAATTTCCGTGGGAAAGGGACGGGGAGGATGAACTTGCCACAAAATACCCGTTTGTAACTCACAGCGAGCTCAATGCGATACTCAATTATCGCGGAGGAAGTCTTGTTGGAGCCAAGATTTATGTTTCGCTGTTTCCATGCAATGAGTGCGCCAAGGCCATCATACAGGCCGGTATCCGTACTGTGGTATATGACAGCGACAAGTATGGCACTTCGGCCTCCACAAGAGCTTCAAAGAAAATGTTTGATGCTGCCGGAGTCAGATATTATCAGTATCAGCCAAGCGGCAGGAGTATTAAGATAACAATTTAAAGCGTATGAAACTTAGAGGGGTAAGGGGATACAGAAAAAATAAAATAGCGGTGCTGTTTGCTGTTATACTTTGCTTTTGTACTTTGTCCCAGACTTTACAGGTAAATGCTACAGAGTCCACAAGAAAGCAGCTGGAGGAAGCCAAAGAGAAGAAGAAACAGTCCGAGAATGAGCTTGGCGATACCAAGGACGACATAGCTGAGATGAATGAGGAGAAATCCTCTTTGCAGGGAGAACTCAACACTCTTAACAATCAGCTTTCCGAGGTAAGCAATAATCTCCAGGACCTTGAAGAGCAAATAGACAACAAAGAGACAGAGATAGAGAACACTCTCATAGAGCTTCAAGTGGCAAAAGAAACTGAAACAAGCCAGTATGCATCCATGAAGAAGAGAGTGCAGTTCATCTATGAAAAGCAGAACTTTGTTTTGATAGATATGCTGCTGGGGGCTACGAGCTTTGCGGATTTTCTTAATCAGAATGATTATATTGAGCAGCTTTCTGCCTACGACAGGAAAATGTTCCTAAAGTACATAGAGACCAGGAAAAATGTTGAGGCAAAAGAGGCAATACTTGAAGAAGAACGGACGCAACTGGAGGATTATAAAGTAAAAGCACAGGCAGAACAGAGCAGGGTTTCAGGTCTTGTGAGCCAGACTTCGGGAACCATAAAGCAGTATGCCAATGACATTTCGGATGCTGAAGAGAGAGCTCAGGCACTGGAAGACCAGATAAAGGAACAGGAAGCTGATATTAAGGCACTGGAAGCAAAGCTGGCAGAGGAGATACGTCTGTCAAAGCTGGCATCTCAGTCGGCGTGGAGAGACATTTCTGAGGTAACATTTGCAGAAGGCGACAGGTATCTTCTGGCTAATCTTATCTATTGCGAAGCCGGAGGCGAACCCTATGAGGGCAAGGTCGCAGTAGGCGCTGTTGTTATCAACAGAGTGCTCAGTTCTGTATATCCGGACACTGTAGTGGGAGTAATTTATCAGAACAGGCAGTTTTCACCTGTTGCCAGCGGAAGACTGGCACTGGCGCTTGCTGAAGGCAAAGCAACAGCAGCCTGTTATCAGGCTGCCGATGAAGCAATGAGCGGATATTCAAATGTAGGAAATTGTGTATATTTCAGAACTCCCATCCCCGGATTGTCGGGAATAAATATCGGAGGACACGTCTTCTACTAAGTTGTGACATCTTGAATGAAATTTCAGAAATCCGTATTTGCTGCGTGATTCTGCAGATTAAGTGTAATTTTCGATAGGCGCTGCAAGTGGTTCAATACCGCCTTCGTAAAGATCATTAAGGAGCTTGTTCAATGAGAGCAGGCTCTTTTTAAGAAGAGATTCATCTATCAGTCTCTTCTCAAAAGCCTCGGACAATTCATCGAGATCAACGACCTTGATCCTTCCGTCGGGATATATTTTTACATCGGCCAAAAGATCTATGACCAGAAGCGTATTTTGTTCGGGATTGTAATCGTGAGTGATGATGTCGCAGTACCAGCACAAAAGGGAACCGTCATCCTTTAGGAACTTACTGATTTTGTAACCTCTGTCCAGATAGTAGCATGAATATCCCCTGGAAAGGTCGCATCTTTTTTTTATGGTAGTCCACTTAGTTACGATCATGGACTCAGAGCACTCCAGGATAATGTCATTCTTTAGGAGAACACATTCATCCGGGATAAAGCGTTTGCGATATAAAATAGGATATTTCATAGTTACTTCCTCCGGAAGAAAACTGTAAACATCTTTATTTGTATTACGAAAATATTACTATCAATCAATTTGAAAGTCAATTATGCGTGAAAAATCGATTAAGTATTCAATCATAAAATTCATATATGCACTGCTGGTTTTTGTGATTGCTGTTTTTATCATCAGCATTTTTTCAAACACTGACAACCAGGATATGACAGCGCAGATGGCACCTGCCACGCTGCCAATAGTTTCGTTTGTGGCAGACGGGCAGGAAGTGAATCACTTGCGCGGATACACTGATGAAATGGACGTGAGCCATATCAGAAGCAGTGTTTTTCCTGTAGGCAGCAACAGAGAGATCTCTTTTAACATTGCAACTTACGGCCAAAATATCAGCGGAGTAAAATTTGAAGTCAGAAACATCAATGGGCAGGGACTTGTAGAGAGCACAGATATTTTGGATTATCGGGAAATTTCAGATAAGATCATTGGTTCTTTTCAGTTAAAAGATCTTATTTCCGGCGGCAAAGAATACATGCTGGTCATGCTTGTAAATAGTGGAGATGACGTCATACGTTACTACACCAGGATTGTCTGGACTGAAGAAGAGACCAGATATCATCTTGTGGATGAAGTGAAATTTGTAAACGGCTTTAGCCGGGCAACCTTTGATAAAGAGGCTATATCCGAGTACTCAAAATATCTCGAACCCAATTCAGACGGGGATAACACAACTTTCAGCAGGGTGAATATCCACAGCAGCGTAAATCAGGTCAGCTGGGGAGATCTGGACATAATAGAGCACACTGAGCCGGTCACAACAGTAACTGATATACACGGGCAGACCGGAAGCTATCTTTTAAGATACAGAGTCAGGATCAAGGAGGGTGCATCAAGTAAACTTTACAATGTAAATGAGGCTTTCAGGGTAAGATATACATCTGACAGGATTTACCTTCTCAATTATGTCAGGACAATGAATTACATATTCGATACAAACTCTTTTTCCATAAGCAGCAATACCATCGGGCTTAGTATTTCGGAACCTGACATAGAAATGGTTGAAAACAGCAGCGGAAGTGCTTTTGCCTTTGTGAGTGAGGACAGGCTTTACCTGTTTAATAATTCTGAGAATAAGCTTGTGTATCTTTTCGGATTTTATGATGCCGACAACGACGATGAGAGAACAAACGGTGATGACTGCGGAATAAAGATCCTAAAGGTTGATGAGGCCGGGAATGTGAAGTTTGCGGTGGCCGGATACATGAGCCGCGGAATCCACGAAGGAAAAGTCGGAATTGCTGTATATGACTATAACGCAGCGATAAATGCTGTGGAAGAGCAGACCTTCATTAAGAGCACAAGCGATCCGCAGATCATCCTTGAGTATGTGGATACTATATGTTATGCCAACAACAACGATGTCTTTTACGTGATGATGGATCAGAATATTTATTCTGTTGATCTTATTGATAAGACAACGACTTCTGTGGTGGATGATATAGGAGCCGGGGACTATAAGATATCCGAGTCCATGAGTAAGATTGCATGGCAGAGCAGTGATCTAAAGAGTCTTAATATGATGGACCTTAACACCAAGGCAAGGTCTGAGATACAGGCGGATGAAGAGGACCTGATAAGAGTTCTGGGATTTATGGGAGAGGATCTGGTTTACGGACTGGTGCATGAAGCTGACGTTCAGGAGGATCAGATAGGAAATCCTGTTTATGCTATATATAACATAAAAATACAGGATAAGGATGGAAATATCCTGGAAAACTACCATCCTGATGGTGTTTATGTTACAAGTGTTTCTATAAGTGACAATCAGATCAGAATGACTAGGGTGGTAAAAGACGAAGAAACGGGTAAATACGTAAGCTATTATGATGACCAGATCATGAGCACCCTTGAAGCAGCTACAGGAAGCAACGTAGTGAACGTAGTTTCCGTTGATGTTTACGAAAAGATAGTTCAGATTAACGCAAAGAGCGAGATAAAGACCAAGCAGCTCAGAGTACTGACGCCTGCCCAGACTCTTTTTGAGGGCGACAGGAATGCATATATAAATTCCGACAGAGATCAGAAAGCCAATCCGTTCTACTACGTATATGGTCTTATGGGAATTGAGGGGATTTATTCAAATCCCGGTCAGGCAGTGAAACTCGCCTTCAGTGCTCCGGGAACTGTTGTTGGAGATGATAACAGATATGTATGGATAAAGGGCAATCTTTTGACATCCAATCAGAATATGACAATCACCAGAGCAGCCGAGAGCTATGAGGATATGACAGCCAAGGACCCTGTAGCCGTATGTCTTGAGCTCATGCTTTCCTACGAGGGCATAAACAGAAACGTAGAGTCGCTGCTGGAGACGGGAGAGAGCGTCAATGAGATTTTGGCAACATCTTTCCCGGATGGACAGATCCTTGATCTGGACGGGTGTCCACTGTCTGCTATGCTCTATTATGTGAACCAGGATATACCTGTCATGGCCATGTTAAACGATGGCACGGCAGTTTTGGTTATTGGCTTTAACAATTTAAACACTGTGATCATGAATCCATCAACCGGGACGGTATACAAGTACGGAATGAGCGATTCTGAAAAACTGTTTGAGGAGAATGGTAACCACTTTATAACTTATCTTATGGAGGATAACTAAATGAAGAGCTTTTGCCTGGATATGGTAAAAAATCCTGAGATCTTTAAGGATAATGTATTGCCGGCTCACGGCGATTTTAAGGCTTTTGCCACTGATGATGAGCTTGAGGAGGGCGTATCAAGTCTTAGAATTTCCCTTAATGGTATGTGGAAATTTCACTATGCAAAAAACTACCGCGCTGTAGTAGAGGGCTTTGAAAAAGAAGACTACGACTGCAATTCATGGGACGATATCCATGTTCCTGCGCATATGCAGATGGAGGGGTATGATGTTCCGGCTTATATCAATGTTCAGTATCCCTGGGATGGACATGAGAAGATTGAACTGGGACAGATTCCTGAGGAGTTCAATCCAGTTGGCAGTTATGTGAAATACTTTAACCTGCCGGAGTATTGGAACGGACAGGAGGTCCATGTTGTATTCGAAGGTGTGGAGAGCGGATATGCACTCTATCTTAACGGAGAATATGTAGGATACAGCGAAGATACCTTTACTCCTTCCGAGTTTGACCTTACGCCTTTCATTAAGCCGGGCGTAAATAAGCTTGCAGCCAAGGTCTTTAAATGGACATCTTCCAGCTGGATGGAGGATCAGGATTTCTTCAGGTTTTCCGGAATATACAGAGATGCCTTTTTAAGGCTTGTACCTAAGGCACATATTGATGACTTTAAGGTGAGGACTCTTTTGACTGATGATTTTTCAGAGGCAGAGCTTGAGCTTACCTTTAAGGGAAAAGAGTGTGGAACAACAGATTATGTTCTTTACAGAAATAATCATCCCGTAGTAAAGGGAAGTGTAAAAAACAGTGTAGAAGTAACAGTTTCTGAAAAGGTAAACAGCCCTGTTTTATGGAGTGCTGAAGATCCCCAGCTATACCGGCTTGTTCTTCATGTAAAGGATGAAGAGGGCGAAGTTACTGAAGTTATAAAGCAGAACGTTGGCTTTAGACGCTTTGAGATGAAGGACGGCTTGATGCTCTTAAACGGCAGGAGAATTGTCTTTAAGGGCGTTAACCGCCATGAGTTTTCCTGCGAAAACGGACGTGTAGTATCCTATGAGGAGACTCTTAAGGATATCATCACCATGAAGCAGAATAATATCAATGCCATAAGAACCAGCCACTATCAGAACTCTTCGATCATCTATGAGCTCTGCGATATTTACGGTCTGTACATGATCGCCGAGAATAACATGGAGTCCCACGGAAGCTGGTCCATGTATGGGAATGAAGCGGCCATTCCTTATGCAATTCCCGGCAGCAGGGAAAACTGCATGGAGATGATGCTTGACAGAGTTAACTCAACTTATCAGCTGGACAAAAACCACCCATCGGTTCTTATCTGGTCCATCGGTAATGAATCCCATGGAGGAAAAGTCCCTTATGAGATGAGTAATCTCTTTAGAAAGCTTGATCCTGACAGACTAGTTCACTACGAAGGAATCTGTCACGACAGGACCTACAATGATACCAGCGACATGGAGAGCCAGATGTATCCGTCTGTTGCCAACATCGAGAGGTTCCTGAAAGAGCATGATGACAAGCCTTTTATCTGCTGTGAGTACACGCATGCTATGGCAAACTCCTGCGGAGGAATGTTCAAATATACCGATCTTACAGATAGAGAGCCAAGATACCAGGGCGGATTCATCTGGGATTTTGTAGACCAGACAATCAGGGAAAAGAACCGCTTTGGGGAAGATTATCAGGCATATGGCGGAGATCATGGAGAGAGACCATGCGATTACAACTTTAGTGGAAACGGAATAGTTGACGGTCAAAGAGAGCCATACGCCAAGATGCAGGATGTTAAGTTCAACTATCAGAACATCAAGGCCATCGTGTCAAAAGACAGCGTAAAGGTAGTTAACTTAAATCTTTTTACCAATACAAATGAATTTGATTGTATCGTGATCCTTGAGAGAGACGGCAAAAAAGTCTGCGAAAAGAGGATGGCAACAAGCGTAGAGCCGGGAGAAGAAAAGGAATATGAGCTTCCGGAAGAGATAAGGGCAAAGATGGCAGTTGTAAGTGTCGGCGCGTATGAAGAGAACGGCCCGTTCCCTCTTGATGAGTATGCTGTTACTGTTTCTTTCAGACTTCGTGATGATACAAGCTGGGCAAAGAGGGGACATGAAGTAGCCTTCGGACAGGGAGTATTTAAGACCTCAGCTTCAACGTATGTAAGCTGCAGCCCTATAAAGGTAATAAAGGGAGACTTTAATATCGGCGTAAAAGGAAATCATTTCTCGGTTCTTTTCAGCAGAGATGCCGGAAATATCGTATCCTACAACTACGGCGGAAGAGAACTTATCGAGTCCATGCCAAAGCCCAACTTCTGGAGAGCGCCTGTAGACAACGACATGGGCAACAGGATGCCTTCAAGATATGCCCAGTGGAAGATTGCCGGCATGTATTCATCTGTTACTCCGATCATTGAGGAGAGCACAGGATATAAAAACGGTGACTGGGCAGACAGATCGAAATATCCGATGATCGAGCAGGACGAAAACAGTGTGAGTCTGACCTTTAAATCTTATCTTCCGACAACTCCCGCATCTTCTGTGCTTGTCACATACAATGTAACGGGTGACGGAAGAGTCTGGATAAAAGAGGAATATGATCCTGTAGAGGGACTTCCTCCAATGCCTGAGTTTGGAATGCTGTTTAAGTGGAATGCGGATTTTAACAATGTGACTTACTACGGAAACGGCCCCAGGGAAAACTATGTTGACAGAAATAAGGGGGCAAAGCTTGGCATATATTCCGATAAAGTTGAGAACATGATGGAAAGCTACATTCGTCCGCAGGAGACAGGCAACAGAACCGGTGTAAGGTGGGCAAAGATAACTGACAACAGGGGAAGAGGCATATTGTTCGAAGCTCCTGATACTATGAATTTCAGTGCGCTGCCATATACGCCGGATGAGCTGGAGGCAGCAGCTCATCCTTACGAGCTTCCGAGATACAACAAGACGGTAGTTCGTTGCAGCCTGATGCAGATGGGTATTGCAGGAGATGATTCATGGGGAGCAAAGACCCATCCTGAGTTCCTTCTTCCCAATGACCAGAAGCTGACATTTGTTATGTGTTTCAAGGGCATCTAACAGAAAGAGGAGATTTCTTATGAATGAAAATATTGTAAAGAGAAATGAACTGCTGGCACAAAAAGTAATCAAGGGACTTGAATCAAGGAATATGTCGGGCTACTACGCTGCGAATAAAGAAGATGCTCTTAAGAAAGCTTTAGAGCTTATTCCTGAGGAAAGCAGTGTTACCATGGGCGGAGCCATGAGTGCTCATGAAATCGGGCTTGTAGAAGCTGTAAAGTCAGGAAATTACAATTTTATCGACAGAGACACAGCCAAGACACCTGAGGAAAAGAGAGCGGCGATGCTTGCAGGGTATGATGCAGATATTTTCCTTTCAAGTGCAAATGCCATGACGGATGATGGAATACTTGTTAATATTGATGGCAATTCAAACCGTGTATCAATGATCGCGCAGGGACCTAAAAAGGTAATCTTTATCGTTGGTATGAACAAGGTATGTGATGACATTGACGGTGCAATGAAGAGAGCCCGCAATGTGGCAGCACCGATAAATGCGCAGCGCTTTGGACTCAGTACACCATGTTCTAAGACTGGATCATGCATGAATTGCAAGTCTCCGGACACAATCTGCTGTCAGTTCCTTATAACAAGATTTTCGAGGCATAAAGACAGGATCCATGTAATCCTTGTTAATGATAACCTCGGCTTCTGATAAAGCTTCCAGCATAAATGTAAGAGAAGCCTACTATATGACGATAAGATGGCAGGTGAGATATTGAACGCAAAACCGGATATAAAAGCAGTGATCTTTGATTTGGACGGAACGCTGACAGATACAGAAAAATTTTATCAAAAGGCCTGGCCACAGGCACTGGAGCACTTCGGCTATAAGTGTGAGCCATGGATGCCCTTGGAACTGCGTTCTCTTGGACGCCCATATGCACCTGAGAAATTTAAAGAGTGGTTTGGACAGGACTTTGACTATAATAAGATTCGTGAGTACAGAAAAGCCATTGTGGTTGATATGATAAAAGAACAGGGTATTCCGTTAAAACCCGGAGCAAAAGAAATTTTGGTATGGCTACGGGAAAAAGGAATACTTACCTGTATAGCCACTGCCAATGATTACGAGCGCACAAAAGGATATCTTAATAAGCTTGGACTTTTTGAATGCTTTGACAGGATCATATGCTCCGATATGGTTAAGCTTGGAAAGCCTGCTCCTGATATTTATGCTTATGCCTGTGAACAGCTTGAACTTGCTCCGAATCAGACCTTTGCTGTTGAAGACTCACCAAACGGAGTTACCAGTGCGTATCTTGCGGGATGCAATGTTATTATGGTTCCGGATCTGACACAGCCGGATGAAAATCTAAAAATAAAATTATATGCTTGTGTTGATTCACTGATGGATATTACAAAACTTCTGTGATTTTAGGCTTTTTCTCTGATCAGTGAAAATTAATTACACGAATTAACGAATACAAGAATACAAAATAAGGCGCAATATATAGAGCGTATGTCCTTTACCGCTCCGTATATTGCGCTTTTTCTTTCTAAAGTTTTTAGAATAGTTTATATTTGTTTAATTTTATTATGAGTTTTATAGGAGTAATATGAATTTCGGTGCAACATTATTTCACATGAGGGGTGAGGTAGTGCAAACATATATTAAGAGGGAGATAGTATGAGAAAGCAGACGGTAAGTAAAGTAGTGTCAATTGCAGTTGCAACATCGATGGTAACAATGGCTTTGATCGGATGCGGAAATGTTTCATCTGAGACAGGCGCTCAGGGACAGGCTGAAGAGACAATCGGAGAAGAGCCTGTTGCAACTTCAGATACTGCAGAGGGGGATGGAGAGCATATTGCTGCTCCATATTTCAGAAAAGGTGTATACGTAAACTATGCTGTAGAGGCTGAGAATCCTCCTAAGGACCAGTTCTATGTATTCAGCGATGATAACTACGGATATACAGATGATGCAGTGACAGGAATGGGACTTCCGTTTGACTGCAAGCAGGATGAGGGAGCAGTGTACTTCACCTTTGGAGGAGCAGGTGAATCAGAGGAAAAGTTCATAGTTACTTCTACTGAAGACGGAAAGATCTATGGTTATTTCGATGGAACAGAGGACCGTGAACTGGTTTTTGAACCTGTGACAGATGCACAGCCTGAAGGATTTAACGCCCAGAATTACATGAGCGGTGGCGATCTTATATATGAGGATGCCAATGGTTGGAGCATCAGGTATAATCCTGAACGTTTTGAGATAAAACAGGATGGAAACAAGGTTGCCATTGTATATACAGGCGAATGTGCCGGAACAACGATGGTGCTTGTAACATATGATGCAGAGCATAACGGAGAAGATATGAGAGATGAAATAGCAAAGGGTTATGGAGAGACTGCTGTTAAGTCAGAAGCTGTTTTCCCGGGAACTGAGGATGTAAAAGGCTATTGGGCTATATGTCCACCTGCTGAAGACGGCTCAGGTCTTTACATGACATCTATTTCAAGAGATTATATGGATGGCTCACTTACATTTGAGCTTACAGGTCATAACAGCGGAGATGATGAGCTGGATATGGAAGTGTCAGATTACATGAGTTCCATCATTGATTCAGTTACATTTACAAAGTACGGCGAATAAGAGAAGGTCAGTGATTCCCTGATCAGTGATCCGGGAATAGAATAATGGGGTTTAGATTATTATATGAAAAACGCTGTGGCACATAGGGGATGTGCTACAGCGTTTTTAGGTTTTAAATTATGTACCCAAGATGATCAGATTTTCTTCTCAGCCTCAAGGGATGCACGAAGCTCGCCGCTGTTATAGCGCTCAATGATGTTGTTGATACGCTCAACAGGATTAAGAAGATCGCTGATGGAAGCGTCGTGGTTAAGAGTATCGATAAGATAAGCAATATACTTACTCATATCGCAGCTGATATACCACTCGCGGGATAAAAGCTCTGGTGTCTGATAAATGAGGTTTGTTGTAAGGACTCTGTCGATAATACCGTCCTTGTATGCCTGATCAAACTCATCAAGACCGTTGGTAAAGAGACCAAATGTTGAGAAAGCATAAATTCTGGCAGCTTTTCTTTTCTTAAGAGCCTTGGCCACATCAATAAGGCTTTCACCTGATGAGATCATGTCGTCAACAATGATAACCGATTTGCCTTCAACACTTGTACCAAGGAATTCATGTGAAACGATGGGGTTACGACCGTCAATAACCTGAGTATAGTCACGTCTCTTGTAGAACATACCTACATCAAGGCCAAGCACGCTGGCAAGATAGATAGCACGCCCCATTCCGCCTTCATCCGGGCTTATTACCATCATGTGGTCAGAATCAATCTGAAGATCCCAGACATTGCGAAGAAGTGCTTTAATAAACTGATATGTAGTACGAACGGTCTCAAAACCGTTAAGAGGAATTGCATTCTGAACACGGGGATCGTGAGCATCAAAGGTAATGATATTGTCAACACCCATGTTGACGAGTTCCTGAAGAGCAATAGCACAGTCAAGAGATTCTCTTGAGCTTCTCTTATGCTGTCTTGATTCATAAAGGAAAGGCATGATAACTGTAATTCTACGAGCCTTACCACCAACAGCTGCTATTATTCTTTTGAGATCCTGATAATGATCATCAGGCGACATGTGATTTTCCTGACCAAAGAGAGAATAGGTCTGAGAATAGTTACAAACATCTACGAGAAGATAAAGATCATCACCACGTACAGATGCTTTGATGACACCTTTCGCTTCGCCGGTACCAAATCTTGGCACCTCAGCGTCTAAGATGTAGGTAGGGCGTTCATAGCCTGTAAATGCAAGGCTGCCCTTGTGTTCGTTTTCTCTTTCGGCTCTCCATTTTACGAGATAGTAATCGACCTTGTCTGCAAGGGCCCTTACACCCTTAAGTGGGATGATTCCCAAAGATCCTACAGGAATCGTCTCCAGATTACGTTTCTCTTCTCTTTTTGGCATTACTGCAAATCCTCACTTTCTTTTCGAGCAATCTTTTTTATTTTTCGAATATCCTGACCGGTTAGCTTTAGAAGTCTGAAATTACTGGTGATCCTTGAAAAAATTCTTTCAGAATAGTTATTTTGCAAGTGTTCCAGAGAAAGATTAGTGGTAATGATCGTTGATCTCTTGCGGTTATCTCTTTCGTTCAGCAAAGAGAACAACTGGGACAAAGTGAACTGATTGATTCCCTCAGTACCAAGATCATCAATAACAAGCAATTCACAGTTGTATAAATCATCATAGATTCCACGAAGCTCTGATTTGAGCTTGGCATCAAAAACATACTGAGAGAGCATCTCAAATAGTCCCGATGCACTGAAATATATGACAGAATGGCCTGTTTTAAGCAATTCATTCGCTACACAAATAGACAGGAATGTTTTGCCAGTACCCACTGTACCATAAATAAAAAGATTTTGGTAGTCAGAGTTAAAATTATTTATAAATTCTTCACAGGCCTTTTTGGCACCATGAAAATGGGAGAGGTCATCTCCGGAGTAATATTTCTCTGTCAGAAGTTTGAAATTTGCCTTCTTGGTGAGCATTTTGAGATTTGATCTGTCATAGAGAGCTTCAACAATCTTTTGTTTGAAGCAGTGGCATTTTTCATTGCCGATATAGCCGGTGTCCTTACAGTCCTGGCATGTATAACCCATATCCAGATAGTCGGAAGAAAAGCCTGCCTCCGTTAAAAGAGTAAGCTTTTGTCTTGATAATTCCTTGAGCTGATTCTTAAGAGCACTGCGATCCAGTCTCTCCCCCGCAAGAAGTCTTCTGCCGAAGTCTACGCTGGCGCTGGCTGTCTGGTCTTCCAGCTCCTTATAACCGGGAACATTTTCATACACGTAGCGTTGTCTCTCTTCAAGCTCCTGCCTGTGAAGAGAACGCCTTTCCTCGTATTCATGCATTATTGCATCATACTGAGCATTTGTTAATGCCATGATGTCTCCTTAATTAAACGGTGATAGGTAATAATGGGGATGTCCTGTGATCGTCCCCTGTTATCACCATAATTATGGCCCTGTACGTGAATTGGGGAAGGCACATTTGTGCCGCCGCCAAGCCAAAGTACAGGGCCAGACCTTTGTGGTGTACCCCTATCTGATTCCCCAATCAAAACTAGGAGTGAGTGCTACTATAAAAATAGTAACAATCAGTTGTCCAGAAGCTGTTCTTCAAGTTCCGCAAAATCAATGGTTTTATTCTGCGGAAAATCATTGAACCGATTCTGGCTGCCGCCCTGGCGAATATATGATCCGTCCAGGCGGTCTTTGGAGTAGATGGATGATACGGAAGCCTTTTCCTTCTTTTTACGAAGGTCAGCGGTGTGCGAAGCATCTAACTTGGCAATATCCTCCCTTGTTGTTACTTTACATTCATGCCAGTTGCGCAGAATACCGTCGCAGTATTTAAGACGGTTTTTCTGTGTCGCCATAACAGTCCTATCGCAGGCTTCCATAATAATATCCATCGAAAATCCCAACTCCCCCTTCCAGGCACTTATAAAAGTACCTTCCTTTAAGGTGGGGGCATTTTCCATACCGAGCGCTTTCATTATTGCAATGATATCCCCATCATGCTTGAAACTTTCCGCGCGGGCCTGTTTTGGCGTTTTGATGCCTTGCTGATTCCAGTTAATGGCTACCTTTTCCATATATCTGAAATCAGATTTATGATTATCGACGCAGTATTGCATCAGATAGTCCAAAAGTTCATCACTAAATTTAAGCTCATCATGAATATAGTAAATTGTAGACATCTCTGTAGGGTTGAGAGGCCTTCCGTAATACTGCTCGGCAATGAACATGATGCCATTGCCTTCGCTCTGTTTAAAGGCGCGAAGCAAAGCAGCGGAATAGTTTGGCTTGGAAGGAACAGAAGATGTCTGTTCATATCCGGTCTCAACAGGCTTGGGTGAAGGAAGTGCCTTGAGAGTGTTGTCTTCCTTTCGTCTGCTGTATTTGCGAAGACTTGTCAGTTCTTCCATATGAATGCTGGTAAGATTCTGATTGTCATCGTATTCGAGACTGATGAGACCCTTTTTTTCCCAGTATTTGAGGGCGCGTACCACGTCCTTCTCAGTGTGGTTGAATTTATCGGCAAGATCAGGAACACTTGTGGATAAATTCGAGCTCATCATACGCAGTAGAAACAAGTAAATCTTGATCTGCGCATCATTGGCATCCTGCATGTATTCATCGATAAAAATGTTGGAAACATAAGTAGAATCCTCCCCCACATTATTGTTGATAGTTACTCTCCCCATCATAAACACACTCACCTCGTCAGTTAGTTAACACGTTCAGAGGATAAAGCATCTAAATGGATTTAGATAAACACACGAATGTGTGTGGCCACTCGTATTGTTAGCTAAATCCGTTTTCCTCCGAACAATTCGAATTATAGCATGGTGAATTTTTAAAAGATATGGAAAAAGTGACGAAGAAATTCAGACGCCGCAAGGCTTTGAAACCTTTGTTCGGCTTTGTGGACAATGTGGATAACGTGGATTATTTATTAACTAAAAATAAAAAAACAGCCAATCCATCTAGCCTTACAATCCAAAAATGTAAGTGGAAAATGGTTGGCTGTTATCCACCGAAAACGTTTCTTATTTAAAGGTAAGAAAAGTGGAAATGTGGAAAACCTTTATCTGCCCAGGAGTTCATCCCCTATTTTAACCACATCTCCCGCTCCCATGGTTATCAACAAATCTCCTTTAGTGCAATTTTGCAAAAGAAATTTTTCTATTTCACTAAAACCTTCAAAAGTTGGAAAATAATTACACTCATGTCCAAGACCTAAAATTTTATCGCAGAGAGTTTTGGAACTGATGCCGAGTGTATCGGTCTCTCTTGCTGCATAGATATCGGCAAGGATCACGTGATCTGCCAGGGAAAGAGCATCTGCAAACTCATCCATAAGGGCCTTGGTCCTTGTGTAGGTATGAGGCTGGAATACACACCAGATCTTGTTGTGAGGGTAATTCTGTGCTGCTGTGAGAGTAGCCCTTATCTCTGTGGGGTGATGAGCATAGTCGTCGATAATTGTTACTCCGCCTATTTCGCCTTTGTGCTCAAAACGACGGCTGGTTCCGCCAAACCTTGAAAGAGCCTCTGTCATATGCTCTTTATCGATGCCAAGGATGTTGGCAACAGCTATGGCAGCAAGAGCATTGTAAACATTGTGGATACCGGGCACTGCCAGAGAAACAGATAAAACCTCGCCGCCGGGAATATGAGCTTTGAAGGAAGGATTGCCCTTGCCATCGTATTCTATATCTGTAGGATAATAGTCAAAACTGTCCTTTGAGCCATAGGTAACTATATTGCATGGAAGAGCTGATGTGATCTCTTCTACATTGTCAATGTCGCCATTGATGACCAGTGTTCCGTCGGAAGGAAGGAGCTGTGCAAATTTTTTAAATGAATGTCTTATGTCATCAAGGTCCTTGAAGAAATCCAGATGATCGGCATCTATATTGGAAATGACGCTGATCTTTGGGAAAAAGCTAAGGAAGCTGTTGGTGTATTCGCAGGCCTCGGTTACAAAATATTCTGACTTACCAACACGGATGTTACCGCCGATGTCGTTGAAAATTCCACCGATGGAAAGGGTTGGATCTACGTCCGCTTCAAGAAGGATCTTGGAAATCATTGAAGTAGTCGTGGTCTTACCGTGAGTTCCTGCAATCGCAACAGGAAGATCATACTGTTTCATTATCTGACCGAGAAGTTCTGCTCTTGTGAGCATAGGTATACCAGCTTCTTTTACAGCGATGAACTCGGGATTGTCGGGATGAACAGCTGCGGTATAAACTACCACATCGATCTTATCCGAGTTCTTTATATTATCGGCGCACTGACCATAGAAAATCTTAACTCCGTCAGCCTCCAAAGATTTTGTCATGGCAGATTCCTTGGAATCGGAGCCTGAAATCTTGAAGCCTTCCTCTATAAGTATCTTGGCAAGTCCACTCATGGATATGCCGCCAATGCCCATGAAATACACATGAATAGGCGATTTAAAATCAATCGTATACATTTATAATCCTCGATTTAATCATATTATTTTTCTCGTTTAACGGATTATATTATAGACCTTATTTATGTAATGTCAAAAAACAAATCATAAAAATTCTAATACATAATAGGAAAGGGTCAAAAAAGTTCAAGAATAGGCAACACAAAACATATTATAGATGGTATACTTTATTAATAAGATATAACGGTTTTCTGTGGCATGCATTTAGCATGCTTGGTGTATCAGAAAATTGGTCGTCGCTCAAAAAATAATAAGGAAAGAGTAGCGAAGACAAAACAGCAACGAGGTGGGAACATGATAAAAAAAGAAATGATCGCCATGCTTCTGGCAGGGGGCCAGGGCAGCAGATTGGGAGTGCTGACAGCCAAGATGGCTAAGCCGGCTGTCTCATTCGGGGGGAAGTATCGAATTATTGATTTCCCTCTAAGCAATTGTATTAACTCAGGAGTGGACACTGTCGGCGTTCTTACGCAGTACAGACCACTCAGACTTAATTCTCACATTGGCATAGGTATCCCGTGGGACCTTGACCGTAACTTCGGAGGTGTAACAGTTCTTCCTCCATACGAGAAGAGCTCCAACAGTGAGTGGTATACCGGTACCGCCAATGCTATTTACCAGAATCTTGAATATATGGAGAATTATAATCCTGATTATGTATTGATCCTTTCGGGAGATCACATATATAAGATGGATTATGAGACTATGCTTGATTTTCATAAGTCAAGCGGCGCTGATGCGACAATAGCTGTTATGCCTGTTCCGATGGAAGAGGCCAGCAGATTCGGCATCATGATCACAGATCAGAATAAGCGCATCATCGACTTTGAGGAGAAGCCTGAGCATCCAAGGAGCAACCTTGCTTCCATGGGTATTTATATTTTCTCCTGGCAGGCGCTTAAGGATGCCCTTATAAAGAACAAGGATCAGGCAGGTCTTGACTTTGGTAAACATATCATTCCTTACTGCAAGGATCAGGGTCAGTCTCTTTATGCATATGAGTTTGACGGCTACTGGAAGGATGTAGGAACTCTTACATCATACTGGGAAGCTAATATGGAGCTTATCGATATAGTTCCTGAATTCAACCTTTACGAAGAGTATTGGAAGATTTATACAGCCAGTGATGTTCAGCCTCCGCAGTATCTGGGACCTGAAAGCGCCATTGAGCGCAGCATTGTAGGTGAGGGCTGCGAGATTTACGGAAAGGTTTACAACTCCGTTATCGGACCCGGCGTTAAGATCGGCAAGGACACTGTGGTAAGTCATTCCATCATCATGAATCAGACACAGATCGGTGAAGGCTGCAACATTGAGAAAGCTATCGTCGCCGAGAAGGTTACGATCGGTAACAGAGTAACCCTTGGAGCCTTTGAGGAAAAAGAGAACGAGACTAAGCCGGGCATCTACTGTGAAGGTCTCTGCACTATCGGTGAGAAGTCAGTTATTCCTGACAACATTAAGGTCGGCAAGAATACAATGATTTCTGGTATTACTACCGCTGAGGATTATCCGGACGGAATCCTCGAGAGCGGCAGAACATTTGATAAGGCAGGTGATTGACATGAGAGCGATTGGCATTATTTTGGCAGGCGGTAGCAGTAGCAGAATGCAGGAGCTCTCCAAGAGAAGAGCGGTTTGCGCAATGCCGGTGGCAGGTTTTTACAGAAGTATTGACTTTGCACTGAGCAACATGACCAACTCACACATTCAGACAGTTGCCGTATTCACACAGTACAACGCAGGTAGCCTTAATACACACCTTAGTTCATCCAAGTGGTGGGACTTTGGTCGTAAACAGGGCGGTCTGTATGTTTTTACCCCGGCAGTTAAGGCATCGGGAAACCTCTGGTACAGAGGAACAGCTGATGCGATTGCCCAGAACCTTGAATTTTTGAGAAGCTGTCACGAGCCATATGTTATCATTGCTTCCGGTGACTGCGTTTATAAAATGGATTACGGAAAGCTTCTTGAGTATCACATTCAGAAGCAGGCTGATATCACAGTTGTATGCAAGGATATGCCGGCTGACATCGATACTGAGAGATTCGGAACCATTCGTATGAATGAGGAGTCCAGAATCGAAGAGTTCGAAGAGAAGCCTGTTGTATCAAGATCCAATACCATTTCCTGCGGTATCTATGTTGTAAGGCGCAGACAGCTCATTGAGCTGATTGAAAGAGCCCAGGCAGAAGAGAGATATGATTTCGTAAGAGACATTCTTGTAAGATACAAGGACATGAAGCGTATCTATGGATACAAGATCAAAGACTACTGGGCTAACATAGCCAGTGTTGAGGACTACTACAGAACTAATATGGATTTCTTAAAGCCTGAAGTTAGACAGTATTTCTTCAGAGAGTATCCGGGAATATACACCAAGGTAGTAGATCTTCCTCCGGCAAAATACAATGTTGGCGTAAATGTGAAGAACAGCTTGATTTCCAGCGGATGTATTATTAACGGAACTATCGAGGATTCCGTAATATTCAAGGGGGCATTTGTTGGTAACAACTGTTACATCAAGAACTCCATCATTTTAAATGACGTATATATCGGTGATAACTCGCATATTGAGAACTGCATTGTTGAGAGTCATGGCACCATTCAGGCCAACTCCTACTACAAGGAGGACAACGGCATCAAGGTGGTCGTAGAGAACAATGAGAGGTACGTCATCTGATGATAAAGGGATGGAAAGTTTCAAATTTGCATGCTTGCATGCAAAAATTTGAAACCTTACAGACCGAACAAACATGAGGAAAAAAGATATGCGAACGAAGTGAGCAGATCGATTTCCGAATGTTTGTAGCATGGCGAGAACGAAGTGAAGCCATGCGTATCATCAACACAAAACACAATTAAATAATGTTACAACTGACAACTTTAGTCTTAACCAAGAGGGGGTTACACAATGAAGATTACAGATGTTAGAGTAAGAAAAGTTACAAAGCAGGGAAAGATGCGTGCAGTAGTTTCAGTTACCTTTGATAATGAGTTCGTTGTACACGACATCAAGGTAATTGAAGGCGAAAGAGGCTTGTTTATCGCAATGCCCAGCAAGAAATCTACTGACGGCGAGTACAGAGACATTGCACATCCTATCAATTCGGATATGCGCAAGACTCTGCAGGACACAATCCTTGAGGCCTATGACAAGGCGGCTGATGAGACAGTTGAGGGGGATTCAACTGAACCATCAGCGGAATAAAGTTGTTACAATTTCATAAAATAACTGATAAGGGGGCTTAGAATATAGGCTCCCTTATGTTATTATGTAATGATATAGGCGTCATAATTCAAAAATGCGTACATGCTTGCATGTTAAGCATTTTGAATTCATGACCCGAACAAACATGAGGAAGTAGCATGATAATGCGGATTCCGAATGTTTGTAGCATGGCGAGAACGAAGTGAAGCCATGCGTATATCATTAATACTTCGTATACGATTACGCAAAAGCCTTCAAATAGGATTTTGCGCATATACGTATGCCCAAAAATGTATCTGTGGTTTTTGGGGCATGCTTGGGGAGGGGAAATGCTAAAGTTTTTAAAGAGGTTTTTTACCGGAAAGAAAGAAGAGGAAACAGGAAAGATGCATATAATAGCGGGTCTTGGAAACCCCGAAAAGAAGTACTTCGGAAGCAGACATAACGTGGGCTTTGCAGTAATCGATGCCCTTTCTGATAAATACGGAATTGAACTTACAGAGACAAAGTTTAAGGCAGCTTTCGGCAAGGGCCGGATCGGATCGGAGAGGGTAATACTTGTAAAACCTCTCACATATATGAATCTCAGCGGAGAGGCTATAAGACCTTTGTGTGACTACTTCAAGGTGGATTCCACATCAGATCTGATAGTTATTTCCGACGATGTGGAGCTTGACGTAGGAAATTTGAGGATCAGGCCCAAAGGAAGTCACGGTGGTCACAACGGCCTTAAGAACATCATCGCACAGCTTGGACACAGCGATTTTTGCCGTGTCAGGGTAGGCGTTGGCAAGAAGCCCAAGGAATACGACATGGTGGACTGGGTTCTTGGTCATTTTCAGGGCGAGGACGAAGTGGCCATCAAAGAAGCAGTTTCAAGAGCAGCAGATGCAGTAGTTGAAATAATGGAAAATGGAGTAGACAGTGCCATGAACAGGTTTAATGGCATGGCGAAAAAAGAGTGACGATCAGGACATAGAATATGAGAGCTATCACAACTCCTTTAAAGGAACTTAATGAGTACGAGCAGATAAATAAATACCTGGAAAAGCCCTTTGCCTGTGCAGAGGTCACCGGATGTGTGGATTCCCAGAAGCTTCATTTTATAGACAGTCTGGGAGCAGATTTTAAATACAGGATAATTGTGACTTATTCTGATCTTAGGGCAAAAGAGATATATGAGGATTATAAGTTTTATGACAGGAATGTCACGGTGTATCCGGCAAAAGACCTCATCTTTTACCAGGCAGATGTTCACAGTAATGAAATTGTAAGACAGAGAATCCGTACCATGAGACGACTTCTGGAAGGAAGGCCGATCACTGTGGTCACAACTTTTTCTGCTCTAATGGCACCTCAGATAAAGCCTGAGATCATAAGGGAAAACATACTTGAGATTGATAAGCACAGGCCTATTGATGAGATAGAAATAGCCCAAAAGCTTACTACCATGGGCTATATAAGAAACTATCAGGTTGAAGGTCCGGGCGAATTTGCAGTCCGCGGAGACATTGTGGATGTCTTTGATCTTACAGAGGAAAACCCCTACAGAATTGAGCTATGGGGTGATGAAATCCAGTCTATCAGAAGCTTTGACATTTTGTCACAGCGATCACTTGAGAAACTTGAGTCGATAGAAATCTATCCTGCCTCAGAGATCATCCTTGATGATAAGAGGCTGGAGGAAGGCTTTGAGAGAATACAGCAGGAAACAGACACGGCTGTAGAGGCCTTAAGAAAAGAGTTTAAGACCAAGGAAGCACACCAGTTAAAGACTCAGACAGATGAACTTAGGGAGCAGCTTTTTGAGCTTAAGTCTGTAGTCAACCTTGAGAGCTATATCAGATTTTTTTACCCGGATACAGTAACAATGCAGGAGATGTTTCCAAAGGGAAAGAGCTGCATCTTCATTGATGAGCCCCTTCGCGTTCAGGAACATGCCATGGCTGTTGAGACGGAGTTCAGGGAGAGTATGTCCCATAGGGCAGAAAAGGGCTATGTTCTTCCGGGGCAGATGGATATTCTTTACTCAATAGACAATGTAATTGCCAGAATGAGTAACGGCAGACGTGTCCTTGTTTCAGCGCTGATGACTCCAAAGAGTCAGAATCTCTTTTTACCTGAAAAGAGCTGGGACATAAAGGCAAGAAGTATTGCGCCTTACAACAACAGCTTCGAGTCATTGGTATCGGATCTTAAGAATTATGTCAGAGGCGGATACAGGGTTCTGATTTTATCCGGTTCCAGAACCAGAGCAAAGAGAATTGTTGAGGACCTCAGGGATAATCTTGTTACCGCCTTTTATAGTGAAGATCCGGGAAGGATACTTAAACCCGGTGAAATAATGACTTATTACGGCAGGATACTAAAGGGCTTTGAGTATCCTGACATTAAGTTTGCGGTCATAGCTGAGAGCGATATCTTCACTGAGCATACAGGGAAGAAGAGAAAGAAAAAGAAAAAGAGCGAATATAAGGGCGAAAAGATTTCAAGCTTCTCTGATCTTAAGATTGGAGACTATGTGGTTCACGAGGATCACGGCCTTGGAATCTACCGCGGTATAGAGAAGATTGAGACAGACCATGTGATCAGGGACTACATCAAGATTGAGTACGGCGGTGGAGGAAATCTCTACGTCCTTGCCACAGGACTTGGTGTAATCCAGAAATATGCTTCCGGTGGCGATGACGAAACCACCCATAAGCCCAAGCTTAATAAACTTGGATCTGCGGATTGGAACAGGACAAAGAGCAAGGTTAAGTCTGCGGTTGAAGAAGTGGCGCAGGATCTTGTTGAGCTTTATGCAAAGAGGCAGGAAGCAAAGGGCTATCAGTTCAGCAAGGACACTATATGGCAGCAGGAGTTTGAGGATGCTTTCCCATATCAGGAAACCGAAGATCAGCTTACAGCCATCGAAGATACAAAGAAGGATATGGAGTCTTCTGTTATAATGGACCGCCTTGTCTGCGGAGATGTGGGCTTTGGAAAAACAGAGATTGCAATCCGCGCCGCCTTTAAAGCAGTGCAGGATGGGAAACAGGTGGCGGTACTTGTTCCCACAACAATTCTTGCCCAGCAGCATTACAATACTTTTGCTGAAAGAATGCGGGATTTCCCCGTGAGAGTTGATCTGATGTCGCGATTCAGGACGGCTGCAGAGCAGAAGAAGACCGTTACCGATTTAAAGAAGGGGCTGGTTGATATTGTTATCGGAACCCACAGGCTTCTTTCAAAAGATGTGCAGTACAAGGATTTAGGGCTCCTTATTGTCGATGAGGAACAGCGCTTTGGCGTAACTCATAAGGAGAAGATTAAGACCATAAAGGAGAATATTGATGTACTGACACTTTCTGCAACGCCTATTCCCAGAACTCTTCACATGTCTCTGGTTGGAATAAGGGAGATGAGTGTTTTAGAAGAGGCACCAAATGACAGACTTCCGATACAGACTTTTGTTATGGAGTATAACGATGAGCTGGTACGAGAGGCGATAGTCAGGGAGCTGGCAAGGCATGGACAGGTTTACTACGTTTATAACCGCGTAAATACCATAGCTGATGTGGCAGCTTCCATACAAAAGCTGGTTCCGGAAGCGAATGTAGCCTTTGCTCACGGACAGATGAAGGAATCGGAACTTGAGAGGATCATGTATGACTTTATCGACGGGACAATCGATGTCCTTGTTTCGACAACTATCATTGAGACAGGACTTGATATTCCCAATGTTAATACCATGATCATCCATGATTCGGACAAAATGGGGCTTTCGCAGCTTTATCAGCTAAGAGGCAGAGTTGGAAGATCCAACAGGACAGCTTATGCATTCCTTATGTACAAGAAGGATAAGATGTTAAAAGAGGTAGCGGAAAAGAGGCTTTCAGCAATCCGTGAGTTTACAGATCTTGGAAGCGGATTCAAGATTGCCATGCGTGACCTTGAGATAAGAGGAGCAGGCAGCCTTCTTGGAAGGAAGCAGAGCGGACATATGGCAGCAGTCGGGTATGACCTTTATTGCAAGATGCTGGGAGAAGCAGTCAGACACAAAAAGAGTGGCGACGTAAATGCCGATTACACGCTGGATGACATCAACACCAGTATTGATCTTGATGTAAGTGCCTTTATTCCGGATGACTATATTCTCAACGAGGAACAGAAGCTGGAGATATACAAGAGGATAGCTTCGCTGGAAAATCAGGGTGAGTGCGATGAGATGAAAGATGAACTTATCGACAGATTCGGAAAAGTGCCGGAGACAGCGATAAACCTTCTTCGCATCTCGCTTCTTCGTACCAAAGCTCATGCTCTATATGTTCATGAGATAAAGGGTGGGGACGGCAAGATTGAGATAAAGATAAGTCCAAACGCAAAGATAGATTCCGGAAAGATTCCGGGGTTTGTAGCTTCCTATAAGGGAAGGATGGCTTTCCATGCTTCAGGAATGCCGGTGTTTGTCTATACTTATACCAAGGACAATAACCCTGTGAAGGCAGAAAAGATGCTCCTTGAAGATACAGAAAATATTATCGAGAAGATGACTGAAGTATTGAAGGCTTAAACAATAAAAACCACTTAGCAAGTCACAGAACCGTTTAAAGGAGTTTAGAACCGTTAAAGGAGTTAAGTGACCGTTAAGTGGTTTTATTATTTGACCATTCGGAGAGTTAAAAGACCATTCAAAGAGTTAGATTTGGTTCCATAACAAGTCATCACTCAGCGTTTTCGTGCCGCCATTTTTCTTGCGTTAATTTCTGCAAGGCGTTTGTTTATCTGATTTTTTATGAAGTCTTCCTCGCCGTCTTTTACAAGGAAATACAGATATGAGTCAAGCACAAGCTCCTGTGGAAGGCCTCTTCCCACGAGTTTAAAGTTCCTAAAGCCCATATCGATATAGTCTTTCATCTGCTCCTTGGAAATGAAAGCAGGCTTGTTCATGCAGTCGGCAAAACTCTTTTTCTCCTGTCTGTTAGGGCATGGAAAAGGAGCAGCAATCTCGAATTCAAGCTGCTTTTTGGCCTCATCTCTGTAGTGTTCAAGACGTTTTTTGCAGCCCGGGAAACAGATCTCGTCCACAAGGATTTCGACCCTGTCTGCCACAGGCCTTAGGCTTTCAAGAACCTCTGTGTCATGGTTCATGTCATAGTCGAGAACTACCATGAAATAATCTTTTTCCAGCTCTTCGTGGAGCTTTTGGGGATCAGTGATCCTCTTAGTGGTAGAAGATATGAATTTGTAATTTGGGTATTCTTTTCTGAGATAGTTCTCCAGGATCTCAGTGTTGACAAGAACCTGATTTTCGCCGTTGTCTGCAAGGCGCATGATGAGATTGCAGAAGGTGTCGTTTAAGTGTTTTTCCTCAATTAAAGGATTGGTCCAGGTAAAGCGCAAAGGCACATGCTGAGAGCCGAACATTTTTATTGTGCGCTCAATTTCATTTTTTGGACAGAAGCCGAGAACGGTTCTTCCGCCATTCCAGATTGCTCCGGGAAAAGTTCCGTAAACGCTTCCTATTTTATAATTTTCATTGAAAGAGTTTGGAAATTCCCTCATAAGAACTGCTACAGTGTAGTTAAGGTCTCTAAATACACTAAACCCCGGCAGATGCCAGTAAATGTAATGTTTCATTGTAAATTCCCCCCGAAATATAATGACACATACACTATTATAAGACTTAAGTACAGTTAATTAAAGCCTCATGGCTTGAAAACAGATGGACGAGGCTTGTTGACCTGTATGATCCTGTTGGCTTCAAGGTTTCTTAAAAGTAATAGTCTTACTTTTCCGACATATTCAGGCTTTATCATAAAGAAACAATAAGTCTCTATGAGAGAAAACAGATTGGCTGTTCTGCCCTCGATTTTGAAATTATTGATTCCCATAGGCACATACTTATCCCATATAAGCTCGGGAGAAACAAAGGTGCAGTAGTCCTGAATAGTATAGAGATTATTCATATCACCGTATTCGCATTTCCATGGAATAATGTGTTTCTTTTTCTCCGGCGGAAGAGTTTTATTCTCTTTCATGATCGCCTGATTAAGTGCGATGTTTTTGTAATGATCGCCGCGCCTTGGGCAGTTTGGAATGCAAAGAGCGTTTATAAGAACCTCAAGTTTGTCCTTGTGCTTGAGACCTTCAAGCAAATCCCACTGATTGTTCATGTTGTAATCAAGAACCACATATTTATAGTCTTTTTCCAGCTCTTTGTTAAGTGCGTCCACATCTCTTATCTCTTTGCAGGTTGTGGAATCAATCTTGTAGGACGGATAATTCTTTCTGATATATTCCTCGAGGATTGGGGAAAAGACAAGAACCTCATTTTTGCCGTTATCGCCGGCCTTCATGCAGAAATTGCAGAATTCGTCAGCAAGGTCTTCCTCTGTAATAAGAGGATTGGTGAAAGTAAAACGAACAGGAATACCCTGAGCGTTGATGGAACTTATTACATGCCTGACGAATGCAGCGTCGCACTGATCATCAGAAATAAGCCTGCCTCCGTTCCAAAGTGAAAACGGAAAGCATCCGAAGAATGAAGCAATCTCCACACCATCCCTAAAGTACTGTGGGTACTGCTTAAGCATATTCAGCCAGAACATGTTAAGAGGAAAATTGTAGCGTAGTCCCGGTAAATGAAATTTTACTTTTGACATTGTGAAACCTCCCGGAGAGTGCACATAATATATAGTCCAAGGCACTCTGATACATGCGATATTTTATAGGATTATGTTTTTTATCGCAAACTATAGTATATCAGTTTGGGGACAAAAAAGACACCCATGCACTGGCACAGGTGTCTCGAAAATTGCGGTTAGTATAGTGCGCATTTTTAGCCTTAACAGTAACTGTAGCTGTTGCTTACTTAACTTACAGAAGATGAGCTCTGAGCTCTTCACCGCTCTTATCTGAGAGGTAAGCCGGTGGAATATCAAGGATTGTCTTGCAGCCGGTCATGCCCTCAGACTGCATTCTGTGAGCTGCTCTTGCTGCTGCTACAAGTACGCTTGTTGTAAACTCAGGATTGGAGTCAAGCTTTAAGCTGTACTCAATGATATGATTGTGCTCCTTGTTTGCTCCGGTTTTGCCGCTTCTGAATACGAAACCGCCGTGAGCCATTCCGCTGTGATTTTTAAGGAGCTCTTCCTCGCTGATGAAGTGCACTGTTGTGTCATAGTCTGCGAAGTAGTTTGGCATTTCTTTTATCTCTTTTTCTACTGCTGCAGCATCAGCACCATCTTCAAGAACTACAAAGCACTCACGTGTGTGCTTGTCTCTTGTGGTAAGTTCAGGATTCTTTCCGCTTCTTACTGCTTCAAGAGCACTCTCAACAGGAATTGTGTACTGCTTGGCATTCTTTACGCCCTTAATGCGACGGATAGCATCTGAGTGTCCCTGTGAAACACCTTTGCCCCAGAATGTGTAATCATTTCCGTCAGGAAGTATTGCATTTGAATAAACTCTTGCCAGGGAGAACATTCCCGGATCCCAACCACAGGAAATAACAGCGATTTTTCCGGAAGCCTTGGCTGCCTTATCAACATTTGCAAAATGCTCGGGAATTCTTGCATGAGTATCAAAGCTGTCAACAACATTGAACATTGATGCATATTCCGGAGTCTGAACAGGAAGATCGGTTGCGCTTCCTCCGCAGAGGATCATAACATCAATCTTATCCTTATAGTCTGCTACATCATTAACTGATACAACGGGAACTCCTGCAGTCTGAATCTTGAGGGAAGAGGGGTCTCTTCTTGTAAATACAGCCACAAGTTCCAAATCAGGTGCTGCTTTAACTGCAAGTTCAACACCTTTACCTAAGTTACCATATCCTAATATTCCGATTCTTGTACTCATTAGCGTCCTCCTATTGTATAAAACTGAAAGAATTATAACACAAGAAAAAAGCCACAAAAAGAGTTTTGTAAAATTTAATGGGTCGCAGGGAGTAATTTTCCTGCGACCCAAATTATCAGTATTCTTTATAACTTTCTCTGATTATGGTATCTACAACTTCTTCTTTGTACCACTTGAGATTTTTTCTGTCCAAAATAGCAAATTTTTCGCCCTGCTGATTGTAGATTCCGTTGTCCCACCAAAAGCAAGGGATACCATACTCTGTAGCTTTTGAAACATAGACCTGAGCCCATTTGTTAACTTCCTCGGTGTTCTCATCCTTGTTCACGGCACCGTACTCAGTAAGGAGAACCGGAATGTCTTTCTTGAGGAAGGCGCTATTAAGGCTTGTCATGAGCTTGATGATACCGCCGTTTTGGCTTCCGTCCCATTTAAAGAGCTCCCAGGACTCGCCGTTTGCATAGGTAAAAGCGTAAGGCTCATAGGCATGTATAGCAACAGCAATGTGATCATCCTCGGGAACTTCTATGGAGGCAATTGCTTCAGGGACTGAAGAATCTGCGTAAGTTGTAACAAGCAGAAGTCTCTTTTCGTTGTTTCCTCCGGTTGCACGAACAGTATCAACAAAAGAATTATTGAGGCGGTTTACACATTCTCTCTCCTCGGGAGTACCACCGGACCACTCATTTGCACTGCCCTTTGTTCTGGGCTCGTTGAGACCTTCAAATACAAGATGATCTCCGTAGTCCTTGAATCTCTCTGCCACCTGTTTCCAGATTGCGATATTCTCTGCATCAACTTCCTCTATATGCTCCGGATCAGGTATTCTCCAGAACTCTTCGTGGTGAGAATCAATAAGGACATACATACCATCGTCGAGTGCATAATTTACAACTTCTTCAACACGGTCCATCCATGCAGGATCAATTGTATAGTCGGGGGCTTCGCTGACGTGATTTCCCCAGGTAATAGGAATACGGATGGAATCAAAGCCTTTTTCACAGACTGCATCAATAAGTTCCTTTGTAACTTTTGGGTTGCCCCAGCTGGTTTCCGAGGCAAGTCCATCTGCACTTGTGGCTTCCAGAGTATTACCCAGGTTCCATCCGGCAGTCATTTCAGCAACCAGTTCTTTTGCAGAAATATCACGCATCTCATCACTTCTTTCTCTAATCCCATGAACGGCAACCTGTTCCTGCTCAGCTTCACTTTCTTTTGATGAATCTGAGTCTCCGGATTCTTCCTTAGCATCAGCCCCAGAAGCATCCTGCTCAGATGTGCTTTCACCCTCACCTGAAGCAGCAGTATTATCATCAGTAACTTTTCCTGCCTCGTCATTGGCGTTTTCCGTAGTCGCTACCTCTGAAGTTGAATTTGTTGCAGCAGTATCTGTGCTACTGCCACATCCTGCAAGCATTAGAGCAGCAGTCATTGACGCAGCGACAATTGTTAAAATTTGTTTCTTGATCATAATAAAACCTCGTAATACATAGAATTTGAACTTTTCGGATGATGAAGCCTTTCCGATCTTGTCGAGCTTGAAGAAGTGTTTAGAACCATGAGGGGAGGCCTGCATAATTTGCCGCCTCCCCACAGAACGTCCTATTTCACATATTTTTTTAATGTAAGAACTCGATAGATTTAAGGCTTGGAGTTCCTGTTCCATTATAACGCAAATACAATGCATTTACACCATTAAGTTCTTTTGCAAATTTACATTCGCCGACTTCCCAGATATTTGAGCCAACTCCGCTGATAGAACCAAGAACTTCCCCATCAAGGCTTGTCTTCACATCAAAGGAACCGTTAAAGTAAGCTCTTGTCTTTATCCTGAGTCCCTTTGCACCCTTTACATCAAAGTACTTAAAGCCGATGGTCGTACCATCAACAATAGCCTTGATATAGCCATTATTCTGGTCGCCGTCGCCGCCCTCCTGAATAATTCTTGGAGCGCTGGGTTCTACATAGAGTTTGTGCTCGTCGGTAAAGATGTTGCAGGCAATATATGAAGGATACTCACCGATATCGGAGAGCGGGCCACCGTTAAGTCCACAGGATGTTATCTCAACCTGCTTGATAGAACCATCTTTTTCAAAGTGGATCTTTTCAGCACAGCCCTGTCTGCTAAACCATGTGCCATTGGTGTGTCTGTGGTAGAAAATGTACCAGTCGTCGCCGATCTGTACAATGCTGCCGTGGTTATTAGCGCCGTAAGCTGCAGCATCCTCGGCCTTTTTATAGGTGTCGATGTGAAGGTCTGCATTGCTGACAATAACTCCGCCGTAAGTGTATGGTCCGAGAGGATCCTTACTGGTTGCATAGCACAGTTCATGCATAACTTCAGAAGAGTAGATGAAATAATAGGTATCTTCGTGCTTCCTGATGGAAGGAGCCTCGAAGAATGCGTGTCCTTCGTAACCTGTGCCATCGCTGTAGCAATTACCCGGAGCCACAAATTCAGGAGCTCTCTTTATTGTAAGCATATCTTTATCAAGAACCGTGAGCATAGCGCCATGTCTTGACTTATCGCCCTGTCCGCAGAAGCCTGTGAAAAGATATGTATTATCTCCTTCAGTGAGTACGCCGGGATCGAACTGAGGCTCATCGCCTTCTTTTTCTCCAAGTCGTGTTCCGTCTTCATAGTGAACATAGCCATAGAACTTGAATGGGCCGGCAGGTGTATCAGCAACAGCAACGGATACAACACATACCTTATCAAGCACATAGAAAAGGTAATATCTGCCATCCGGACCAACGGTAACATCAGGAGCATAGAGACACATGTTTCCCCTTGGATTCAGAGGATCTGCGTCCTTGGGATAGATAACGCCCTCATAGTGCCAGTTGCCAAGGTCATCTATAGGAGCTGACCAGGTGACATAGTCTCCAAGGCAGAAAGTCTCGCCCTGATAAATGTCGTGTGAACCATATACATAAACTCTGTTGTTAAATACATAAGGCTCGCCGTCAGGTATATATTCCCAGGATGGAAGATATGGGTTTACAGCCTGCTTTTTGCTGCCCTGTCTGATACCACCCTCGAACTTAGGAGTAGCGCCTTTTCCAAGGAATTCCATCTCATATTTACAGTCGGCTTTGTAAGGAAGCCAGAGAGGAAGTGACTCTTTGTCGCGGCAGATATAATCGGAGTTTATCAGTATCTCATCGCCCTGACCCTTTGGATTGGCTACAGGAGCAGAGCTGCTGACAATGGATTTTTTCTCGCCGCTGTTATTTGGGTCTCCTGTTTTGATAAAGTTGGCAAAATAGTTACACATCTGCCTTGCAAGGTCATAATGATGTCCGGTATACGGCCTTGAGCATTTATCTATTGAGTTAAAGAAAAACCACAGATCACAGGAATGGAATGTTCCGGGATAGGAGTCACCTTCGTGACCATCGCCCGGAATATCCGGATCAAATCTGTAGTAGTAGAAGTTCTGTGAAGGAGCGTTTTTCCCGGCTCCGTCAAAAGCGTACTTTACAGATCTTTCAACAGTATTTACTCCTGCTTCTGAGAATTCATCTGTAGTATTACCGGCCATTACAGGAACATCGGCGCAGTCTCTGTTCATAAACTGCTCAACCGGATCTCCGGTGCAGAAATGACCATCTCGTAGAGGGAACATTCTTGGGTGATCCTGTATGAATTTGCTGTAGCCTTCAAAGATTTCCTCCTGGCTGAGGGCTCTGGCCTCTTTAAGAGAGGAAACGCCCAGACTGTCAAAAAATGCTTTTCCCAGATTCTCAGCCTTCTCAAGATCGAGAGGTTTGAAAATGTCGGCATCAACACTCTGTGGTCTGATGATTCCGCTGATTACAGCAGCACCTTTTACAATATGTCTGTTATCCTTGTTTACAAGCTGGTGCATAGTGCTTCCGCCACCTGCTGACTGGCCTGCAATGGTGATCTGCTCGGGATTTCCACCGAATGCTGCGATATTTCTGTATACCCAGTGAAGTCCGGCCTGCTGGTCAAGGAGACCAAAGTTTGATGGCTTGTCAGGAGCTTCTTTTGTAATATCGGGATGAGCTAAAAATCCGAAGCAGTTAAGTCTGTAAGCAACGCTTACCACAACGATACCGCGCTTTGCAAGCTGTTCGCCGTTAAACTCCATCTCTGCTGTGTAGCCCCACTGGAAGCCGCCGCCAAAATACCATACAAGAACAGGAAGCTTCTCATCTGTCTTTTTTGCCGGAGTCCAGATATTAAGGTAAAGACAATCCTCGCTAAGCTCTATATCAGGGTCAACATGCCACTCTCTGCAGTAGATATCGGTGCCCATCCCGGGACGGTCCTGATATGAAATTGGGCCAAAGCTGTTTGCTTCCAGAACGCCGTCCCAGTCCTTGACAGGCTGAGGTGCACGCCATCTGTTTTCCCCGACAGGCGGAGCTGCGAAAGGTATCCCTTTAAAAACTGTGATTCGTGGGTCTGTTGCAGGTAATCCCCTGATGAGACCATTTTCAACTTTTGTTTCTCTGATCATTTTTCTCTCTCCCAAACATTTTTTAGTTTTTAGTGCAAATAACCCGTATTTATCTGTGTATCATCCACTAATAATTTATAATTTTGGCTTTCGGATCAGCCACTCAAATATTGCTACTTAATGTCAATTAGTTGCTAAACGCAATTTGTGAAATTAAATCAGCAAGATTTTGGTGGAATGGGGCTTCCTTATCAAATATATTACAATCTGTGGTTTACTAACAGGGGGTAGAGAAAGGTAGTCATGAGCGATAATAAAATCAGCATTTTTTCATTTGTATTTAAGCATCCTCTTAAAACCTTGGGTCTTGTGGCTACCGTATCTTTGTTCCTTACAGCCTGCGGCTCTTTGGAGAAAAGCATATCTCGCGATCAGATATCGGAAGCTGAGAATGACATTGAGGAAAAAGAGCAAGATTTGAACAGTGAAATTAACGATATGATGGAGGAAAATGTTATGACATCAAATAAAATAGACATAATGAAGAGTGCCAAGCCGGTTAAAGATCATAATCCTGTAATGGTACAGCGCTTTGGCGCGGATCCTTACGCTCTGGTGTATGATGGCAGAGTTTATCTGTATATGACAGGGGATAAGCCTTCTTACAATCCTGATAAGACTGTAAAAGAGAATACTTACGGTAACATTGACACAATTTGCGTTATCTCATCAGATGATCTGGTTAACTGGACTGATCACGGAACTGTGTATGCGGCCGGAAGAAATGGTGCAGCGAGCTGGGGAAACAATTCATGGGCTCCGGCAGCAGCTTACAAGAACATAGACGGCAAGGATAAGTTCTTTTTATACTTCGCAAATAATGGAAACGGTGTGGCTGTGCTTACATCTGACACACCATACGGACCTTTTAGAGATCCTATAGGCGGTCCGCTTATCTCAAGAGAAACTCCTACCTGTGCTGAGGTAACATGGCTCTTTGACCCGGCAGTTCTCATGGATGATGACGGAAATGCATATATTTATTTTGGAGGCGGAGTGCCATCCAAGGATAAAGCGTCTAATCCCGGAACAGCAAGAGTGGCAAAGCTTGGAGCAGACATGATCAGCCTTGACGGAGATCCGAAACCTATCGAGAATGTGGATTATCTGTTTGAGGATTCCGGTATCAACAAGATTGGAGATACCTACTACTATTCTTATTGCTCAAACTTTGATGTTACACCACAGGCGACAAAAGAGCTGGGCTTTGAGTGCGGTGAGATCGTGACCATGAAGTCTGATTCTCCAATGGGACCTTTTGAGAGATTTACAGGTGTACTCAAGAACCCGGAGAAGTTCTTTGGAAGAGGCGGCAATAATCATCACTGCATGTTTGAGTTTAACGGCCAGTATTACATTGCTTATCACTCAAGGATTCTTGAAGAGAAAATGGGAATTGACGGAGGATATCGCAGCACCAATATAGATAAGGTGCTTTTGGATGAAAACGGCGAACCTGCGGCAAGCAGAGGAACAAGAGCAGGAGTGGAGCAGCTTAAGGCTTTTGATCCGTACAGGGAAGTTAAAGCAGTGACTATTTCCAACGGAGCAGGGTTTAAGACCAAGCAGTTTGGGGAAGAAGCTGAAAAGTACGGTTCAGGAGACATGATCCTTACAGGTATTGAAGACGGCGCATGGACAAGTGTAAGCGGCGTTGACTTCGGCACAAACGGAGCAAAGAAGTTTACTTTCAAGGTTAAGGGAACAGGCAGCGGAAACATCAGAATCTGCCTCGATCTTCCGGCATCAGATCCTGTAGGCGCAGCAACTATCGAAACTCCCGGCAAAGACCTTGTAGCCGTATCCGTAGAACTGCCTCAGGCAATTACCGGACAGCACGACCTATTCTTTGTCTACGAAGGCTCTGACTACGAAATCTACTCCTGGCAGGCTGAATAAGTGTAAGCCTTACTGACCATTAGATCCTGACAAATCCTAACGAGGGCATCATTAAACAGTATGTCTTGATGAGGCCCTCATTCAATCCATATAAATTGGATTTGTGGAAAATATGAGAAAACCGTAGATAATCATAAAGGAATTGCTTTATGATATCTACGGTTTCGTACTAACAATAACTTATTTGCTGCTTTGATTTTTGGAGGAGACATCGCCTTTCTCTTTGCCAAGACCACCGGAGAAAAGAGATCTGTACTCTCCGGGAGTGCATCCCTTCTTTAATTTAAACGTTCTGTTAAATGTAGAGATGCTTGAGAATCCTGACTGCAGCGCAATATCTGTAATTGACAGGTCATCTCTTGTGAGCAGCACTTCGGTAGCTTTGATCCTCTGATTGATAAGATAATCGTAGAAGGTGCACCCCATGTACTCTTTAAAGAGCCTTGAGAAGTGGAATTTGGAGAAACCACTGTACGATGCGGCGTCTTCAAGAGTTATGTCGTAGGCATAGTTCTCACCTATATAATCAATGACTGTATTCAGCTTTTCGAAATACTCACGCCTCTTGACCGGAGTACTCTCGTTGAAGAGATTTATCCTGTTGAGCTGATATCTTGAAATGATTGTCATGATCTGGAACAGATGCGAGTAAATGGAAAATTCATAGAACTCGGTATACTGAAAGTATTCATTCCAGATCTGAGAAAACAGATCATAAACTTCATTATAAATAGGAGCATAATCCTCAGGAGTAATATGAATAGCGTCACTAAGCATGTTCATAAGTCCGGAATAACCTCTTACTGAAGAGAAAAAGTCAATGTCAAAAAGACATACATATCTGCTTCCTGACTTAGGCGCGTGAATGTAATGTGACTTACGGGGAGGTATAAAGAAAATATCTCCGGGCATTATGTGATGAGATTCGCCGTCCACATCTATGTCGTAATAGTTCTCAATCGGAACGCAGATTTCCAGTGCATTGTGCCAATGTGTTGGATAATCATAAACCTGCTCGTTGTACCAGATCCTGATTGAACTATCCTTGGGGAAAATGGACTTCTCGTTGTTTCCCTCGAGGACACGACTTCTGAAATCGGTGTTCTGCTGATAGTAATCAAGCTTGACGTTTTCAGATCTGTTGACCATTTGACTGGCTCCTTTCAAAAAATAAAAATGTTTCTTCCTTATGTAAAGCAATTATTTACATGTCGCTAATAGCAATAATCACATAGTTTTGAGTTCAAATTTGATTAGCACAAATTGCTTTTTGCTCTTATAATTTTATTAAAGGTGCAATTATAATAACATTATTTGATATAGCAATCTTCTCAAATATTGCTATCAATTTCCAAATCGTGCTCATAATAAATAAGTGAGTACGATATTTTTTTGCCTTGTTTGTGAAAAATGCACAAAAAATATACCGCAATTTTTGAAACGCAAAAGCAATATTTGAATAACAAGAGGCAATTTATGGTAAGCAACCAAAGCCCGTAGCCATTATTCTAATAATTGTCAAAGCAATATGACGTTAGCAAATTTTGAGTACCAAATGGGAGGGTATTGTGTTATACAAAAGTGGCAAGTCACTGGTTGCTTTATTGGCAGCTACAACTATGCTTTCGTTAACAGCCTGCGGATCTACAAATGCAGGAAATGCTCAGGAAGCTGTGCAGGATGCGAGCAGCGAGCAGGAGAGCAGTAGTGAAGTGGTCAATGAGGAGGCAACATCAGATACAACTTCTCAGACATCCGAGTCGGATGAACAATTACAGCAAGACAATGCAGATACTGCAGAAGAAGAGATTCCTGCTCTTAGAGATTGCGTGGAACAGAAAATGGGGTGCCGGATCGGTTGTGCAATTACCGGCCAGGAACCTTGGGATATTCCGCTGTGGAATCTGGTAACAACGCATTTTAATGCGGTTACATTAGGGAATGAACTTAAACCTGACTCACTGTTTGGATATAGCAACGGGAAATGTCCCGGAACACAGGAGGCTGAGCTGAACGGAGAAACAATAACGGTTCCGGTTATGAATTTCAGCAATCCTGAGAAAATCCTTAATAAATTACTGAAATGGAATGAGACGCATCCTGACAGAGAGATAAAGGTAAGGGGACACGTCCTTGTATGGCATTCACAGACACCTGAATGGTTTTTCCATGAAGACTATGACAAGACGAAGCCTTACGTTTCAAAAGAAGAGATGGACAAGAGACAGGAATGGTACATCAGAGAAGTGCTTACACACTTTGTTGGAGATGACAGTCCTTACAAAAATCTCTTTTACGGATGGGATGTAGTCAATGAAGCTGTCTCTGACGGATCGGGCAGCTATAGAACAGATGCCGAGAATCCCAATGAAGACCTTTCCAATGATACACATGGAAACAATTCAAGCTGGTGGCATGTGTATCAGAGTGAAGACTACATTATAAATGCTTTCAAATATGCCAATAAATACGCACCTGAACAGTTGGAACTTTACTACAACGACTACAACGAGTGCATGGCTAAAAAGAGAGCAGGAATTGTAGCACTCCTGAAGGCAGTCAAGGAGCAGGAAGGTAAACCCGGTGAGGGTACGAGAATCACAGCCATGGGAATGCAAGGACATTACGGTGTTGATTCTCCTTCTTATACAGAGGTTGAAACCTCAGCAAAAGCGTACGGAGAAGTGGTTGGCAGCATTCAGATCACAGAATGGGACCTCAGCTCCAGCGATGATTACGACGGAAGCGCCGAGTCCAAGGAAAAAGAGTATGAGAAGATGCGTAAGACATACAATCTTCAGTACTACGCACTGCAAAGCGTTAAGGCATCCGGTGTGAATGTGACAGGCATTACCTTCTGGGGAACAGTTGACAAGTATTCGTGGCTTCAGCACAGATCAACTGTAGGCGGTGGCAGCAACAAGGAAAAAGCACAATGCCCACTGCTGTTTGATGATTTGTACAAGCCAAAGCCTGCATTTTGGGTTTTCGCAGAAACTAATTAAAGGACTTAAGGACATGAATAAGACTTTACAAAAATTATTGATAGTACTTGGTGTTCTGGCAGCGATCGTTTGCTTGTGTCTGGTTTTAGCAAGACGCGAGAGAACAGACTTCCATGACAAATATGCAGATACAGATCTTACACAAGAAATTGAAGGTATGGAAAGAGTAGGAGCCTACACCGGATACCTGAACGAGCATGCAAGCGATGCTCATCCTTCTTCCGATGTTGAGGTAAACATCTTCGAGTATGAGTCAAAAGGAGATGTACATGTAGAGAAGGCTGCTACAGATGATAAAAAGGATGCAGTATTCACTGCTACAGGATCAGAAGTAACATGGAATGTAAATGTTCCACAGGCCGGAATGTACAGACTTTTCATTGATTACATGATTCCTGAGAGCAGAGGAGTTCCGGCTGAGAGAACTGTAATGATCAACGGAGAGCTTCCTTTTGAAGATGCAAGAAACATTGCTTTCACAAGAATGTGGATGGACGGCGGAGATATCAAGATTGACAACCAGGGCAATCAGATCAGACCACGTCAGGTAGAATTCTTCGGATGGCAGAGCGCTTACTTCAAAGATGATATGGGATTTGTAGCAGATCCATATATTTTCTATTTTGAAAAGGGTGACAATACACTGACATTCGTTGCGGACAATGAGCCGATGCTCCTTTCAAACGTAGAACTTAAGGCTATAACTTCCAAACCTACATATGAAGAATATCTTGCACAGAATCCTAAGACAGAAGGGTCAGATGCAGTTAAGACTTTCAACCTGGTTGTTCAGGGAGAGGATTCAACGCTTCGTTCAGAGTCATCTCTTTATGCTAAATATGATCGTTCTTCACCAACTACAGTTCCGAACAGTGTAACAACTACAGTACTCAACTATGTTGGTGGCGACAGCTGGAGAAGCTCAGGTCAGTGGATTGAATGGAACTTCGAGGTGCCGGAAGACGGATATTACAATATCATGATCAAGGCACGTCAGAACTACGCAAGAGGATCTGTATCAAGCAGAACAGTCCTTATTGATGGAGAGGTTCCTTTTGAAGATCTTTCAGAGATTTCCTTCGATTACAAAAACGATTGGGAATGCAAGGACCTGGCAGATGCAAACGGAACACCTTACAACTTCTATCTTACAAAAGGTCAGCACACAATAAGACTTGAGGCAACTCTCGGCGGTATGGGTGCTATCCTGGAAGAAATGGAAGATTCAACTTACAGGCTCAACCAGATATACAGAAGAATTCTTGTATATACAGGAGCAAGTCCTGATGTATACAGAGATTATCATATTGATACAACATATCCTGAAATCATGCAGGCTATGGAGCTTGAGTCCAAGAAGCTTTACAAGATAGTAGATGACATGGTTGCTTACTCAGGACAGATGGCTGACAACATTGCAACAGCACAGACTATTGCACAGCAGCTTGAAAGATTCTGTGAGAAGCCACAGAAGATAACAACAGAGTTCATTACATTTAAGGATAACATTACATCTCTTGGTACAGCATCACTTAACCTCAGTGAGACTAAACTGGATGTTGATTACCTGGTAGTTTCCGGAACAGGAGTAACACCTAAGAAGGATAAAGCGAACTTCTTTACAAAGGCCGGACATGAGATCAAATCTTTCGTAGCATCATTCTTTGTTGATTACAACTCAGTCGGAGATGTATATGACGAGAACAGCAAGGACGCAATCGTTAAGGTTTGGGTACTAACCGGTAGAGATCAGGGAACAATACTTAAGACAATGGTCGATGATGACTTTACTACAAATACCGGAGTTAAGGTTAATGTAGAAATCGTTGATCCGGGAGCGCTCCTTAATGCGGTACTTGCCGGACGTGGACCAAACGTAGTTCTTTCAGTCGGTGCTGATCAGCCTGTCAACTATGCGCTCAGAGGTGCAGCAGAAGATATCACACAGTTTGATGGATGGCAGGAAGTATTGTCTCATTACTCAGAGAGTTCATATGAGCAGTACAGATTAGATGGACACATATATGGAATTCCTGAAACACAGACCTTCAACGTTATGTTCTACAGAAAAGACGTACTTGAAGAAATGGAACTTGAGGTACCTAATACTTGGAAAGAACTGATTGAACTTCTTCCTACAATTCAGGGAAATAACCTTTCAATCGGTATTCCTACAGCAGCAGGAAGTAGCGGAGCAGCCGCAGCTTCAACACAGATCATGTCAAATGTACCTGACCTTTCAATGTACTTTTCTCTTCTCTACCAGTACGGCGGAGATATGTACAACGAAGAAGGAACAAAGACAACTGTTAATACAGAGGCCGGAGTTGCAGCATTTGATGACTATGTAAGATACTTTAATGATTACGGTATCCCTACAGTTTATGACTTTGTCAGCAGATTCCGTTCAGGTGAGATGCCAATTGGTATTGCACCATACTCAACCTATAACACACTTATGGTTTCCGCACCTGAGATCAGAGGACTTTGGGACTTCACATTGATTCCGGGAACATACCGCAAGGATGCAAACGGCAAGCAGTACCTCGACAGATCAGACTTTATAACAGGTAGTGCAACTATGATGATAAAGACTGAAGATGAAGATGTCAGAAATGCATCATGGGAATTCATGAAGTGGTGGGCAAATGCAGATACACAGGTAAGATTTGGTCGTGAGATTGAAGCTCTTCTTGGTTCATCTGCGAGATATGCAACAGCAAACAGAGATGCATTCGCAAATCTTTCCTGGAGTACAGAGGACATCGAAGTTCTCAGTAAGCAGTGGGATAACACAGTAGGAATCAGAGAGGTTCCGGGTGGTTACTTCACAGGAAGACATATCTCTAACGCTATCAGAAAGGTAATCAACGAGAAAGTTGATTCACGAGAGACGATCATCGACTACTCGATCCTGATAGATGAAGAGATAAAGAAGAAACGAATCGAATTTGGTATGCCAGTTGACTAAGCAGCAAAGTTTATTTGGGAGATAACGGCAATGAAGGAATATCTTCAGAAGTATTTTACACTACGCAAACATAATATGACCGTTGCCTGGAAGAAGGCAAAGAACCGCAAGATGTGTTACCTCTTCCTGGCACCTTACGCAATACTATTTACAATGTTTTTTGTGTTCCCTGTAGTTGCATCAATATACTACAGCTTCACATATTACAACATTCTTGAACCTCCACGTTTTATTGGATTGCAGAACTATATCTCACTGATACTTCAGGATGATATCTTTCTGATCGGCGTCAAGAACACGCTGATGATAGCTTTGATAACAGGCCCGTTGGGGTACATCTTGTCCTTCCTTTTTGCATGGCTCATCAATGAGCTGCCTGTTTGGATAAGAAGTATAGCAGTCATCGTGTTCTATGCCCCTTCCATTGCAGGTAACTGTTATGTAATCTTCTCGGTATTCTTCCGAGGCGATGCATACGGATATGTAAATGCCTTCCTTATGAATCTGGGCATCATTGATACAGCAAAGCTTTGGCTCATCGATCCAAGATACATGCTTCCTATTTGTATGATAGTTATCCTGTGGATGAGTTTGGGTACCGGATTCCTTTCATTCGTAGCCGGACTTCAGGGCGTAGACAGAGCTCAGTTTGAGGCCGGATACATGGATGGTATCAAGAACAGATGGCAGGAGCTTTGGTACATAACACTTCCTAACATGAAGCCAATGCTTATGTTCGGTGCAGTTATGACAATCACTTCTTCCTTCGGTGTAGCAGATGTAACAATGGCACTTTGCGGATATCCAAGTACAGATTACGCAGCACGAACCATCGTAACACACCTGTTTGACTATGGTTATTCTAGATTTGAAATGGGTTATGCCTGTGCAATAGCTACAATTCTGTTCCTGATGATGATACTTTGCAACAAGGCAATCCAGAGTCTATTAAGGAGAGTTGGTACTTGATATGAGCGCAAAAATAATCAAAAAAAGAAAGCCAAACAGATCAATAGCTGGCGATATAGCATTATACTTGATCCTATTGATGATTGCCTTTGTTATGGCATTTCCAATTATATATGCTGTGAGCAGTGCTCTTAAGCCCCTTGATGAGTTGTTCAAGTTCCCGCCTAAGATTTTTGCTCAGCATCCTACACTTGATAACTTTTCAGATTTGTTTGTAACAATGGGTAAATCCTGGGTTACATTTACAAGATACCTGTTCAACACAGTATTTATTACATTTGTTGGAACAGCAGGACATCTTATCATTGCTTCTATGGGAGCTTTCGTACTTGCTAAGTATGACTTCCCCGGCAACCAGACTTTCTTCAAAATAGTAACTGTTGCCATGATGTTCACGGGTTGGGTAACAGCAATTCCTAACTATCTCATCCTGAACAAACTGGGCTGGATCGATACTTACTGGGCAATCATTATTCCTGCTTTTGCTTCTCCAATGGGACTCTTCCTTATGAAGCAGTTCATGGAAGGACTTCCTACATCACTTATCGAGGCTGCCAAGATTGATGGTGCCAATGAGTGGAAGGTATTTTCAGGAATCGTTATGCCAAACGTAAAGCCTGCATGGATGACACTTATAATCTTCTCGGTACAGGGCTTGTGGAATAATAAGGCATCAACTTATATCTATTCAGAAGAGAAAAAGACACTTGTATTTGCTCTTCAGCAGATTCAGGCAGGTGGTATTGCAAGAACAGGTCAGGGTGCTGCAGTTCTTGTTGTAGTTATGATAGTTCCTATTATTATCTTCGTATTCTCAGAGAGCCAGATTCTTGAGACAATGGCTAGCTCAGGTTTGAAGGACTAATTTGAAAGGTTGAAGTATTATGCGTAAGAAGAATTTCTTTTTAAAGACTGGAATGGCAATACTTGCGATGACAACTGCACTTCTTCAGCCACTTCAGGTTAATGCCGCTACTGATGAGGGTGGTTACACCTACAACTACGACTACTGGGGCGATTACTTGAACAGTGCAGATTTCTATAACCCATGCAAGGTGTTCACTTCATCAGAACTTGGTCTTGATATTAAATTAAAAAATCCTCAGGGATTGTTTGCAGAAGGAAATACTCTTTATCTCTGTGATAGCGGAAATAACAGAATTATTGAGCTCAATAGAGTATCTCCCGAGCAGCTGGAAGTTGTAAGAATAATCGATTCCATTAAAGGCAGTGATATTGATACTTTTAACAACCCTACTGATGTAGCTATATCAGAAGATGGAAACATATTCATAGCAGATCAGGGAAATGCAAGAGTTGTTAAGGTAGATAAGGATCTTAACTACCTTATGGAATTTGTTAAGCCAACAGACAACACACTTGATCCTAAGCTTGTGTTCCAGCCGACAAAGCTGGCAGTTGATACAGCAGAGCGTGTTTACTGCATCGCTACAGGTATCAACAAAGGTCTTATCAAATATGAAAACGATGCTACATTCTCAGGTTTCGTAGGAGCAACACCGGTTTCTTTTGACTGGACAGATTATATTTGGAAAAAGCTTGCTTCTCAGGAACAGAGAGCAAAGATGGAATCCTTCGTTCCGACTGAGTATGAAAATATCTATATGGATTATGAAGGATTCATATATGCCACCAAGGCTCGCACATTGGAGCAGGCAAGAGCTGACGAGAACGCTGTCAGAAAGCTTAACCTTATGGGTAGCGATATCCTGGTATCCAATGGTGACTGGTCAGTTGGCGGAGACCTTTACCTCGGATCCGGCGGTGGTTATGAAGGACCATCAATCCTTACAGATATAACCTGTATGGAAAATGACATTTATGTATGTCTTGACCGTAACAGAGGAAGACTTTTTGGATATAACGATCAGGGAAATATGGTATTTGCTTTTGGCGGTAACGGAAATATGGACGGTTACTTCAGAAGACCATCAGCTATTGAACATGTTGGCCACGAGTTATACGTAGTGGACAGTCTTGATTGCTCAATAACTTCATTTGTTCCTACTCAGTTTGGTGAGCTTGTGTACACTGCCATTGAGGAATTTGATAAAGGCCACTACGAAGAATCCGGAGAGGCCTGGCAGGAAGTAATGAACCAAAACGGCAATTACGACCTTGCTTATATCGGAATCGGAAGAGCTCTTCTTCGTCAGGAACAGTATGAAGAAGCTATGAAGTATTTCGAACTCAAATATGATGATGACAACTATTCCAAGGCCTATAAGCAGTACAGAAAAATTTGGGTAGAAGAGCATATCTTCTGGATAGTTTTAGTAATACTGGCGCTGTTCCTTATCCCACTTTCAATAGGAAAGATTAAGAGCATTCGCCACGAAATAGATACAGCAGATATTTTTGTAATAGAGAAAAAAGGGTGAAGAATATGATAGCTAATACTAAACAGTTTGATAGTCCTAAAGATAAATATTTTGACTCCCTGAAATTTGCGCTCTATTGCATTACACATCCTTTGGATGGTTTCTGGGATCTTACTCATGAGAAAAGAGGCACATATGCAGCTGCAAACACAATTCTCTTTCTCACATTACTTATTCGTATTTTAAAACTTAGATTTACAAGTTTCATTTTTATCAAGGTTTACTGGGAAGATCTTAATATCTTCTTATACCTTGCAAGTATCCTTTTCCCACTTGCCCTTTGGGTAGTAGGAAACTGGGGACTGACAACACTTTTTGATGGTAAAGGAAAACTTGGACAGGTATACATGGCAACCTGCTATGCACTTACTCCATATCCGCTTATCCAGTTCCCGCTTATGGTATTTAGTAACTTCGTAACAGTTGATGAAGCCGAGTTTTATAGTGTTGTAAGTGCTCTGTCACTAGTTTGGGCTGCACTTCTTGTTGTGGCAGCAATGGGACAGATACATGAGTATTCAGCAGGCAAGAATCTACTGTTCACGGTGGCAACACTGTTTGCAATGCTAGTCATGATCTTTATTCTGATGATCTTCTTTAGCATGATTTCACAGGGAGTTGCTTATTTCATTTCCCTGGCAAGAGAATTGATGTTCCGAATGTAGGAATGAAGGGGTGACGACGTTGAAAAAAGATACTAATAAAAAGCAAAACGTAATACTTCAAAAAATATGG
>SVFZ01000116.1 GCA_015056585.1 Butyrivibrio sp. | reverse complement strand
ATGGATTGTTGTCTTTCACCTCCCTCTGTAATGTATAACGAATTAATTATATTAAATGTGCGGATATTATAAATATTTTTTCAAAAGTGTAACCATGCTATCATTAATGTCGCTATATATAGTGAAGGCCTTAAAAGAAAGAGAGGATCATCTTCATGGATGACTCACAGATTGTAGAGCTCTACTTATCAAGAGATGAATCAGCTATAACGCAGACATCTCAGAAATACGGAACCAAGCTAAGAAGAATAGCCCGGAATGTATTATCGGATGCAGAAACTTCCGAGGAATGCGAAAACGATGCGTACCTCCAGACCTGGAATCTGATACCGCCAAACGAGCCAAGGACTTATCTTTTTTCATTTGTCGGAAAGATTGTCAGGCATCTCGCCATAGACAGGCTTCGTCATGTAAGCAGGCAAAAGAGATCTGCACTTTACTGCGAGCTTACTGATGAAATGCAGGAGTGTATCCCCGGTAGTGCTGATGTTTCACAGGAATTTGATGCAAAAGAGCTTTCTGAGACCATAAACAGATTTCTGGATTCATGCACTGAGGAGCAGCGAAATATCTTTGTCAGAAGGTACTACTTCTTTGATTCCGTTTCCGAGATATGCGCAAAATACTCTCTTCCTCAAAGCAAAGTAAAAACCACGCTTTTCAGGATGAGGGAAAGGCTCAAGAAACACCTCACAGACGGAGGATTTACAGTATGAACGAACATGATTTATTGGATGCCATGGGCGGCATTGATCCCAAATTCATAAAAAGCGCTGACAGTACTGTTTCAAAGCATAAAAAGTTAGCCCGTATTCAAAGCTACTACTTTGCTGCTGCAGGTCTTTTACTTCTGGTTGTCGCCGGAATTGTGATCAGAAACGCTCAAATAAACACAGCATACGAGTCTGTTGATGAGGCGGAAGAAATCACAACATTAGGTGCCATTCCTAAGGGAGCCAAAGAAGGTGCTCCGGAAGTAACTGAAAGCTCTCCTGTGCTGACAGCCGTAGCTCCTGAATCCGATTATCCTGCAATGCTAATGCATGAGGGATCACTTTACAAAGACTCCGGCGAAGAGTTTATTGGGGAAATCCCGGAAGATAGCTTACTAATGGCCACATCATATACTGATGGCGAACCTTCAGAAAATGGGCAACAGAACTTTGACAGATCATCGGAGACAAAATTCTTTGTACTTGGTGAAGATGCAATAGTTGTGTGCATCGATCCCAATGAAGGAATCTGGAGAATATTCTTAAAGCAGTAAGAACAATGGAGGACATTATGAAAAAGAGAATAATATCAGTAATAATAACATTATTAGTAGTTACCGGCATCATTTCAGGATGTGGTAATACTGAAACACAGAGCAATGGTCAGGTCACTTCTCAGGAAAACGAAATCTCTGTTTCTGACGAAGACACTACCGATGCCACAAACACCCCTATTTCAGAAATACCAGAAGTGGATATCAACATGGATTTTAACAGCTCACTCATAGATTTTATTGAAAAATACGGCTTTTCTGACAAGAACTACATGATATCACCCACCTCGTTCAGAGCAGCTCTGGCACTTGCAGTTTCAGGTGCTGACGGCAAAACAAAAGATGAGCTCTTAAAGGCAATGGGATTTAACTCCATGGATGAACTCACCTCATGGTATGAAGGCGTAACTGCCTCAGTGGATTCCTATAATGAATGGTTAAAGACTGCCCAGGATGAATTTAATGACTACCGGGATTACTATGAAGATGATGCCCAGGCTCCGGATGGTGCTTTTGACCTGGAAAACTCCATCTGGAGAAACACGAAGTCCAGCGGCGAACTGTCCCCAAAGTATATGGAATATGTGAAAAAGACCTTTGGAGCAACAGCTGAAAATGTTCCTGAAGACAAGATCACGGATACGGTTAATAACTGGATCAATGAAAATACCAATGGTCTTATCACATCCATCAGTAACGACCTGTCCTATGCAGATCTTATCCTGGTAAATACTCTTTATCTCCGCACAGCCTGGATCAATGATTTCTTCGAGCCCGCCACTCTCGAAGGCGATTTCAAAACACTTTCCGGAGAAACAGTAAAAAAGGATTTCATGAGTCAGCAGAACAAATTCAAATACTACGAGGATGAAAATGGCAAATTTGTTGTCCTTCCCATGAATGGTGGAATTAATGCTGTATTTGTACTTGGTGAAGTAGATGATGTGACTACAAAGATGGCTACTGCATCTTTTGAAGAAGTCGCTGTAAAGCTCCCAAAATTTGAATCCGATACCACACTGTCTGAGAATCAGCTCATCGACTTCTGCAAAGCCCGTGGTGCCGGGGATGCTTTTACGCCAGCTGCAGATTTCTCTCTCATGAGCGATGAGATGCAGCTCTTTATCTCTGACATAATACAGAAGACCAAAATCAAGGTCGATGAGAAAGGAATCGAAGCTGCGGCTGCTACAGCAGTAATGATGACTGAAAGCTGCATTCTTGAAGAACCTGAGGTAAAAGAGTTTACCGCCGATGAACCATTTAAGTATATGATCCTCACAGACAGCGATACTCCGGAGCTTCTTTTCTACGGACAGCTTGTTGAGTAAAATATTAAGGCTGAGCTTTTGATAGCTCAGCCTTCGTTGTTCAACGCCGATTACTATGGCGTCTCAGAACCTGCATGGATCATTTTTCCTACAGTATCTCCTTCGAAAGATCCCAACAGTTATGATAACCAAAAGCAATCCACATAGCGAATATAATAACGGTCCTGTCTGAAATGATATCAAATATGTTCCAAACAGCTTAGTTAAGCGCATATCTGGAACATTGGAATTTAGCAATACAGAAATTGGTGTCAGATAACGTATCTGGCTCAACACACGCATATGTGTAGGTACGCTTCCAAAGAGATCACATAATATTAAGGCAAAAACCGTTCCCGCAGCTGCCATAGATCTGTCAAACAACAGTGACAGCATCATTGCAAGGAGTCCGGTGAGTATACACCCAAGTAGATATACCACTGTATGCAAAAGCAGCATCTTCCATGCCTTAACAGGCATCACCGAGAAAGGCATGACCATATACCATGGCGCATCAAGACCGTGGAGTCCACTGAATATTGCAACCGGAATATGAGTCATGAGGAGCATCATAATTCCTATAACAAGCGAGAATGTACATCCGGCTATCAGTTTCGCAGCAACAGCATATTTATGTCCATATTTACTGGAATAGATAAGTGAATCTGTTTTATCTTCACTTTCCCCTGCAAAGCTCCCGGATAAAAACACAGCTATCAGCAAACAGGTTATAGTCATGGTAAACTGATAGGTGTCTCGGAGGTTCTGAACATCAGTTGTGCTGCGGTAGATAAACGGTTTCGGATTGCTTTCTTCCATTTCATCCCAATATTTCCGCTCTTTTCTCGTCAGATAGAATGCATCAGCAAACTCATCTATAACTCGTTTTCTAGTCTCATAAAATGTATCTTCTGTCCATTCCTCCTTTTCCTCTGAACTATGCAAAATAGACTGTGACTCATTATATCTAAATACCTTACTTGCATATAGTGTCGCAAAATACCATAACCCTGATTCTTCCTGATCAGCAGACTCTCTCATCTCTGTAAAGAAATTCTCATCCATTATCCTTCCATCAAGGGACTGTTCTGCCTTCCAGGATTGCTGCTCGCATGAATCTGAAAAATAGCGTTGCGCAGAGACAATGGACAGGAACGCTGCTACGGCTAGTAAAACCAACAGCTTTACCCTATGAGATAATATCTTTTTGAGTTCATATCTGTATATTGTCCAAAACAACATTTTAGAACTATAGACTTCCCCATAGTTTTTCATCACTCAAATTCCTCCATATATAACTGTTCAAGATCACCCTGTTCCTTGTCCCACGCTCCTTCGTAGATGATCTGCCCATCACGCATCATGAGAAGACTCTTTGCTATGCTGTCAATATCCGAAACTATATGAGTTTTCTAAGTCCATGGATACCTTTTTCAACCTTCCTTCATAATGATTAACGGATGAGCCATGTAAAATGTGCGGAGAATAACAAAAAATAGAGATTAATTTTCTACATGAAATAGACCCTCAGAATAGCATTATTTCTGAAGGTCCACCTTATACTTCATACTGTTTTGGTTCTTATCACCTAACTAATTATTCTTCCTTGCAGCATCAATAATACTTGTCACATTCTTTATGAATCCGTCAAAATCATATAGTCTTTCATCGGTGATTCCTTTTTGTACATCTATAACAATAAGCTTCATCGAACACCCTCCAACAAAAACATATTT
>SVFZ01000125.1 GCA_015056585.1 Butyrivibrio sp. | reverse complement strand
TTCATAGGCGGAAGTAGTGGGTTTGTTTTGGTGTGGTAACTTAAACAATACTCCTTTTAGGAGTCACTATCTACCGCCTTTCTTAAAAGTAAAAACGCCGCGCCACAGCCTTGGCAGGCCGTCGCGCAGCGACTTAGTTCAATTTGAAGTAAAAATGCTCACGGCACCAGGAGACAGCTTTATCCAGGGCATCTCCGGCGCGGCAGGTCCAGAGGATGAGTTTGTTGCCGGATCTTTTCTGACCAATAAGGTATTCGATCAGTGGTCTGTCGGGTTTGCCGAGCTCCGGCCACTTGCTGAAGCAGAGGGTTCCGTCAAAGTCTACGGCGATGATCTGATATGATGTTGTACTCATGACGGGCCTCCTTTCTTTTGGGCTATGTATCAAGCCTTCCTTTGTGTACCTGCGCGGGCTGCAGTTTTCTGGGTATGTCGTATAGCTTTCCGTCTTTTATAAGTTTTGCTCCGGTCTGATAGTAGTTGAAGCTTATCCCGTTTTCGATGCATGCATTATGTAATATCTCCACTGCTTTCATTGTCTTGGTGCGCCAGGCTAAAGAGAATTTTTAATTCTTTGCCACCTTCCTGCATACCACGTTTGATCCATTCCAGCATCCATCCGTAAATGCCATATGCCCAAAAAGATTTCATGTATGCTTCAAGGTTGGGCATTTCAGGCATTATCTGAATGGTGCTAATTATGGTTTCCATCATGATGGAAGACATACCTGCGTTATAGAGAATCGTATAAAATTCTCTATGATCACGGTAAAAGTCGAATAATGAGGGGAACAAACTCTCCGGCGTTGATTCGGGGTTAGACTCATATAGCTTTCCCCATTCCTTAATGAGCCGGTCCGATTCTTCTTTCAAAATATCCTCTTTGTTCTGATAGTTGCGGTAAAAAGAGACACGTCCGATTTCGGCTTTGCTTGTTAGTTCGCTGACAGAAATATCGGAGAGAGGTTTCTCCTTCAGAAGATCAAGAAGCGCAGTTAGGATCTGCTTTTTGACATATGTATTTTTTTGTTCATTGTTCATGTTCATGCGATGAAACAAACCTCCCGAATATGTATCATTTTGCTGAAACACTTGTATCATCAACGATTTTATGATACATTTGTTTCAGCAACTTGTCAAGGAGGTCATCATGAAAAAGGTCATGAAAATTGTCGGCATTACTATAATTGCAGTTGCGGCGATTGCTGCGATTATTGTAGGAGTGATACTTAGCAAAACTGTTTTTGTCAAACATCCGGAGCTCAAAGGCGAACCGGAGATTGGCAAGTGGTATCGTATCACCCCGGAGGGGACAATGTCTTCTGACGGAAGCGAATGGCATGGACTCATCAGACTCGGATCTGAGAATAAGGTCGTGGTGTACTTTTTCGGCGGTGGTGCAAGCATCAACGGGTATACTTCCGAGCACGGTAAAGATTTTTTTGCTACGACAGCAAAAGTCCAGGATTTCGTTGCTTCCGGAGGAATAGGAAGCACTTCGGAAGAGAATCCTTTCCGTGATTGGACTTTTCTTGTTCTGCCATATGCCTCCGGAGATTTTCACAGCGGAACAGGCGAGTATCATTACATGGACGGCAGCAAAGAGAGGGTGGTTTATCATAACGGGTATAACAATTATTCGGCTTTCATGGATGAGGCTATGCCTTATGTTGGCAATCCGGACACTTTACTGGTAACAGGTTTTTCTGCGGGCGGATTTGCGACATCTCTTTTGGCGGACGATGTGATTGACAGGTTTCCTTCTGCGGAAAATATCACGGTATGTGTGGACAGTTCACTGCTTCTCTATGACGGATGGCATGAGACGGCTGACGGATTATGGAAAACACCAACAGTAATTGCCGATCGACTGGTTAGTGATAATCTGGTACTTGATAGTCTTACAGCTTTATGCAACAAACGGGGTGATAACGTTAAAATCCTGTTTGACTGCTCCTATCGTGATGATACATTGCAGGAGTATCAGGCGTATATCAGAACCGGGACGATGACAAGAAGCAAGGAAAATGGAGACCTGTTCCAGAAGGATCTTGCAGAGATGGTTGATGGCTTACAGGAGAATATCCCCGGTGTTGGCATATTTATTTGGAAATATGGTGAGGATCCGGAAACGCATAATACGCAGCATACTATCATATCCAGTAATGTATTTGACAAACTCGAGGATGATATCAGTGTTGCGGATTGGATTTATGCAGCTGTGAACGGGAATGTTCAAAGTCATGGATTAGAGCTCCTCAAATGATAGAAAACAGTAGGAGGTCGGAATGCGAAAGGTCATGAAGCTTGTATTGATTTTGCTGGGTGTCATACTCATCCTGCTTATAGCTGGATTTTTTTACATTAAATCAAAGCTTCCAAATGGGGGCGGAAATAATGACATCACGGAAGGGTATTATGAGCGCTTTCAGTCCGATGCACCGCTGGAAATGCGATATGCAAATCCGGGCGCATTTGAGACAAGCTATACCGAGTTCGTCTCTGACAATGAATCCATCGGAAAGGTGAGAGTCTGGTATCCGACAGAATTGGAAGGCAGTGATAAAATGTGGCCAATGATCATGGTCGTCAATGCCAGCGGAACGCCTGCTTCATCGTTTGAACCATTCTTTCCGCGTCTTGCCACATGGGGGTTTGTAGTGGTTGGCAATGAAGACGGGCAGACCGGAAACGGTCAGACAGCCTCTATTACATTGGATTTCATGCTGCATCTTCCATCTGACAGTGTTCTTGCAGGAAAAATAGATTACAGCAACATGGGCATTATTGGATATTCTCAGGGAGGTGCCGGTGCGATCTGTGCAGTTACGAACTATGAAAATGGTGCGCTTTATAAAGCTATATTTACCGGAAGTGCCGCATATCCTACTCTTGCTAAGAACATGGGATGGGAATATGACGCCTCTAAAGTGACGATCCCTTATTTTATGGTAGCTGGAACGGGAAAGTCGGACGATTCCGGGTCTGATCCTGAAACAAGCTATGGAGGTGTTTCCCCGCTTTCAGCACTTACAACGAACTACAACAGTATCTCTGATGATGTGCAAAAGGTGCGTGCAAGAGCTGTTTGCGCTGAGCATGAGCAGATGCTGATGCGTTCGGATGGATATATGACAGCATGGATGCTGTATCAGCTTGCGGGAGATGAAGAGGCGGCTGCAGTCTTTGTTGGGGAAAATGCAGAAATCCTGCATAATAATAACTGGCAGGATGTGGAGAAGAATCAATGAACGAGAAAAAGAAGAAAAAGATTCGGAAAGTTTTGATCATATTTATCGTTATACTTGCGGTTTTGGCAGGAGGGATATTGTTTGTCCTGACACATACGCAGATCATCGTTGGTACGATTCAAAAGCTTTCGGCAAGTACAGTGAATACGGCCAATGTCTATGAGCCGCTTGGTGAACCTATGGAAGGCTTAAAGGACAATGGACAGTATGTCATTACGGAGGTTAAGTATTCTGAAACCTATCCCAACAGCTACCTTGATATCACTTATCCCAATAAGGACAGGGATGCGACAAATCCGACACTTATATACTTTCATGGCGGAGGTTTTTTCGGAGGGAGTAAAAGCGTTGGAGATCCGCTTGCGGAGAGTGACGCTACGGTGCTGCTGGATGATATCTGCGCAGAAGGATTTAATCTTGTAAATATTGATTATGTACTGGTACCCGAATATCATTTTCCTGATCCCTTAATTCAGGCAAATGAAGCATTCCTATTTTTGATGGAACATTCGGAGGAATATCATCTGGATATGGATTGTGTGGTGATAATGGGTTCATCTGCCGGTGCAATCATGACAAGTCAGTTGGGAAGTGTTATCACTAATCCGGATTATGCCGATATTTTAGGAATCAGCCCGGTATTGAAGCCAGAGCAGATCATGGCGGTTGTGCTTGATGATGCGCCTCTTGCATATGACAAGTTTTCTTTAGGGACGAAGATACTTGTCGGAAACTATGTGAAGGGTTCTATTTTTCTGAGCCAGAAGGAGATACGCAGATATAACAACATTCTATGGGTTGATTCCAATTATCCGCCTAATGTTCTTTTGGGGAGTGAATATTATGTGGATATGCGCGATATGGATGAAGCCCTGACAGCGGCAGGAGTAGTACATGAATTGATCGATCCTCTTGCAGAAAGAAATATGGAGATGCAGCATTGCTTTGTTGCATCGGAACGAGTGAACGATGTTGCGAGGGATGCATTTGATAGGATGATAACGTTCATTAAAAGTCAGAAGAATTGATTTTGAAAAAGGTCAGAAAACTGACATAGCAAATGAATTGTTGAGAAGAGTCGAGAAATCGGCTCTTTGAAAATATAGTGGCAATAGAACTTCTCAGACGCGGATACGAAGTATACGTGGGAAAATTATATGAAAAAGAAGTGGATTTTGTCGCAATCAAAGAAGGCGAAAAGGTCTACATTCAGGTATCTGATGATATATCCAGAGA